>DATKGA010000179.1:0-7241 GCA_035510935.1 Acidobacteriaceae bacterium
GGGGAGAAGGGACTCAGACAGCTATGGTGTGGACGATTGGCCGGCAGACGGCAAAGTCTCAGCCCAGCTTGCAGACTTTGACCGCGGAGTTGCTATAGGGGCAGTCGAGGCGAGTTGTAGCGGCGGCTTGGAGCATCACCCAGGAGACACCGAGCGGTCGAAGTGTAGACAGCCGCTCGGCATCGCTGGTTGCCGGTGCACTGAGATACTGCTGTACCTCCTGGCTACGCGTCCAGTCCTCGGCCAGATCAGGTGAGATGGATGCCTCGCCGCCGTCCTTGGAGTAGTCCGCCAGCGCGCTGCGCTGGGCTATGGCACGAAAGCATTGCGCGTCTTCTCCCTGCGCGTTGATGTAGTCCGCATCCAGTGCGAAGAGCGCGTCTGCCGGCGTATTGACGCGGATCCAGAGGAAGGCCTGCACCCACCGGTTCTGCGGAGTAATCCACGGAAGTTCCAGATGATTGGAGTTGGGGAAGGCGGTGCGTTCGGCGAAGAACATCATTCCACCGAGCAGCACCATGGCAGTGGCCCATCGCCATGTACTGCGGCGCAGGAGGCGCTCTCCCAGTTGCGCGCCCAGCGTGAGGGCCAGTATCAGATAGACGATCTGAAAGACACGCAGAGGCTGCAAGCGCGCAATCCACTGCGAAGCGGATGTGGTGCGAGCGAACAGGAGAGCGACGAGGCAGGAGGTTGCACCAACGGCAATAGCCATACGAGCAAGCGCCTGTCGCGCATCACCGGTTTGCGTGGAGTGGGTATTGGTTGGCGGTACTTTCTTTCCCCAGGCAATGATCGTGAGGATCATAAGCGGGGCTGCCAGACCGAACCACTCGTACCAGCGCCACTGGGTTGGATACCAGTATGTTCGCGTCAAGGCGACGCGGAGGTAATCCGCCGATTCGGGTTGGGCGAAGGATTGCAGGCAGGCTGCCAGCGCCAGGGCGGAGGCTGCCAGCGCTGCTGGTCCGTATCGCTTGAGCGTGCGATTGGGCGAGCGCACGGCAAGAAGCATCAGGGTTGCACCGAGTGCATAAGCCGCCATCAACGGATGCATTGCCGCGGCCAACGCAATGCTGACGGTCCACAATACTAAGCCGCGCTGCCTTAGTCTCTTCCTGCCCGGACCGCTACGCGCGGTCATATCAAACGAGCTGGCCAGAGCCAGCAACATGCATGGCGTGGAAAAGCTGCGAGCGGTTGCATACGGGTCCATGAAGAGCAGAGCCGTTCCGGCTATAGGCAGCGAGAGCCAGCAGGCCAGCAGTGCCACGGCTCCGGTGCGCGCGGCGCGTGTCGTCCAGCAGCGCGAGGCAAGCATCCATGCTGCGAAGAGTGTTGCCCAGATGCTGGCCAAATATACCGCAAGAAGAACGGCGGGCAGGGGAAGGTGGGTCAGATGCACAGCCCCTGCAATCGTGGGCGCGAAGAACGAGTGGCGCATCGGCTCCAGCACGTAGGCTGACCCGTGATGGTAGAGCGAGGGGTTGAGCAGATGCTCTACTCCGGCCAGGTAGAGGCCGCCATCCTCGGCGTAGGGGTGGTAGCCATCGACGGTCGCGGCGAAGAGTGTGAGTGCGCTAACCAGGAGCAGGGGGAAGGCGCGGTGGTGGAGCGCTGTGTCGCGTTCGGCCGGATACGAGACGGCCCGCGGTTCGATCGATGCTACGAATGTCGCCAAAGCCTGCCGCTCCATCTGCTGGGGCCTATGCAACCTCGCCTCAGCGTTCCATGCTCCATGCTAAATAGTTGCGGCCCGATGCGCTGTAGAGGCGCTGGGAACTGATGGTTGAGCCGAACCAGTATCAGCCATACGGTGCGGCGAACGGACGGAATGAATTCCTGACTAAAGATTCATTGAGCGTGGCGACCACTTGTGACACACTGATTCTGTTGAGGTCGCGGCCCATGTATAAGCTCTCCGTCCCGGTTGCAATTGCTTTTGCCTTCTGTTTTTTAGGGTGGTCGCTGGCGGCACAGGGGGTGCCGACGCACGCTCCGGATGGAGGAACGCATGAGACGTTGCAAAGCATTGACATTGTCTCCGTGGCGAACGCCCCGTTCAGCGCGACCGTAGCGACGGAATGGACCAGGATACTTCCTGACGGGAGCACGCAGACCACCAAAAATCATCGCATTGTGGCGCGCGACAGTTCGGGACGCGTCTTCCAGGAGCGGCGTTATTTCACCCCGAATGGCGACCAGCAGGTAACTCCTCTATCAGAGCTGGACTATCAGTATCCGAACCAGCACCAACTATATATATGTCAGCCATCGGTGCAAGTTTGCACCGTATACCGATACTATCCGCCTCCTACGGCAATTCTGCCCAAGGCGGGCCCCCTACCCAGTGGGACGGGCTCAGTGACCAGAGAAGACCTGGGCCGGAAGACCATAGAAAATCTCGAAGTCCTCGGGTCGCGCGAGACGACAACCATCAACGCAGGAGTCGTAGGCAATCAACGCGCCGAACCCACCATCAAGGAATTTTGGTATTCCCCACAACTTCAAATCAATCTGGTTACCAAGCGATTCGATCCGCATGTCTCCGGGATTCAGGACTTCGAGGTTAAGAACATAAACCAGGGCGAACCCGATCCGAAGTTGTTTCAAATTCCTGCCGACTATCGACTGATCCGGATGGATGAGCAGTAGATCACAAGAGCAGTTATAGTAATAGTTTACCCATCCGCGTCCGGCTGGTACGGAGAAGATTGCCATGGATCGTAAAGATATTAATGCCAAGAAGAAGCAATTTATCTATCCGGCTGTAGCCAATTACTACACCGATCCACTGCCGCTGGAGCGCGGCGAGATGCAGCAGGTATGGGACGTGGAGGGTAAGCGCTACCTCGATTTCTTTGGCGGCATCGTGACGGTTGGCGTGGGCCACTGCAATCCGCGCATCACGGGGCCGCAGAAAGCTCAGATTGACAAGCTGGGCCATACCTCCCCGCTCTTTCCGCACCAGGCGATGGTGGAGTTGGCGGAGACAGTTGCGCGCATTACACCAGGGCGGCTGGAGAAGAGCTTCTTTACCAACTCTGGATCCGAGGCCAATGAGACGGCCATTGAATCAGTACGGATGCACACCGGCAACATGGAGATTATTGCCTTGCGTCACGGATACTCGGGGCGGAGTGCAGTCACGCGCTCGCTGACTGGGATCGCGGCGTGGCGCAGGGCTTCCTATCAGATGGGCATCGTGCATGTAATGAACCCGTACTGCTACCGCTGCCCGCTGGGCAAAACCTACCCCTCCTGTGAGGTGGCCTGCGCCAAGGAGATCGAGGCAGTCATTCAGTCATCCACCGTGGGAGCGATTGCGGGAATGATCGCCGAACCGATCCAGGGTGTGGGGGGTGGCATCACGCCACCCAAAGAGTACTTCAAGATGGCGTTTTCCATTGTCAAGAAGTACGGCGGTGACTTTATCGCCGACGAGGTGCAGACCGGCTGGGGACGCACCGGCAAGGGATGGTTCGGCATTGAGCACTGGGAGGTTGAGCCGGACATCATTACCGCGGCCAAGAGCCTTGGCAATGGTTTCCCGATTGGGCTGACGGTAGCGACTCCAGAGATTGCGGACGCGTATCGGGGACCGACGATCTCCACCTTCGGCGGCAATCCGCTGGCCAGCGTTACGGCGTCGGCGGTGATCGACCTCATCGAGGAGGACGATCTGATCCATAACTGCGATGTGGTGGGCAGTTATCTGCGCGAGGGGTTGTTGGAACTGCAGAAGAAGTACCCCATCATTGGTGACGTGCGCGGCCTGGGTCTGATGCAGGCAATGGAAGTAGTGTCCGATCCGGTGACCAAGGAGCCTGCGCCGGCGCTGGTCAACGCGATGCTGGAAGCAACACGAGAGCGCGGCCTGCTGATCGGCAAGGGTGGGATGTACAACAATGTGCTGCGCCTGTCACCTGCCATGAATATTGCCAAGAGCGATGTGGATGAAGCACTGAAGTTGCTGGACCAGAGCTTTGCGGTGGTCACCCACAGCATGGCCTCTGCATAGCGCTTCACCCCGACCTGCGGTATTTGCGCGCGCGAAGATACAATCGGAGTTGCATGCCTTCCGTCCCTCCTCCATCCGCCTCCGTGCCATCGGACGCATCGGAGCCCGATCCCAGGGCGCACGGCCCATTCGCGGCCATTCGCCGTGCACTGCCTGCCGGCGAGGTCGTCCGCTTCCTCATGGTTGGCGTCTCCAACACGGTCAGTTCGTTGGCGATTTACTCCGCGTTCGTTATTCTGTTCAGCCACCTGCTTCCCCAGCGCGGCAAGCCGCTGATTGCGGACATCGCGTTCATCGTCTCCACGCCCATTGGCATCACCATCGCGTTCCTCTGCTATAAGCACTTCGTCTTTCACACACACGGTAACTACCTTAAGGAGTGGCTGCGCTGCTTCGCCGTCTACAGTGTTAGCTTTCCCGTGGGACTCGTCATTCTACCCACGGCCACCAATGTCTTTCTCCATCTTGGGCTGACGCGAGCGTATGCGCCGTTTCTGGCGGGCATCGTCAACTCCGGGATTATTGCGTGCTATAGCTACTTCGCGCATAAGAAGTTCTCCTTCAGGCGTTGAGCAATTCGCATCCGCCACGCTGCTCGACGGATACACTGAAGAGTACGCACAACTCTTCATCACCGGATAGACATCCCACGCATGGTTCGCACAATTCAGATCGCGCTTCAGGTCCGCATACAGGCCATCCTGCTTGCCAAATACGACACCACGCTTGCCCAGTTGGCGGTAGAGCAGCCGCCGAACATTGCGCTGGGCGAGCTGGCGCTGCCGGTGGCGTTTGAGCTGGCCAAGCGCTTGCGCAAGGCCCCACGCGTAATTGCGACGGAGCTGGCCGCAGAGCTGAACGTGCTGATTGCCAGCAATCCTGAGGCGTTACCGGGAGTAGCGTCGGTCGAGGTTGCGGGCGCGGGGTACCTCAACATTCATCTGGACCGTGCGGCGGCAGTTCGCGCTATCGCTCGCGACCAGCACGCGGAGATCGGCGGCGACGGATTTCGCCTGGTCGAACACACCAGCATCAATCCCAACAAGGCAGCGCACATCGGGCATCTGCGCAACGCGATCCTGGGCGACACGTTTCAGCGGCTTCTGCGACCGGATGAGTACAAGCGCGGCTATCAGGTGGGAGTGCAGAACTATATCGACAACACTGGCGTGCAGGTAGCCGATGTAGTGGTGGGGCTGGTGCATCTGGAGGGCAAGACGCTGGAGTCCGCGCGCACCCTGCTTGCTTCGCTGCTCGAAAGCGGTGAGCGCATCGACTTCTACTGCTGGGACCTGTATGCACGAGTCAGCCAGTGGTATGGCGGGACAGGAATGGATGACACGGCGCCGCCAGCGCCCAGTGAACTTGCGCGTCGCAAGCAGATTCGCCTGGATACGCTGCACGCCCTGGAGGTTGGAGGCAACGATACGGCGCGCATTGCGGAACTTATCTCCACCGCCGTGCTCCGCCGCCATCTGGAGACCATGCAGCGTCTTGGCATCGAGTACGATTTTCTGCCCCGCGAGAGCGAGATCCTAAGCCTCCACTTCTGGGATGCTGCGCGAACGCTGATGCTGGATCGTGGCGTGCTCTACCTGGAGACCGAAGGCAAGAACAAAGGTTGCTACGTCATGCGCCGCGCAGGTAATGAAGCAGAAGAGACAACTGGCCCCGATGAAGACGCCAAGGTCATTGTGCGCTCCAACGGGACGGTGACTTACGTTGGAAAGGACATCGCATACCATCTTTGGAAGTTTGGCCTGCTGCCGGGCAAGGACTTCGGCTACGCGCGATTTCACGAGTATCCCACGCACACCTGCTGGATATCGACCTCTGGGGTGAGCGATCCTTCGGCTCCGACTTTCGGACGCGCCGACGCGATTTACAACTTGATCGACTCGCGGCAGAACGATCCGCAGAACAACGTGGTCGCGGCGCTGCGCGGGATGGGATTCAACGACGCCGCGGACCACTACACCCACTTCAGCTACGAGATGGTGGCCATGACGCCGCGCTGCGCCGCGGAGCTTGGATACAATCTGTCCGAGGAGGACAAGGCGCGGCCGTTCGTGGAGGTAAGCGGACGCAAGGGCTACGGAGTGAAGGCGGACGACCTTCTGGACAAGCTGATCGCCGCGGCACAGGCCGAGGTGGACACGCGTCACCCGGAGCTGGCAGCGACGGAGCGCACACAGATTGCCAAGCAGATCGCCGTCGGGGCACTGCGTTACTTTATGTTGCGCTTCGCACGCAACTCGGTGATCGCCTTCGACTTCAAGGATGCGCTTAGCTTCGAGGGCGAGACCGGGCCCTACATTCAGTACGCCATCGTGCGCGCGGCGAATATCTTTCGCAAGGCCGATACCAGCGAAGAGGCTGCGCTGGCAGCCGTCGCCAATCTTGACCTATCCGCCCTCGCCAACGACGACGGCACCAGCCTGTGGGAGACCTGGCTACTGGCCGGGCGGCTGACGGCGCTGATCGAGCAGTCCATTGCTACCGCCGAGCCGGCACATTTGGCGCGCTACGCGTTTCAATTGGCGCAGCAGTTTAACAACTTCTATCACCGTTATCACATTCTGAACGAGATGAACCCCACGCGTCGCGCTCTGCTGATGGCGACCGCTGCTGTGGCGCGCAGAGAGATGGTTCGCGCGCTGGGCTACCTGGGCATCGAGGCACCGCCTGTGATGTAGGCGAAGTATGCAGGCCACTGCAAACCATCTTGCCGCCGCCTTCCATTATTCTCCGGAATAGCTACGCACCCACTCCACAATGGAACGCACACCCACGCCCGAGGGTCCGTAGGCAATCCACGGCTTCTTCTCTTCGTTCCACGCACAGCCCGCAATGTCCAAATGCACCCACGGGGTATCGCCCGCGAACTCCTTGAGGAACATGGCGGCGGAGATCGCTCCACCCCAGCGGTTCTTGCCCGTGTTCATGATGTCGGCGATCTCGCTGGTGATGCGCTCGCGGTAGTCGTCGGTGCAGGGAAGGCGCCAGAAGCCCTCGCCGGAGACGGCCAGAGCCTGTTCGAATTTCGCGCAGGCTTCCTCGTTGTTGGAGAAGAGTCCCGCATTCAGCACGCCCAGCGCCACCACGCAGGCTCCGGTCAGCGTGGCCGCATCAATCAGGTGGGTACAGCCCAGCGTCTTGGCGTAGTGCAGCCCATCGGCCAGCACTAGCCTGCCTTCTGCGTCCGTGTTCACAATTCCCC
>DATKGA010000180.1:0-8505 GCA_035510935.1 Acidobacteriaceae bacterium
AAGTTGGCGGAACTCGCTCAATCCATTACGGCTACTGGCGTGGTACAACCGGTGGTGGTGCGCGAGCTGCCGGGCGGGCGATATCAGTTGATTATGGGAGAACGGCGCTGGCGAGCGTCGCAGACGGCGGGCAAGACAACAATTCCTGTGATCGTGCGTCAGGTTTCGGATGAACAGGCTCTGGAGATGACCATCGTTGAGAACCTGCAGCGAGCGGACCTGAACCCGATGGAGCAGGCGCGGGCCTTTGAGCGGCTAAGTCGCGAGTTAAAGATGACCCAGGAGCAGATGGCCGTGCGCACGGGAAAAGACCGTGCCAGCATTGGTAACTTCATTCGTTTGTTGAAATTACCTATTTCAATCCAGAGTATGGTAGAGGCTGGAATGCTCAGCTTCGGGCATGCACGGGCGCTGTTAGCGCTGGAGTCGCCGGAGCGGATGGAGGCCGCAGCGGCGAAGGTGAACACGCTGGCGATGTCTGTGCGGCAGACAGAGACCTACGTGCAAGGGCTTCTGAATCCAGAGTCGAAGACGAGGAATACGCCGGGTGCGACTGCTACTAAGGCGCAGGACCCCAATGTGCGCGAGGCGCAGGACCGCCTGCAGCGCCGACTTGGGCTGAAGGTACGGATTGAGGACAAGAAGGGCAAAGGCAGAGTGATCATTGAGTACGCGGGAGTCGAGGACTTCGACTCGATCCTGGCAGCGCTGGGCGAGAGCTGAGCAACGAACTAAAGCTCATATGAGTATTAGCAACTTATCTTGTTACAAATAAACCATCGCTCAGTGACTCCGCGTAAGCAAGTTATACCGTAGTACCCAAGACACGCCATGAAAGCAACCGCGTTCGAATTTCGACACCGCTTCTGGATCTCGATGGCGATCTACGCGCTAGGGTTCACTGCGCCATGGGACGCGGCGCTGCCGGTGAATGGGGCGGGGGCGAACGCGCATCTGTGGGGTGTGCTGGCGGTGTTGCTGTCGAAGACCGGGATGATGAGCATCGGTTGCGCCTTCAATGTAGTGCTTGGGGTGGGGATAGTGTGTGCAGGTGCGGGGGCATGGCTGCGTACATGGGGCTCGGCGTATCTGGGAACGGATGTGATGCGTGATTCGACGATGCGCGGCGAGGGGGTGGTGGCGGATGGGCCATACCGCCATGTTCGCAACCCGCTCTACCTGGGGTCGTGGATCCATTCGCTGGCGCTGGCGCTGCTGATGCCGGTGAGTGGAGCGATCTTCGCCCTGGTGCTCCTGGCGCTGTTCCAGATGCGTCTGATCCTGGGCGAGGAGTCGTTTCTGTCCGGGAAGCGGGGTGAAAGCTATGCAGCCTACTGCGCGCGGGTTCCACGACTTTTGCCAGCTCTGCGGCCTCAGATTGCAGCTTCGGGGGCGCGGGCGCGTTGGGCGCGGGCCGCGCTGGCGGAGATATTTATGTGGGGCATGACTGCTTCGTTCGCCGTGCTGGGCTGGCAGTACAACGCCTTCCTGTTGATGAAGTGCGTACTGGTGTGGCTGGGACTATCGATGGTGGTTCGCGCGCTACAGATGCAGGACCAGCCTGCCGCCTGAGCGGTCTCACGGTTCCTATGGCTATGCAGAGGTGCGAGACTCGGCCTCTTTTCGAGAGACCGAACGCATCCTTTGAGCGGAATCAGAGTTACTGTAGCCTAGCGATGATTATGCGATGCGGTTTTCCTTGTGAGAAAACCGTGCAAGGCTTTTTCGCCCCGGATATACCTACTCTGGTTCCGCTCCAGCTTTGCCTCCACAGGACCGGTGAAACCGCTCTGATCCGCAGAGATTCCGCGGGCGGCGGGCCGGACTGCATCTGTGTGAATCGACTGTCAGGCCTGGGGAAGAAACTACTTCTTTGGCGGGGCGATTGCGTCCTTGGCGGCCTTGGCGACGCGGAATTTGACCACGGTCTTGGCCTTGATTTTGATGGTCTCGCCGGTCTGGGGGTTGCGACCCAGGCGGGCCTTGCGATCTGCCTTGACCAGCTTGCCGATTCCGGGGATGGTGAACTCTCCGGCCTTCTTGGTCTCCTTGATGGCGGTATCCGCCAGCAGCTCCAGGCCGGCAGCGGCCTCTTTATTGGTGATTCCCAACTTCTCCGCCATGTGGCGAACGAGCGCGGTTTTGGTCATTCCTTTTGCCATATATGTTGCTCCTTGTTTCCGAGTTGATGGTTCGAGATCGTGCTACGGCTGTATCGCGGGCCGGATAAGCTCACCTGATTTATCCGTATTGAAGAAGCGATCGAGTGGTTCCTTGCTGTTAAATCGCCTCTGTTTATGCGGGTATCAGGAAACGTACCGCATTTCACCTTCGACCTTTCGAGTTCATTTGTCAATGGGTTTTATTGGGTTTCCACAGGTATTTTGCCTGTTTCTTTGGGTTTTGTCCCATTTATGGCACAAATACGGGAATTTTCGTGGTATTTGCAGGTTTGGCCGAAGAAATCGCGCGGTTCAGGAGGTGAACGATGGGTGCTGCAAGCGCGAAGCGGGAGGTGATGTCGCGGAGCAGCGTGGGCTGGGTTGTGGAGTCGGCCGGAAGCGTGGCGGAGACGCCCCACTGGCGGCAGAGGAGGAGGTCGATGGCGGGCGAATCGGCGGAGAAGCCGCGGGGTGGACGGGTGAGGCGGTTGCCTTCGACCTCGCTCATGGCAGCGCGCAGCCTGCGGCCGGCGAGGAGGGAGCGGAGTTCGGCGTGGTGGTCCAGCAGGTAGCGGCGGATGGCGAGGAGCTGCTCGGGGGTAGGCATGTAGGCGCCAGCAGCGATGACGGTCTCGGTGGAACTGATGCTGAAGTAGAAGCCGGCACCGGAGGTCTTCTCCATTCCGGCGTGGACCCACCAGGCAGCGATGTGGGTCTTGTAGGGGCGCTTGTCGGATGAGAAACGGGTGTCTCGATAGATGCGGAAGAGAGACTTGTGGGGCGGGCGGACATGATCGGGCGCGAAGGCGGCGAGGGCCTGGTTGACCTCCTCGATGAGCGCGAGCATAGGGGCCTTGAGCTCGCGTTCGTAGATGGCCTTGCGCGGTTCAAACCAGTCGCGATCGTTGTGGCGCTTGAGTCCGCGCAGAAACTTGAGGGCTTCGGGGGTGAAGTGGGTGGGCATGGGGGTTGGTATTGACTATATGCCGGGTGAGGCGGTGGAAGGCGAGAGGATTAATGCTGATTTGCTCCGACGGGCACCGAGCGGTCGGGCTGCGCCCGATACCCCACCCTGCCGCGATGAGACCGTGTCGAGGATGGGGCACCCGGCTATGGCGCGGTGACGAAGCTTATTTCGACTGGTAAGCTGGTGGGCACTATGCATCTCTATCGCCACCTCGCTCGCCAATTCGTACTGATCGTTCTACTGCCGCTCGCCTGCATCGCGCAGGCGCCGAACCCAGTGCTTCCGGCGGCGCAGATTGCGCCGGTGCAAGCTGCACCGACAGCGGTCGGGGCAGTGTCCACAGCGCCACGCTCTACCATTGCCAGCAACTCCAACTCGCTCTCGCACCCGGTGGGGTACAAGAACTGCAACGACCGCATCGCCGCGGCCAAGGGAAAGCCAGTAGACATTCTGTTTGTGGGCGACTCGATTACGGAGAGCTGGACGTCTGCCCCGTGGGGCGGCGTGAACCGCGGTGCGGCGATCTGGGACAAGATGTATGCGCCGCGCAATGCGTTGAACTTCGGCGCTGGTGCGGACCGCACGCAGCATGTGTTGTACCGGCTGGACACTATGGACATAAAGGACCTGAAGCCGAAGGTGACGGTGCTGATGATTGGCACGAATAACAATATCGATACGGCCCCGGACATTGCGGCGGGAGTGAAGGCCGTAATCACGAAGCTGGAGACTATGTATCCGATGACGAAGATCATCCTGGTGAGCATACTGCCCAGCGCGCGGGCGGCGGAGCTGATGGCGCAGGCCAATGAGCTTATTAAGACGTTTGCGGATAACCAGACCGTCTACTATCTGGACCTAGCCGCGAAGATGCCGCCGGTGGGCGATAGCTGGCTGGGGCTGGGGCCGGACAAACTGCATCCGACGGACGCGGGGTACCAGATTTGGGCAGACACGATGGAGCCGCTGCTGGGAAGGTTGTTGGAAGCGGGGCAGCGGTGAGGAAGCCGGCTCGGGGCTGAAGCCCTCTCCTTTGGCAGCGATTTTCAGGGGCCTGAAGGCCCCTGCTCCCTCCGAAAGGCAAGGACAACAGCAGATTCCTCCGCTACGCTACGGAATGACAAGCGGAGAGGCCTAGAGGAGTTTGGCGGCGGATTTGGCGAAGTAGGTGACGATGAAGTCGGTGCCGGCGCGGCGGATGGAGGTGAGGGACTCGAGGATGGCGCGTTCCGGTTCGAGCCAGCCGCGGGCGAAGGCGGCGTGGAGCATGGAGTACTCTCCGGAGACCTGGTATGCGCCGAGGGGGACGTCGAAGCGCTCGCGGGCGGCGCGAATGACGTCGAGGTAGGGGAGGGCGGGCTTCATGAGGACCATGTCCGCGCCTTCGGCAACGTCGAGGTCGATCTCACGCATGGCTTCGCGGATATTGGCACCGTCCATCTGATAGCTGCGCCGGTCGCCGAACTGGGGGGCTGAGTCGGCGGCCTCGCGGAAGGGGCCATAAAAGGCTGAGGCGAACTTGGAGGCGTAGCTGAGGATGGGGGTGTCGGCGAGTGCTGCGGCGTCGAGAGCGGTGCGGATGGCCTCCACGCGGCCATCCATCATGTCGCTGGGGGCGACGATGTCTGCACCAGCCTGGGCGAGGGAGACGGCGGTTTTGGCGAGGAGGGGGAGAGATGAGTCGTTCTCGATCTCGTAACAGTCACCATCTTTATGGACGATGCCGCAGTGGCCATGTGAGGTGTACTCGCAGAGGCAGACGTCGGCGATGAGGACGAGGGAGTCGAGCGCTCGGTTGGATTTGAGGGCGTGCAGACCTTGCTGGACAATGCCGTCGGATGCGTAGGCGCCGGTGGCCTGCTCATCCTTATGCGCAGGCAGGCCGAAGAGGAGCAGACCGCCGAGGCCAAGCGCGGCGCAGGATTCAGCCTCCTTGACGGCCTCGTCGAGAGAGAGGTTGAAGACGCCGGGCATGGAGGCGATCTCTTTGCGCACGCCCTGGCCAGGGCAGAGAAAGAGCGGGTAGATGAGCGCGCCTGGGTGGAGATGCGTCTCGCAAACGAGGGAGCGCAGGGCTGGAGTGCGACGCAGACGGCGCAGACGCGTGGCTGGAAAGTTCATGGGTCTAGTCTACCCGCATCGTGTGGATGCAATGCCAGATACCATAGCAGATGTGCCATTGCTGCCCAACATTCCGTCGCCACTTTCCGAGTCGAGCTCTGCCGTGCTGGAGTGGCCCCGATTGCGCGAGACGATAGCGGGCCATGCTTCATCGCCGCTGGGGCGCGCCTGGGTGATGGCGCTGGAGCCGAGCGCTGATCGGGCGTGGATCGAGGAGCAGCAGCAACGGACAGGTGAGGTTCGCGATCTACTGACGGGGGGCGGGAGCTTCGATTTCCATGGGATGTTCGATCCGACGGAGCTGTTGGAGCAGGCGCGAGTAGAAGGCGCGGCGCTGGAAGCGAAGGAGATCAACGAGCTGCTGACGGTGGTGGAGCGGATTGCCGCATGGAGGGCGCTGCTGCTTTCGCCGGCGGGACGAGCGCGCAGTTGGCAAGGGATTGCGGGGCTGAGTTCGCCGGTGCGGGAGTGGGATGCGGCAGAACTGCTGCAAACGCTACGGGGAAAGATTGAGCCGGACGGCAGCCTATCCGACGACGCGAGCCATGAGCTGCGGCGCATCCGACGCGCGATGGAGAGGCAGCATCGGGCGATTGAAGAGAGCCTGCGAAAGTCGCTGCGCGCGCTGGCCAGCGAAGGATCGACGCAGGAAGAGCTGATTACGGTGCGCGGCGAGCGGTTCGTGATTCCGGTGAAGGCGGAGTTCCGAAGACGCGTGCCGGGGGTGATTCATGGGTCGTCCTCGTCGGGGCAGACGGTGTTTGTGGAACCGCTGGAGACGATCGAACAGAACAACGAGTTGCAGCGGCTGCTGGACGAAGAGCAGAGAGAGATTCATCGGATTCTGGTGGCGATGACGCGGGCACTCGGTGAAGAGGCGGAGGCAATCCTACTGGGGACGACGGTGCTGGCTGAGGTGGAGAGCCACTTCGCACGGGCGCGGTTTGCCAATGAGTTGGGATGCGTGCGGCCTGTCTTCGGAGATCGACTTTCGTTAGAAGGAGCGCGGCATCCGTTGCTGGAGCTTCGGCTGCGACGCTCGGGCATAGCTGCAGTCCCGATTACGCTGGCTCTGGAGCCGGATGCGCGGCAGCTTATCATCAGCGGACCGAATACCGGCGGCAAGACGGTGGCGCTGAAGACTACTGGATTGCTGGCGCTGATGGCGCAGACTGGAGTGCCTGTGCCCGCGGAGGCCGCGACGCTGCCGCTGTTCCTGGCGATCTACGCGGACATTGGCGATGCACAGTCGATCGAGACGAACCTGTCGAGCTTTTCGGCGCATGTGCTGAACGTGGACCGCATTGCTCGCATGGCGAATGAGGCGTCGCTGGTACTGCTGGATGAACTGGGCTCTGCGACCGACCCCGAGGAGGGAGCGGCGCTGGCGGTGGCGATTGCGGGGCACTTCCTCGGCGTGCGCGCATGGAACTGCATTACGACCCACCTGACGTCGCTGAAGGTGTACGCGGCGAATCGCGCGGGGGTGTTGAATGCGGCGGTGGGATTCGACCAGGCGACGATGTCGCCAACCTACGAACTGCGGCTTGGTGTTCCGGGAGCTTCGGCGGGCCTAAATATTGCGGAGCGGTTGGGACTGATGGCGGAGATTGTGGCGGTGGCGCGGGCGCAACTGACGACGCAGGCCGCCGACCTTGGAGTCCTGCTGGACCAACTGCACGCGCAACTGACCGCGGCCAGCGGCGAGCGCGAGGCACTGCGAGTGCTCGAACAAGAGATTGCGCGTGAACGGCTGCGGCTGGAGACGGAGGGACGCACGGAACAAAAGGCGCGTACGAAGGAGCTTGAGGCGAAGTTGAATTCGCTGATCGGGGACTTTGAACATCAACTGCGCGAGACAGTGAAGGCGATCGACGACAAGGCAGTGGCGAAGAAGATTGCGCGCGAGGCTGGTTCTGCAGTGGCGCGCGTAAAGCGAGAGTTTGCGGCCGAGTTCAACTCGACGGTGGTGGCGCACGCAACGGGTGCGGACAGGAATGACCCGGCGGCGCATGCAGGCGGGCACGCCGCTACAGTGCGCGCCGTGAAGATCGGCGACCTGAAGGTTGGAGACAAGGTGAAGCTGAAGAGCCTGGGGCGAGAGGCGCGGGTGGAGCGTGTGATCACATCCAGTGCGGGGGGGAAGACCTTTGAGGTGTCTGTGGGGACGATGAAGATGCGCGTGGCCGAGAGCGATATTGCGGAGGTGACGCCAGTGGCTGTGGTGACTCCCGCGGAGGCGGCGCGCAGACGAGGCGGGATTACTGTGCAGATGGCTTCGGAATCGGATACCGAATCTGTTCCCATGGAGATCAACGTGATTGGACGAACGGCGGATGAGGCGCATGACGAGGTGGCGCGGTATCTGGATCGGGCATTCATGGCGGGGCTACCGCATGTGCGGATCGTACACGGGACCGGGATGGGAGTGCTGCGGCGGACGCTAAGGGAGTTTCTGAAGAGCCATCCGCAGGTGACCAGCGTGACCGAACCGCCACACGACCAGGGTGGGCAAGGCGCGACCGAGGTGGAGTTGAGGCAATGAGACAAAGGCCTCATGATTCTTAACTTTCCATAAAGTGGGGTCGTGATGGCAGGCTTCGTTGGTGAAGGATTCTGCTGATGATAATGCCGTTTCTGTCCCGTTTATAGAAGATGACGTGTTTGCCCTGCTCAAAACGCCGGATACCGGGAAAGATCAGATCGCAGGGCCGGCCCAGCCGGGGCGAATCAGCCAGCATTTGGAAGCACCTTGCCAACTCATCCACGTAGTTTTCGGCCTGCTGTTCGCCCCAGATATCGACTGTGTAATCGAATATTTCCGCAAGATCGGAGGCGCCTTTTGGGCCAAGCCGGTACGTGCTCAAGCGACGTTCGACTTCTGTCGATTGGCCTCAGCTCTTAGACGCACACGTTCCCGCATTTCTGCCATGACGGTGGGGCCATCGAGGAAAGGCCCCTTCAATCCTTCGGCAATCGCTGTCCGAAGCGCTTCTACTTTGGCCTTGTCTTCCAACTCGGATTGCTTCAGCGCACGGATTGCAGCCCGGACGACTTCGCTAGCGCTGTCATAGTAGCCGCTCTGAACGCTCTGCTCCACATAGCTGTCGAGTTCTTCGGTCAGACTCACGTTGCGGGTGGGCATTGGTCGCTCCTGTGAGTTTCATCCTATTGCAGTATGGCAATTTTTGCCATTATGATTATTATTCGACGTATTCTAAATGGTTTGTACTCAATCTATCCTCTGATAGTCCC
>DATKGA010000181.1:0-6604 GCA_035510935.1 Acidobacteriaceae bacterium
GGGGAAGGGGAAACCCTCAGCGCCGTCGCCTGCTCCAACTCCTGCCGCCGCCGCTCCAACCCGTAGCGGAAGAGCAGAAGGAAGATGCCCCACATCGCCCAGCCCAGCACATTCCATTCGAACGCCGGCATCATGGAGGGATCGATGCCGCTGTCCGCTCCGCCGAAGAAGACAGGCGCTGGATGCTGCGTCCTCCACCACTGAATCGACATATAGACAATGGGCACGTCGATGGCCGCAAACACCGACAGCACAGCGGCCAGCGTCTGCGTCTGCCCGGTCGAAGATAGCTTGCGCAGCATCAGGTAGCTGACATACAGCAGCCATAGCAGCAGCATGCTGGTCAGGCGCGCGTCCCACGTCCACCAGATGCCCCAGGCCGCGCGTCCCCACAGCATCCCGGTCAGCAGGCAGATGCTGCTATAGACCACGGTGACCTCCGCCGCCGCAATGGCCACCGCGTCCGCAGTCAGCGCGCGCAGGGGATTGCGCCTCCGCCATCCCAGATAAAACAGCGATGCCACAAAGTTCACGTAGGGAAACAGCAGGCTCAGCATCGACGTCGGAACGTGGTAGTAGAAAATGCGCTGCACATTGCCCATGGTGGCTTCAGTGGGCGCAACCACCAGCGCCAGCCGCGTGGCATACGCGATGGCAACCAGCGTCAGCATAACCCACATCATGCCAAACACACCGAAGACGCAGGAGCGTTTCACCATGCACACAGTCTACCAAGAAGCCCGCAAAGCCGCATCGTGGGCCTCTACTCCGCGCTCAGCACCGTCTCGAAGAGCAGCAGGCAAGCCGTTGTGAACGCAATGTTGTATGCCACCAGCAGACGAATCCAGATTCCCGGATCGGTCTCCCCGGTCAGGATCGCGGTCGTCGCCAGCATCATTCCCAGCAGCGCGGGAATCGAGATGGGCACCATAATCAGCGGCAGCATCAGCTCGCGATTGCGCGTGCGCAGTCCCATCGCGGCGAAGAGGGTTCCGTTGCATACCAGCGCCCAGGTGCCAAGCGGCAGCACCACCGCCAGCATCCATCCCTCGCCCAGCGCGTGAAGGTCGTAGAAAACGATAAAGGGCAGCACCAGCACCGCCTCGACAAAGGTCACGAACAGCAAGTTCGCCAGTGCCTTGCCCAGAAACAGCGCCGAACCCGGCGCGGGAGACATCCTGTGCGCCTCCAGTACGCGGTTGCGTTGCTCCCTGGTCCACGACTGGTTCAGCGCCGTGAACGACGCGAACAGAAGTGCGACCCAAAGAATTCCGCCCGCAATCTGTCGCGAGACCGCCGCCGTGGGATCGAACGCCAGGGAGAAAATAATCACCACCAGCAGCGCGAAGAACAGCATCCCCACCACCGACTCGCGCGAGCGCCACTCCAGCCGCAGGTCCTTCTGCAGATGGCACCACACATGGCCGAAGTAACTCTTTATCCCTCGCAGATCGTCCCGCAACTCGCTACCCAGCCCGCTCATCCGCGCTCCTCGGCAGCGGTCACGCTGTGCAGTATCTTGGTGAGGTCGGCCAGCTTTGCCCCGGTCGCGCGCAGGTAGTCCACGGGGGCCATCAACAACTGCGCTCCGCGCAATCCCGCCGAGATTGAGACCACCTCATGCAATTCAATTGTCTCGTCCACATAAGCAGGGAAGTCCGTGCGCGCGGCCATCACCGTCACCCCTCCGCGCACATAGCCGGTCAGCGGTTCCACATCCTTCAGCGATGCCAGCTCTACCTTCTTCATCTCGGCGGCTGCCGCCAGCTTCTTCAGGTCCAGCTCACAGTCGCCGGGAACCACAGCGAAAAGATACTCCCCGCTCGACGCCTTCGTCAGCAGCGTCTTGAACACCTGTTCAGCGGGCAGCCCGATCTTGCGTGCCACTGCAATCGCGCTCAGGTCTTCGGGATCGACCTCATACTCGCGTATCTCATACGCAATCCCCAGAGAGTCCAGCAGGCGCGCCGCGTTGGTCTTCGTCGTCTTCATTGCGCCTCTCCCGCCGCGTTCACCGAGGACATGATCGCCCCGGCCCGCATGGTCAGCGTGGTCTCGGCCAGCGGCTCGGCCAGGTGCGCCTGGTGTGTCGTCAGAATGATAGTGCGCCCGCGACCCGTCTGCTCGGACGCAACCCCCTCCACCGGCCAGCTGCGAAACTCCATCAGCAGCTCCACCATGTGCTTCGCCGAGTTCACATCCAGGTTGGAGAAGGGCTCATCCAGCAGCAGAAGTTCCGGGTCTGTCTGCAGCACGCGTGCCAGCGATGCCCGCTGCTTCATCCCCTGCGAGTACTGGCCCACCGGCCGCGTCAGTTTTGGATCCAGCCCCACCGCTTGCAGAGCCCGCTCCGGCCCGCCCGAACAACTACACACGGAACCGTCGCGTTGCAGCCGGGCGAAGTAGCGCAGGTTCTCCATCGCCGACATCTCGTCGTACAGCATTGCCTCATGGCTCATGTAGGCAACCCGCCGCCGTTGCCAGCGCGGCTCCTTGCCAAAGACGTGTACCGTGCCGCGCGTCGGCGAAATCAGTCCCGCAATCATGCGCAGCAGGGTCGATTTGCCCGCGCCATTGTCCCCCAGAACCACCGTGGAACTGCCCGCCGCAAACTCCACCGTCACCTTGCGCAGCGCGGCAAAACTGCCGTACAGCTTGGACACCGCATCCAGCCGCGCCGCCGCAACGCGCGCCGCTCCGCTCGCGCAAGTCGGCTCATCCACGCGCACCGCTCCGTTCGCTGGTTCTGCCTGGTTCATCTCTTCGAGTATAGTGGGCTCACTTCGCCGTGGTCAGCATCGCGGTGTTGCCCGCCGGGGCCTCGCCGGGCTTCGCGGGAGCGTACTTTGACGCGCACTTGGCCTGCAACTGCGTCGCATGGAAGACGCCGTCGCGACCATACGTTCCCACCGCCAGCGCCTGTGCGTCATCCTTGAAGGTGTCGGGCGGCGGCTCCGATCCCTGATAGTTCACCTGCAGCGTATGCCCCTCTTCCAGCAGAACGAAGCGCGCATTCGTGCCCACGCGCTGTATGCTTCCAGCCTGCACATTGCCTGCCACGCGCAGGTTCCGCGTGTACGCCTTCTTGCCCATCGCGTTCAGCTCGCTGATGGTGCAGTAGTAGCTCTTGGTGTCGCGCACGCCGGTATAGGCCAGCCATCCCACGGTAGCCAGAATCAATACCGCCGCTGCAATAATTTTGATGGGAGCCAATCCGCGCATGAGTTAACTTTATCAGCAAATCCGACCCAATGCCTTCGCTTCGCAATGTGCTGTGACCTGCATCACAATCACTCCTCGTGTTCAACCTTTCCCGCGTATTCCTCTATAATTCATGTACCTATGAGGTTGATCCACATCTTCATCAGCTTTCTCGCAGGACTCCTTCTGCTGCCAGTCGCAGCATATCTCTACTTCGCCTTCGGCAATCCACCGGTCGCGACTGCGGACAAACCTTTCCCATTCGAAGCCCGCATCGTCCAGATTCCTCTCCACGCCCGGATGCGTCGCGAGATGCCCGCAACCTCTCCCATCCCCGCCACGGACGACAACCTGAACGCCGGTGCCAGCCTCTACGAAGACAAGTGCGAGGTCTGCCACGGCACTGCGGACCAGCCCTCCGCCGTGGGACGATCGCTCTTTCCCACCGCCCCGCAGTTTTGGGTTCTGCATAAAAACGGAGAGATGGACGTGGCCGACGATCCGCTCGGCGAGACCTACTGGAAGATCAAGAACGGCATTCGTCTCTCCGGAATGCCCGCCTACGGCAAGTCCCTCTCCGAGACCCAGCTCTGGCAGGTCAGCCTCCTGCTCTCCATGGCTGACAAACCGCTCCCCGCCGACGCCTCCCACACCGTCGGGCGATAGCAGGATCACTGCCCCATCTGCAGCTACTGCGGTGCGTTGGGTTTGATCGGCGCAGAGCGGCGCGGCGTGGTTTCCACAATGATCCGTGTGTCCTTGGTAAAGGCGATCTTCTGTCCGCGTGCGATCCATCGATAGTAGAAGGCGCGAGCGGCGCCCCAGTAGCCAATCCCCGCTGCGGCGTATGGCGAACCCCCAGCCAGGCCGATCACCGTACCCACCAGTCCCAGTCCAGCGGCTCCCCCGACACTGTCCTTCCCAGCCTGGTCATGGGGTCCGCCATGCCCGCGGTCCTGATCCAGTGGCCGGGCGGCCAGCATGGCGAGAATAAACGGAACGGCGAGTTTATCCTGCGGCTTCGACTGCGCCTGTCCCTCGGAGTTGAGTGCGATCTGCTCTCCCGTGTCGGCACCGGTCAGCCGGGTCTCCACTGTCTGGGTCTCTGCATTGGGAAGCATCAGTTGGTTGAAGCTGAAACTCAATACGCCGGTGCGGCCAAATCGTCGCGCAGGTTTTGCCCGGTTCACCGCTCCCACCAGTGTCGCACCCTGAGGGACCGCCAACGTGTGGTCGTCCCTGAAGACCGGCTCGACGACAACCGCCTTAATCACCTGCCCCTTGCTGGAGCTCTCCGAGCTGAGCGAATCCGTCAGGTTCGCCTGCACAATCCAGGCGCCGTCGTTACTGGCCGGCGCGGCAGCCTCCGCTCGCACCTCCCACAGCCGTGGTTTGCGTGCCGCTGGCTGCTCGGCGGCGGCAGGCGGAGCGGCCTGCTCCGGTACTTCGACCGGCTCAGACGTCTCAACCACCCACGAGGTTCCCTTCTCAATCCGCTGTGGGTGGTAGGGAAGCCGTCCGTAGATGAACTGCAGCAGCCGGTCGCCTTTGCCCGGCGCGGTATAGATGGCAATGTCGCTACGCGCCGCGCTGACGCCTGCGTCGAAGTGTTGTCGCACGAAGCCTCCCTTCGCCATCGGAGGAGCCACGGCGCGATAGATCGCAGCGCCATTGGCCGCTGCGCCCGAGGTGAATCGGACAGTCCTGCCGTCGGCCAACACGATCTGCGTGAAGTGAACCTCCGGAGTGTGGAACGGTGTAAAGTCCCCGCCCATGGCTGCCCTGACCCGGCGGCTGTGGTTGGAGTGCAGTGCTACAACCTCACCGCTGACCACAGTTCCCTTGGCAAGCAGCAGCCCATTGTTTACATAGATCGGATACAGTAACCGCCCACCGATAGGTTCCCCGGCGCGCATCGCATAATTCCGCTCGATCGTCACCGTCAGCGGCGTTCCCGCGGGAACCGTGCGTGGCCCGGTCTGGCACAGCATCGTGGGCGGCAGCAGGGCGAGCACCAGGATGACGGAGCGGCAATGGCTCATGCTCATGGATGTTAGACGCGGCAGACTATGCTCCGACGCAGGCTTCAAAAACAACAACGCCGTGACCCTTCGCCACGGCGCTGCTTGTGGATCAATCGCTGCTCTCACTCTACTTCAGTTCCGCCAGGCTCTTGGCCCCGAACTTCAGGAACCACGGACTGGCTGCTTCCAGGGCCATGTTGACGTTCTTGATGTTCTCCGTGCCGACCGTCTCCAGCCATTCGCGGAAGGCGCTCTCACCCTGCTTGGCGAAGATGGCGATGCCGTCCTTCCACGTCGCGCGCCCGCACAGCACGCCGTTGAACTTCGTCCCCGACTCGCCCGCCAGCTCCAGCGTCTCGATGAAGACTGGATTTGATACACCCGCCGACAGGTAGATAAACGGCTTGTGGGTCGTCGACTCGGCGTCGCGAAAGTGTTGCAGCGCCTCGGCCCGCGTGTACGCAGCCTCACCTTTGAAGGCCTTGGTGCCCGCCACAAACTCCATCACAATGGGCACCTCCACCTTCAACACATCCACGTTGTAGCGCGCCTTGCCGAACTCCGACATTGCGCCGGAGACGATCGACGGCTTCTTCTTCGCGTACGCCAGCGACTTCTCATCGCCACCCTCGGCGTCGTATCCCACAAACTCCAGGAAGAAGGGAATATCGTGCGCCATGCACTCGTCGCCGATGCGTTCGATCCACGCCTGCTTCAGATCGTTGACCGAACTCTTCTCGAACGGCGTGTAATACAGAAGGATCTTGATGCAGTCCGCGCCGGCTTCCTTCAGCCTGCGCACCGACCACACATCCAGCAGATCGGGCAGCCGGCCCGGCGTCTGTGAATCGTAGCCGGTCTTCTCGTAGGCCAGCAGCAGGCCCTTGCCATGGCGATGTTTGCTGGCCGGCAGTCCGAACTCCGGGTCCAGCAGGATCGCCGAGGCGTGCTTGCACAGCACATCGGTCACCAGTGTTTTAAAGTCTTCCAGGTCCTTGCCGGTGGCTTCCGCGCCGCGCTCCTTGGCCAGCGACTTCTGCAGCGAACCGCGCTGGTCCATGGCAGCGGCAGCAATCACGCCGCGATCGTTGGAGACGGCCTTCAGTCCTGCGAGTTTTCCGGGGGTCAGTTTCATGTGCAATCTTCTCCTGTTGCGATCAGTATTTGCATTTTCATCTTCACCTGCAATTCTACACAGCCCCACTCCACTCCGAATGTGACGGCGGTTACTCAACGCGCGCCGGCTTCGTCCAATCATGTAAACTAACTTAGGATTCACGCCGCGCCTCTTCTCCTCGATTCATCCCCACGAGAAGTTATTCAAAGTATGTCTGCGCGAGCGGAAACCAACAGATTCGACACCAGGAGAAGTGAGCAAA
>DATKGA010000182.1:0-39243 GCA_035510935.1 Acidobacteriaceae bacterium
CACCTCGCTGGAACACAGCTTTCTACCCGGCGACAGCCTGTGGCAGAAGCCCGATGACTTCACGCGCGTGAAGTCGGCCTGTGCGGGACAGACATTGGGTACGTCGTCGCCAACGGCCTCCTGCGCGACACTGCTGAAGTCCAGCGAGAAGGCAGTCCAACAGTGGGAGTTGGAACACCGCTTCGCGGCCTTCGAGGCTGGCCTTCCATAGCGTGCTCCCGATTGACTGCTATTCAGATGGAGCAAATTCGACGAAGGTTCTCGGAGAGGGCAAGTCGTTCCTACCAATTATTTCGTCAATCAGGCCGACCCAATAGGCGTCCTCAGCGCTGAAATAGTGATCGCTCTCCTGAAGTAACCGACAAATTGAGACGAAGAGAAACCAGATTGAACGAATCTTGTGTGCCACTCGGTCGAGAAGCCAGGCCTCCCTGTCACCTTCAATAATTGCCGTAAACTCGGATTGTTCAGTCGCTTCAAGAAAGAACTCACCCCAACGATTAGTTAGCTTTTGGATCTGTTCCTTGTGTCGTTCGGCGTGGCTGTCAATCAAAATCTCGAAATTCTCCTCAATCTTGTTGAAGCCTGCTCTGCGGAGAGACCATTCTGCTTCCTCTTTGTGATTGTCCACAAGGTGATCCACAATGCACTTAAGCAGGAGGGCTTCAAACGACGCAGCCGGAAGTTCACCCACAGATCCGTGAGCCTTGATGGTTTGTGACGCCCTGTCGTCGAGGATGTCATTGTCAAGGCTTCGAATCATTGCCTCTCTGAGTAGTTTCCAGAGTTGAGGCGAGACACGGTCTTTGAGCGCGAAGAGCATACATGAAGCATCTGAATACACTTGTCCTTCCCGAGCGGCACGAATTCCTTCGAATTCTGGACGCAGGAATGCGTAGCGAAACATAAAGCGAGCGATTGAATTGTGTGCTAGCTGAAGTGCATATTGTTCGTTGGTGGATGCGAGACTCTTTGCTAGATCAATTGCACGTTCTCGGGTTAACTCGTCGTCGACGCCTGATTGCCTCACACCGTGGCACATGATCGTTGAATATGGATATGCCAGTGCGTAGTCGCCTGCGACAAGAAGGTCTGAAGCGGCACTTGCAACTAGAGAAAGCCCGACAACGATCAATCGACACGGAGCGCCCGAATCTTGTGTGGGCAGCGTGAGCAAGCGGAATATCTGATCCGCATAAAAGACGCTCCCGCCTGGACTGTTGATGAATAATGTGATCGGTGCGCGACTTTGAAGAGTCATCGCAACTATTCTTGGAGTTAATTCATCTAGCAGCTCACGACCTATTGTCCCATTGATATGGATTGCCCGCGCTGGGTCAGGTCGGAAATGAGGGTTAACGGTCGGTTCGCTCATCACTCACAGCTTGATCGACCGAAGGATTTGTTGTATTGCCCTTAGGGCTCGAGATGCGCTCTTGGACGTCGCGGAAGAATGCATTCAAATCGCTTCCATAACGTTCATAGACTTTTCGTACTGCGCGCGTGAGTTCCTCCTCCGCAACGGAATTGTCGATCTCGCGAACAAATGGCATATTGAGCACCTTCTGTCTAGATGGTACATCTTTTATACGCTTGATACTTATAGGCGAACAGATTCAACATGCGGGTGGTTTGGTTAGCGGAGTATGATGCGCGGGAGAGATCTGCGCATGGAGATGCGATGAGAATTGTGGCCGGAGTGGGGTTGGTAGCGGCACTGGTTGCAGGGATGATAACGCAGGGCCCCTTTGCGCAGGCCGCAACGGGGAAGGTCTGCGATGCGCGGACGTACGGCGCAAAGGCCGACGGAGTAACCAAAGACACCAAGGCCATTCAGGCAGCGATCGACGACTGCACCAAAGCAAAAGGAGGCGGCACCGTCATGCTGATCGGTGGCACATTCCTGAGCGCACCAATTGTGCTGAAGGACAACGTCACACTCGACCTGGCCTCCGGCGCCACGCTGCTCGGTTCTCCCGATCACGGCGATTATCCTCAGCTTGAGGTCTTCCGCGCGCCGGGACGCCAGTCGCTGGTGAGCGCCGATCACGCCAGGAACATTGCCATCATTGGCGGCGGCGTGATTGACGGCAACGGCCAAAGCTGGTGGACAGAGGCACGCAGCACCCCGGGCTCGGGCATCGTGGGAGTGGGAGTCTTCCGGCCGCGGTTGGTTGTATTCAACTACTGCCAACACATCCGCATGGAAAATGTCACCGTGCAAAACTCCCCGAGCTGGCAGATCGTTCCCTACTACTCAGACGATATTGTCATCCGAAATATCAGGGTGCTTGCTCCCTATCCCTCTCCCAACACCGACGCCATCGATCCCTTCAGCTCCAGCAATGTTGTCATCGACCACGTCTATGCCGACACAGGCGATGACAACATTGCGATCAAGAGTGGTGAGATCAACTCACCCGGGCCGGATTCGCCGAGCAAGAACATTACCATCACCGACTGCGATTTCCAGCATGGGCACGGCCTTTCCATCGGCAGCGAGATCGCCGGCGGCGTGCAAAATGTCCACGCCGAGCGCATCCACTTTAAAGGGACAGACCAAGGCATTCGCATCAAGTCCGGGCGCGACCGCGGCAACGACGTCTTCAACCTCTCCTTCAAGGATCTCACGATGGAAGGCGTGAAGACAGCGATCCTCATCACGGAGTACTACCCGCACCCTGCGCCGGACGGCAACGTTCCGGCCGAACCGGTGGTACGTCTGACACCCAGGTTTCACGACTTCACAATCGAAAATCTGACAGCTACCGGAAGCGATTCGGCGGGAACAATCGTTGGCCTGCCGGAGTCGCCGGTGCTGGGGTTGACCATGAAGAACGTGCATATCGCGGCCAGGAGCGGAATGTCGATTGCCTATGCGACAGTGACGATGGACGATGTAGTAGTCACACCAGTGTCGGGTGAACCATTAAAGATTGCGCCCACCGCGAAGGTCGCTATCAAAAAGTAATTTTCCACTCGAATGATGATCGCTGGCTGAATTCAGGGTTGCTGCCCGCGCTCCAGCGCTGACCTGTGCAAGGTACTACCGGCATGTTACCTTCGTGCCAGCGCCAGTTCTATTGCCCGAATCCGCTACATAGATGTGTGGGAACACAACAAAGACACACCCTTCTTCCATCCCTGACGAAGCACAGAGAGACGGCGGAGGTGCAGAATGGCATCGCGATGGACAGTGCAGTTAGCGTGCACACTCATTTTGGCCCTTGCGGCTGTCTGTGGGGTAGCTCAGGAACCTGCGCAGGCCGCTCTTCCCCACAGCACGGCGCCGCAGAGCACAACCGATGCACTCCATGCAATGTCGCGTCTCGCGGGCGTGATCTTTACTGGACAGGTAATCGCGGTGCGCCGCATGGATGCAGTCACCGGTGCCACAGGCATGGTCGAAATTGAGTTCGCGGTAGAGGATGCGATCCGCGGTGTTAGCGGTAACACGTACACGCTGCGCGAGTGGGCGGGTCTGTGGCAGGCCAGCGACCAGCCCTTTCGCGTGGGCCAGCGGTTCTTCATGTTGCTCCATGCTCCAGGCGCGGCCGGGTTGAGCTCTCCGGTTGGCGGGATGGATGGTGCGATCCCGATTCGTGGCAGCCTCCATCCCCAGGAGTTGGGCTCGTCAGGATTTATCGTCGCATCAGGCACGGCATCGGCGGTAACCTCCGCACCGCCTGACATTAGCATTGCCGACCTGCGCTGGGTCGCAACCAGGGTGGTTCAGCCGTTGTCGCCCTCATCGTCGCCGGCAGTCCTTGTCTCCGTGGATACGGTGGGGTCGCAGTCGGCTTCTGCCTCGCAGGGAACGGCCTACACAGCAGTTCTGGCAATGCTGCGTGGTTGGGAGAAGTCCGATCATGCCACACGCTGACGCAACCACGAGGCGCAGAATATATATCTGCACGCGATCGCTTCTCTCGCATCTGCTGCCGATTGTCATTGGGCTATTACTGAGCACCAGTGTAGCGCAGGCAAGCGGGCCACGCTGGATCACCGGGCCGCCCTATTTCACCGGGCCCGGCGGCATTCCTGTAATGTGGTACACAAATCAGCCGCTCTATTTCACCGACCCCGGCGACCTGAGCGACTATGTGAACAACGCTGCTGCGAACGCGCTGGTGGCTGCGGCTGCCAATGTATGGAATGTTCCGACCTCGGCAATGGTGGTCGCTTATGGCGGCCCGCTGGCGGAGCATGTCAGCGGGGCGAACGCCTACCTTGCCGGCAACGGGCCGATCTTTCCGGCGGATGTGCAGAGCAGCAACTATGCGGCTATGCAGATTGCGGTCGTCTACGACAGCGACGGCTCAGTGACGGATATGCTGCTGGGCGGCGGCGCCAGTGACCCGGAGGAGTGTCGCCAGAACGCGGTGACGGAGAGTGTAGACTCAATCAGCCCGGCGGGGTCGATCCTGCACGCCATCCTCCTGTTGAACGGGCGTTGCACCGGATCCGCCCCCGAGCAGCAGTTGCAGATGCAGTACCAGTTGCAGCGCGCCTTCGGACGAATGCTTGGCCTGGGTTGGTCGCAGACCAACGACAATGTCTTCACCGGAACGCCGCAACCGACAACCAACCAGGCGCTGCACTGGCCCATCATGCATCCCATCGATATTGTCTGCGGCCTTTATACCTACCAATGTCTTCCCCTGCCGTTCACCCTGCGCGACGATGATGTCGCGGCAATCTCAGGGCTCTATCCCATGCGCGTTCAGGACCAGTTTCCATCCACGCCTCCCGCCCCAGGCAAGATTTGGAGCTATACCCAGGCCAGCCTGGCCAACGGCACGATGATCTTTCCTACAGGCCAGGGAATGCAGGGAGTGAATGTTCTGTTGCGACGACAGCAAGGTGGCGTCGCCAATCCGGAAGCCTGGTTCGATGTCTCCGCTGTAACCGGCAGTCTGTTCCAGCAGGATGCTGGAAACCCGGTGATCGGGGCCAGCGCCGGGTTAGCTGGGAGCATGGGCTCCAACAACCTCCAGTGGGAGGGTTTTTACAACATGGCGTGGATTCCTGACCTTGATCCTCCTGGTTCGTACAACGGCCCGATGATCGGTATCTTGACGACGGAAGCAATCAATCCGCTCTACATTGGGGAGTACTCGGTGGGGCCATACATCGCGGGGAATGTGGAGCCGTCCGGTGCGCCGCAGTCTGTGTATGCCAGCAATACGTTTCGCGTGTATCAGTTCGGCTACAGTGCGGTGGTCACCAACCTTGCGCCCAGCGATGCTGCCGGCAACTGTAGCGCCAGCGGTGATGGCATCGAGTCGGAGCCGTTGCCGGTCGCATCCAGTGGTTGGTGGACTGGAGTGCTGTGCGCGCACGGACACACGGCTTGGTCCAGCTTCAACGCGAAGGCGGGTCGCACGGCAACCCTGGAAGTGACAGCACTCGATGAAAGCGGCTTCGCCACCACCGCCAAGGCGATGCCGCTGATCGGCATGTGGACCGCAACCGACCCCACGGGGACGCTGCCCACTGTCGCAGCAACTCCATCCGCATTCAACACCGTCACCCTGGGAATGTCGGCGGCTGGCGTGGCGACGACCCAGGCCAAAGGCCTGCGCTTCGTCATCGCCGATGCCCGCGGCGATGGCCGTCCGGACTTCGCATACCAGGCGCGGGTGCTCTACGCCGACACCGTGCTGCCTGCATCCACCAGCGTCAACGGCGGTCAGATCGTGATCAGCGGAATGGGATTTCGCGCGGGCAACCAGGTAATGGTGAACGGAGTCGCAGCGACTGTGTCGAACTGGACGCCGACCTCCATGGTTGCGGTGGCCCCTCCGCAGAGCGCCTTCCCATCGAATCCTGCGGGGCCGGTCGATGTCGAAGTCATCGATCTCTCCACTACGGGGACCACCGTAATGTCAAGCGCGCTTACTTATGGCGGGTCCGCGCCGGACCAGATGATGCTGGTCTCCGCGCCTTCGGGTACCGTACAGGTAGCAACGGCAGCGATGGTGCCCTTCGCCGTGCGCATGCTTCTCAGCGATGGAGTAACGCCGGCGGTGGGGCTTCCGGTCACGTTTACGGCGACAGGCGCTCTGGTCCAGTTCGGAACCTGCATTACAGCGGCGTGCGTGCTGATGACGGATGCGACCGGGCTGGCCTCCACCACAGTCACGCCGGCCGCGTTCGGCACGGTGACGATCCAGGCAGCAGCGGTGGGCGCCACCCAGTCGACCACCATCAATGCTATCTCGCGCAGCGTGACCATCGTGCAGACCGACGAGTTTATTGCAGTGGGCGCAACCGTGGAGTGGACCCCGCAGGTTATCGTCGTGCAGAATGGAGCGCCGGCAGCGGGCGCAACCGTCCTATGGACAGCCGCCGGTGGAATGGTGCTCTCGCCCGCATCGAGCCTGGTGGGTTCGCAGGGCATGGCGCAGATCGCTGCGGTCGCAGGTCCTCTGGCAGCAGGCGCGCAGGCATCGGGGCAGGCCTGTGCATGGACATCCATCTGCGCGATCTTCGAGGCCACAGCCGTGGCTCCCTCGGCCTGGAGGCTTGCCGTAATTAGCGGAGCGGGCCAGACCGTAGCTGTGCCGGGAACCTTCGCCCCGGTAGTAGTGATCGTGACTGACCTAAGCGGCAATCCCGTGGTCGGCGCACCCGTCGCGGTGCATCAGACCGTGACCGCGGCAGCCATGCAATGCCCGGCTCGCGGGCGCTGCCCAGTGGTGCCGCTGCTGGCCTCTTCGCTCACGACGGCAGTCTCGGACGCCACCGGACTGCTCAGTGTTCTTCCGATGCAGATAGCCGGTATACCCGAGGTCACCAACATCGCCGTAGCAACCGGAACGCAGGGCTTCGCCTCCTTGTCCCTGCAACAGGGGCCGTAGCCACCGCTGATTCTACTCACCAAGTTAGTCTCCGCCAGCCCGGATCGCTCCGGACGTTATATCTTGGAGTAGGAAGCTTTGCGTCAGTTAATCTCCGGACCACCCGTCCGGACCTTGCACTGGCGCATAGGGCGCGACCGAAGCGCGAGGCGCATCATCGGGCCGCACCCGATTTCCGCCCCGGCAAGCAAGAACGCTCGCCAGGGAACCCGATTTGGAGATCCATGCCAAGAATGATGATGAAGAAGATTACGATTGCCGCGATGTTGCTGGTCTGTCTGTTCACACTCCGCAGCCCCCAGGCGCAGACCAGGATCGGCCCCGCCCCGCCCATCACCTACGATAATAAATTCGAGCTGTACGGCGGGATGAATTTCATGAACTTCATGGCTGGTCCGGCTCTGACCCGGCGCATGGACTTCGGCGGCGGCGAGTTTGAAGGCACCTACTGGGTCACCCGCAAGTGGGGGCTGGCGGCGGAGTTTCGCGGCGAGGCGGGTACAACTCCGGTTCTCCCCAATGCTGGGATATACGGCATTCACCGCCCGCTGGTCTACATGAACATGGTGCTCTTCGGCGCGCAGTACCGCTGGGCACAGAACCAGCACGCCGCAGTCGATTTGCACGCCTATGGCGGACCATCTTACGGTGTCTTCGACGCAGGTACCCAGGGTGCCGGGCCTACGCCTGGCACCAGCGCAGCTTCCAACGCCAATATCATCGGACTCTACGCCAACCGCACCGCTCCCATCTTCGCGTTGGGTGGCAGCATCGACATGAACCGCTCCAAAAACTGGGCCGTTCGGCTCTCGCCCGATCTGATCCTGGACGAATTCGGTTCGGGGACACGTGAGTTCTTTGCCATCTCCGGCGGAATCATCTACCGCTTTCCCGTGAAGAAGAAGTAATTTATATCCCGGAATTATTATCCGCGCGCAGCGGCGCGCCGAGGCAGAACAACATGGAGGCGATGAGGGATCTGTTGCGCGGCAGTCTGAAGCGGACTCTCGGTGGCATTCGCGACCAGGACCGGCTGGCGGCAGCATGGACCGTCGCCTGCGGGCGCGCCATGGCCGAGCATGGAGCAGTAGTGGACTACGCGCAGGGTATAGTACGGGTCGAGGCCTCAGATCCAATGTGGATGAAGCAGATGATCTCGCTCGGTGCTGTGCTGCAGCGAGAGTTGGCCCGCATCTCCGGCTTGCCGGTCGCCGCGATACACTTCGAATTGAAGAAAAGTTGAGCTTAGGTCGTAAAAGTAAGTTCCGTCTCTTTGGGACGGACAAAGGATGGTGCCGATGGCAGACGTTGCGAGCGTAACCCTGGACGAGGTGCTGCGGGTCGCGGAGCTCGCAAATCTGGATCTGACCGCAGAGGAGGTGCCGCGCATGCAGCGCGACCTCAATGCGATCCTGGGCCACATCGCGCAGTTGAACGAACTGGACACATCCGGCGTTCCCGCAATGGCTCAGGTCGGTGAATTGCTCGGCGAGATGGAGGGTGCGCGGATTGAATCCGCCGGTGCAACCCTGCGTGCCGATGCGCTGCTTCCCTCCCTCGATCGCAAAGCGGTGATGGAGTCGGCCCCGGAAAGCGATGGCCGCTTCTTCAAAGTTCCCAAGGTGATTGAAAGATAGCAGGAGTAGCAGCGGGCTTCAGCCCGCGGTAAGAGATTACCCTCGAGGCGGGCTTTAGCCCCGGAGCAATACGCATGACGATAGAAGAAGTTCGAACAGGCATCGCAACCCGCGCGAAAACAGCAATCTCTGTGGCCGAAGAGCATTATGCAAGGATCGCGGCCGAAGACGGGCCCGGCGGCAAGGCGATCAACAGCTTTCTCGCGCTTAGCCGCGATCGCGCGCTGGCGCAGGCGGCGAAGATCGACGCGCTCGCCGCCAAGGGTGATCCGCTGCCCCCGCTGGCTGGCGTCCCCGTGGGAATCAAGGATGTGCTCACCATGACAGGCTCGCCTGCCACCGCTGGCTCGCTCATCCTCAAAGGCTACATGCCGCCCTATGATGCCACCGCGGTCACTCGTCTGGAGGCGGCCGGAGCCGTGCTGCTTGGTAAGCTGAACTGCGACGAGTTTGCCATGGGCTCCTCCAACGAGAACTCCGCCTACGGGCCGGTGCGCAATCCGCGCGCGCTGGATTGCGTGCCCGGTGGCTCCAGCGGCGGATCGGCGGCAGCGGTTGCGGCCGGCTTCGCCGTGGCGTCCCTCGGCACAGACACGGGCGGCTCCATCCGTCAGCCTGCAGCCTTCTGCGGAGTGGTCGGCGTGCTGCCTACCTACGGGCGCGTCTCCCGCTTCGGCTTGATCGCCTTCGCCTCTTCGCTGGACCGCGTGGGGCCGTTTGCCACCAACGTACGCGACGCGGCAACCATGCTCACTGTTCTCGCCGGTCAGGATGCGAAAGACGCCACCAGCTCCGATCGCCCCGTCGGCGATTACGTCGGCGCATTGGCAAAACCCGTCAACGGCCTGCGCATCGGTGTTCCCGCGGAGTACTTCGGCGAGGGCCTCAACCCGGAGATTCGCGCCGCTATCGAGCGCCAGTTGGACGGCCTGCGTGCCGCGGGCTGCGAGATCAAGAAAATCACCCTGCCGCACACCAGGTACGCCATCCCCACCTATTACGTCATCGCCACGGCGGAAGCTTCCGCAAATCTCTCGCGCTTCGATGGCGTGCGCTTTGGCCTGCGCGCCCATGACGTCAAGACGCTCTCCGCCATGTTCCGCGAGACCCGCGATCAGGGCTTTGGCGCCGAGGTCAAGCGCCGCATCCTGCTCGGAACCTATGCGCTCTCCGCCGGATACTACGACGCCTACTACCGTAAGGCCCAACAGGTCCGCACCCTGCTCACCCGAGACTTCCTAGCCGCCTTCGCCCAGGTCGACGCCATCGTCGGCCCCATCACTCCGACCCCGCCCTGGAAACTCGGCGAGAAGACCGCCGACCCCTTGCAGATGTACCTCGCAGACATCTACTCAGTCGCCGCCAGCCTCGCCGGCATCTGCGCCATCAGTGTTCCCTGTGGCCAAACCGCGTCCGGCCTGCCCATCGGCGTGCAGATCATGGGCCCCCACTTCAACGAGGAAACCATGCTCCGCGTCGCCCTCTCCATCGAAACAGCGCAGGCGTAGTTTCAGGATTTTCCTCTCAGTTTGCTCTACACTCGCCACATGGACGCTGAACGCGACCCGAACCCCACCGAACCATCGGCCGGCAGCCCAACAAGCAGCCTGGTCCCCCGCATCATCGCCTTCGATGTGGGCGACCGTCGCATCGGCGTCGCAGTCTCCGACCCGCTCGGCTACACCGCACAGCCGCTCGTCACCCTACACCGCACCAATCACCGAGCAGACATGAAGTCCATCGCCCGACTCCTGCGCAAGCACTCTGTCGTGGAGGCTGTCGTCGGCAATCCGCTGCACATGTCCGGTGACCAGAGCCCGCAGGCGGCCAAGGCGCAGGCCTTCGCCGAAGAACTGCGCGCCCAGTTCGGCCTCACTGTGCATCTGTGGGACGAGCGCCTCACCACCACCGAGGCCCACCGCCATCTGGACGCTGGCGGTCACGCTGCCGGGCGCGGGCGCAGACAGATTATCGATCAGGTGGCCGCGGTCCTCATCCTGCAGTCGTTTCTGGACGCGCGCGCCAATTTTGACGCTCGCACAGCGTAGGGATACACAAATCCCCAATGCTCCGAAAGCCTGAATCGACTCGCGGGCTGCAAGATTATGCTGCGGTCTTGGTAGCCTTTTCGGATGGAAGGTGCGCCTGGACGGGCAGAGCGTCCGTCTTTGACTCGGAGATGTAGCTGGCCATCTGCTGGGCGAGCTGCGAATCTACCTCGTCGGCGATGGCCATTACCCCCAACAGCAGCAGGCTGAAGTCGATCTTAGCCAGGTTGTTCTGCAGCGTCTGGAAGATGTTGACCTGCAACATGCGCGACTCCTCCACCAACATGGCGGCGGTGTAGCCCTGTTTGCGGCGGAGCTGGCCGTGCTCCGCGGCGGACTTCGAAACCAGCGCGCGTGTGCCCAGGGGGAGCGGGCTGCGCAGGCGGTAGATGAGGTCGCGGAAGAGCTGTGGCAGGTGCGCGCTGCGCTCTTCGCCCTTCATCGGCACCAGGACCGAATCCGTATCCAGATCGACCGCGCGCAGCCATGCGTCGATGGTCGATTGCGTCTGATGTTCCAGAATGCTGGCCACGTCCTCCACCGGCGGTGGTACCGGTGTCGCGCCCGCCGCCAGCCGTTCGCGGATGGTATGCACCAGCCGATCCGCGCCAAGCGGTTTCAGCAGAATTTCGTCGGTCTGCTTCAGCAGGGCCGCGGTGGCCTGCTGCATCTCCGGGTAGGCGCTGAAGATCAGCGTGACGGCTTTGGGATTGGAGTTGCGCATGGCGCTTACCACCGTAAGGCCATCGCCGGGCTGCGGCATGTGCAGGTCGCTCAGCAGCACATCGAAGGTCTGCGAGCCAATGAACCCCAGTGCATCGTTGACGTTTGCGGCCGGAACCACTTCAAATCCGTTTTGTTCCAGAACCAACCTGAGGGTGAGTAGCAGAGCTTCATTGTCGTCCACCAGCAGAAGCCTGGGCTTGGGGGGGGACTCAGCCGGTGCGCGTGCAGTCTCTGGTCGGTGGTTGTGATCTGGTTCGAGAGTGAGCATGGGATGCCTTTCTTCGAGCATCAGAGAGACAGCTCTGATTGCAGCATCCGCTACAAAAACCCGCCTGTCTGGTCACTATTGACCGCCTCGGCGGCGCGCTGCGGTCTTCCGACTGGCCTTTGCACCTGTCTTTGCGCCGGTCTTTGCCCTCGCCTTTACCTTCGCCTTGGCCTTCGCGGTGTCCAGCAAAACAGCGCTGGAGGCGCTGGGTCCGGTCGGCTGGTCCAGCAGGATCACGTTCAGCAGCGATTTGTGTACCCGGATGCGCCCGTTGTACTCGATAAATCCGTGCTTGCGGAAGCGGTTCATAAAGAAGCTGACGCGCGAGCGCGTTGTGCCGATCATCTCGGCCAGTGTCTCCTGCGTAATCTTGGGAATGAACGGCTCAGGCTCGCCCGGCTGCCCGAACTCCGCCATCAGCAGCAGGATGCGGGCCAAACGCTTCTCGCTGGAATTGAAAAGTTGGTCCACCAGGTCCGCCTGGGTCCGCATTCCGCGCGCCACCAGGAACTTCAGAAAGAGGTCGGAGAAGCCACGCTCCTCGTGCATCACGCGCACCATCTCGTCGCGCGAAATCCGCAGCGCACTGCAAATAGAGGTGGAGCTGGCACTGGCCAGCCGCAAACCTGGGATCGCCGCCACAGCGTCTTCCCCAATAAAGTCGCCGGGGCCAAGCAGGGTAATGGTGGCCTCCTTGCCGCTTTCTGAGACGACGGTAAGTCTGGCATGGCCCGCCTGTAGATAGAAGACGCAGTCGGCAGGGTCGCCCTGCGTGAAGAAGGCCTCTTTTGCCTTCAGGATCACTAGCTTACGTCCCAATCCAGCGTTGGCCAGGAAGATGGCAGGGTCGAACTTCCGCATGGGAATTGGATTGGAAATTGGTAGCTCGTGTTCGGTCATACATAGTCCTCTGAGCGTATGTGATTTGCGCGGGACGATTCTAGATCGTCTTTCCCCGCGCGCTGGGCCGGAGTCAATGTTGGAGGTCGAGACAGATCGTGCGCGCTGACCCCTGGGTCTGCCGTAGAGCCTGGGTACCCGCATGGCCCATTCCCTGAGCAGCGGACGTCCTGAAACTTAGACACCCGAGCGAACAGGGAGGCCGTAACCCATAGCTTATTCCATTTGTCGCATATCTTCGTAAATTAATCACTGGAACACTCAAAATTTCAACCTCTAGGACAATATGGTCAATATGGAACAGACAACCCTTGCGTTACAGATAGAATCCATATCTCTGGAGGCGTTATGGACGGAAAACGCACCAACTTCGACTTGCGTAGGCGCAATCTGGACGACGAGTTCAGCCCGGACACCGCAGGAGCTTCCAAACTGGCTTCCAAGGAAGCTCTCCCCAACACCGACACCCGCGACCGCTACGATCGCTCCTTCCTGGCGGATCGTGGTCTGCTTGTCCCTCCCCGCCCAAACTGATTCCTTCCTGGGTGTTTGCCGGTCGCCGCGTAGCGGGTCGCAATAAACCCCTTTGAATGAAAACACTGTGCCATGAATGGCACCGGAAATCCCGCGCCAGTACCCGCCATTCAAAGGCAGCGCGCGGAGTGGGAACCCGATGGATAGGCATCGATATACGGCTCGGCATAGCTCCCACTTCCGCACACTCATAGCAGGATTCTAGGTCGGTGGTAGGGCCGTCTGTTCAATTTTGCTCAGTTCAGGTAGATTCTTGCCATACCGTAAACACCGGCACGGCCAAGTGTCAGCACGCCTGCGCCGCGCAGACCTCCGAGGCCAACGCTGCATCGATTGGCGTATGACGAGACGTATAATGGAATTTCCATACAGCAGCGATGACGCTGCAGGTGACTGAGCGCGCAGGAAGATTCCGGAAGGCCCCAATGCCAGAACAGATCATGAAGCGGCTCGTGGAAGAGATTAAAGTGCTGGAGCGCGAGCTCACCACCGAGCTTCCGGCCGAAATCAAGCGTGCTGTTGCGCTGGGCGACCTCAGCGAGAACGCCGAGTACCACATGGCCAAGCAGCGCCAGGTCTTCGTCAATGCCCGCCTCGGCCAGTTGAAGAAGCGCATGGGCGAACTGGCCATGGTTAACCTGGTCAACATTCCCCACGACAAGGTCGGATTTGGCGCCACCGTGGTCGTATTTGATTCCAGTAAGAACGAGGAAATTACCTACAAGCTGGTCACCAGCGAGGAATCGGACGTCACTCAGGGGCTCATCTCCACCACCTCGCCCATCGGACGCGCCCTGCTGGGCAAGCAGGTAGGCGATACCGCCACCGTGGTCACCCCCAACGGCAAGCGCGAGCTGGAGGTGCTCAAGCTCACCACCGTCCACGATGTGGTGGAGAAAGACATTGCAGGCACCGATGCCGCAAAAGGGTAAATCTTCGACCCGAACATCGCTTGCAGCATGGGGATAGCAGCGAACCAGGAACTACAATTCATGACGAGAGTTCAATGACGGCACTCCAATGACTTGGACAAGCGCATTTGGCAGAGGCAGCGGATGGCTGCTGCAGAAGATCGTGAACGGCCTGGCGCTGACCAAAATCTCGCCCAATGTGCTCACCTTCCTGGGGCTCGTCATCAACGCCATCGCTGCCTGTTTCTTCGGCTTTGCCCGCGCGCATAACGCCGACCGCATGTTCTTCTATGCCGGGCTCATCATCATCGGTGCGGGCATCTTCGACATGGTAGATGGCCGCGTGGCGCGCAAAACCAATCAGGTCTCCGTCTTCGGCGCATTCTTCGATTCGGTGATGGACCGTTACTCCGATGTCGCAATATTCTTCGGCCTGCTCATCTACTACGCGCGCGGTAACCGCCTTTTCTACGTAGGCCTGGTGGCCTTTGTCATGACCGCCTGCGTCATGGTCAGCTACACCCGAGCCCGCGCCGAGGCGCTCATCGGAAGCTGCAAGGTGGGTTTCATGGAGCGGCCGGAGCGCATCGTCTGCGTCATCCTGGGCGCGCTCTTCAATCACTGGGGAGTCATGGCGCCCTGCCTCTGGGTGCTGGCCGTCTTCTCCACCATCGCCGTCATCAACCGCATCCGCTATACCTATCTTGAAACGGAACGGCGCAAGCTGATGCCGGCGGCGCGCTAGCCGTTGCCGGTTCTGGAGGGTTTGCGATGATGCTGATTCTCGCTTCGGCCTCGCCGCGGCGGCGCGAACTGCTGGCCCAGGCTGGCTTCTCCTTCACCATCGAATCCGCCGATGTAGATGAGTCCCTGCGCGACGGCGAAGATCCCACCGCATACGTTCTGCGTCTGGCCATTGAGAAAGCTCAGTCAGTCTTTGCGCGTCACTCTGCCAAAGATGTGAGTAAAAAAACTCTCATCGTTCTCGGCGCCGACACAACCGTCGTCTGCGATGGTGAGATCCTGGCCAAACCGGTGGATGCCGCTGACGCAATACGCATGTTGCGCCGTCTCTCTGGGCAGACCCATCAGGTGCTGACCGGCGTGGCTGCGGTGACCCACGCAGGCGTCTTCAGCGCCGTAGACACCACAGAGGTTACATTTTCAGAGATTCCCGAAGCTGACTTGGCCGCGTACTGTGCCACTGCCGACCCACTCGATAAGGCCGGAGCCTACGGCATCCAGGGCTACGCCGCCCGCTGGATTCCCCGCATCGACGGAGATTACTTCAACGTCATGGGCCTGCCCATCGCCCGCACCGCTAAGTTGATCGAAGCCGCGCTAGTGGAGTACAACCATCGAGGTTAATCTGCCGCCAGCTCTCCGCGCACCCGCTCCATGATGTCGAGATAGAAAGCCAGGTTGTGAATCGAATTCAGCGTCGCCCCCAGCGGCTCTCGCGCCATAAACAGGTGGCGCAGATACGCCCTTGTGTATCGCTGGCACACCGGACACGCGCAGGCTGGGTCGATGGGCCGCTGGTCCTCGGCGTACTCCACACGCTTGATGTTCATGCGGATGGAGCTCGTCTCGCCAGTCCAGCTATCGCCCCGACTTTCTTGGCCGCCTTCCTCTCCGCTTTCCTCTTCGCCAATCGCATCTTCCACCGGCTGCCGCTCTCCCGGCTCGGCACTGCGGAACAGCAGCCCATGGCGTGCGGCGCGCGTGGGCAGCACGCAGTCCATCATGTCCACGCCCATCCGCGCGTACTCCGCAATCTGGTCCGGGTATCCAACGCCCATCACATAGCGCGGCCTATCGCGCGGCAGCATCTCCAGCGTCCGTGCAATCATCTCGCGCGTCACTTCGGGCGGTTCGCCCACCGCCAGTCCGCCGATGGCGTAGCCGTCGAACTCCATCTCCACCAGCCGCTCGGCCGACTCGCGGCGCAGGTCGGGGTACATACCGCCCTGCACAATCCCGAAGAGGGATTGGTGTCTGCCGGGGAACTCCTCCGCCCACGGGACTTCATTCTTGTGCGCCTCGAAGTACTCCTTCGACCGCTTCGCCCACGCGTGCGTCAGGCCCATGGAATCGCGCGTTCGTTCCCATGTCGCCGGCGTCTCCACGCATTCGTCGAAGGTCATCATCACGTCCGCGCCCAGCGCGATCTGCACCGCCATCGAGTATTCCGGCGAGAAAAAATATTTGCTGCCGTCCAGATGCGAACGGAATTCGACCCCGTCCTCCGTCACCTTGCGCAGCTTGGCCAGACTGAAGACCTGGAAGCCGCCGGAATCCGTCAGCATCGGTCTGCTCCAACTCATGAAACGATGCACCCCACCCATGCGCCGGATCAGTTCGTGGCCGGGCCGCAGGGTCAGGTGATAGGTGTTGGCCAGGATCATCTCCGCGCCCGCGCCATTCGCTCCAATCTGTTCCAGCGTGGCTTGCGGCACCGCTTTCACCGTCGCCGCCGTGCCGACCGGCATGAACACCGGCGTCTGCACACCTCCATGGGGAAGGTGCAGCAGGCCTCGCCGTCCACCCGCTCCTGATGCCGCACCCACTTCAATGCTGAGAGCCATCTATCCAGTATGCCCGTTCGCGGAGTTCTAAGGCTGCTCTGCCATCACCACCGCTTGGGCCACGCTTAGGTCGTTGGCCACACGGACGAACTCGCTGTGTTCGGCGTGCTCGTTTTTGGCGATGGATTTGAACACAATTGCTTTGCCATCAATGGCGCTGTCGATCAGTGTGGTCTTCCACTCCGGCGTGTCGGAGTTGCTGGTTGGGTCGCGCGATGTGGCAAAACTGCTGCCGGCATGAATGGTGGCAAGAAATCCAAACCCGATGCTCATGTCCGTGGGCATGCGTCCTTCAATGTGGTGCAGGCGCATTGCCTTCGCGTCGACCATCATGCTGCCGGACATGCCATGCAGCACCCGCTCTTCCAGCGACTGCGGCTCGTACTCCGGGTTAGGATGGAAGTCGATCAGCAGTTCGTCCCCCTGTTGGCGCACATCGCCGAAGAGGAAGGCCTTAGGCAGCAGCGTAAGCATCATCCTGGCGTGGGCCTCATCGTCCTTCACCGACTGCTCTTTCCGTTGGAAAGCTGCTGGATCGGCAACCACGCCCGCCAGTCGTCCTCGCTCCTGAGCGATGCGATCCGCGCTCAGCGGCTGGCCATCCTCCTCCAGAAGCATGCGCACCTTGCCTGCATTCGTCTCCACCACCTTCTCTGTCCACAGATGGCCTGCGGTGCGGTCGGAGCGCTCCTTCGATAGATACGCATAATGGTCTCGGTGCTGCGCCGCCACATCCTCATTGGCCAGCATCGTAGCGACAGTCTGCTTCGCCGATGCGGCGTCTTGCGGCATAGCCGTCGGCGTGCCTGCGCCGCTGGTGGGCAATACCAGCATTAGGGTGAGCATCGAACCCGCCACCCAGCTCATCTTTGTGTGGTCATATTCTTTTGTCTTTCGCATCTCTGTCATTCTGCTCCCAGTCTGATGCCATCCGGCTTGCCATGAATACGTCACCCTGCGCATGGCCGCAGTCATCTCTCAAGTAGGATGCATACGGAAGCAAACGTGGATAGGACCGATATACTCGGTTGCGTTATCTCCCACTGCCTGCCTCGTTTCACAGGAGGCTCAGTAAGTCCTCAAAAGTATTTTTCCGCGCCGCCCTTGCCTCCTTCGCTGCGGCAGGAGTAACGTGAACCATCCTCTGATCCACCGGGCCACGCTGCTTAACCCTCAATTGAAATCCATTTGGAGTAGCCCCTTGACCATCCCTGTATCCTTGCGCACCTCCTTGCTCCCTGCATTCATCGCGGTCCTGTTACTGGTCTCGTTGCCACGCGTTGCGCCCGCTCAATCCGGCCAACAGGGCTCGCAGATTGTCCCCAACGCCTTGTTCAGCGACCACATGGTGTTGCAAAACAGCATGCTGGTGCCCATCTGGGGCACGGCTGCACCCGGAGCAAAGGTCACTGTCAAGTTCCGTGGCCAAACCAAGTCCGCAACCACCGGTGCCGATGGTAAGTGGACCGTGAAGCTATCGAAGCTCAAGTCCGGCGGCCCCTTCACGATGACCATTGCCGGCGGGAAAGGCAGTACACCGATCACTATCAGCGACGTGCTGGTAGGCGAGGTGTGGCTCGGTTCCGGTCAGTCGAATATGGTTTTTCCGGTCTCCATGAAGGGGCGCGCAGGCCCCTACGGCTTGCTGGACGATGCGAAGGAGATAGCAGCGGCAAACTACCCGCAGGTGCGCATGTTCACTGTGCCAGACAAGAAGTCGGCCACGCCGCTGACCGACGTCAAGGCTGTGTGGAAGGTATGCAGCCCGGATACGGTTGCGGACTTCTCCGCCGTCGGCTACCTGTTTGCGCGCGATCTGAATCAGGCACTGAAGTTGCCGGTCGGCATCGTGTTGTCGGCCTCCGGCTCCAGCACAGCGGAGGCCTGGGTCTCGCGCGAAGCGCTGCTGGCAGACCCGATTATGAAGCCCGTCGTCGAAGGCTTCGATACGCGTGAGGCAGCTTGGAAGGCGAACCCCACGCCTCCAACGCCGCCTGCTCCGCGACCGGCAGCAGCGCCCACACCCGTCCTGGGGACTGCGGCGACAGCCCCCGGCGCACCACCGGCAGCAGGCGCTGCACCCGCGGCCCGACGTGCGCGTGGCGGCGGGGGCGATCCGGCGAACGACCAGCACCAACCCACAGTCCTCTACAACGGCATGATCAACCCAATCATCCCCTACGCCATCCGCGGGGCCATCTGGTATCAGGGCGAATCGATCCTGGGCAACCCGGGCATCCCAGGGTATGGGCATGTCATGGCGACTCTGGTCACCACTTGGCGTCAGCTATGGGGCGAGGGTAACTTCCCGTTCTACGCGGTGCAGCTTGGCCCGCTGAAGAACAACAGCAATAACCCGCGCGTGCGCGAGCAGCAGGCCGACATCCTCTCCGTACCCAACACCGGCCTGGCCACCGCCATCGACATCGGCGATTCCGCCAACGTCCATCCCAAGAATAAGGAGCCGCTATGCGACCGGCTCACCCGCATCGCACTGGCCAACGTCTACGGACGCAAGATGGAGTTCTCCGGACCGATCTACACGGGGATGAAAGTCGAGGGCTACTCCATACGTCTCACCTTCACCCATGCCCAGGGGCTGACCACGCATTATCCGGACGGCTTGTACGCGCATGTCTCTTCACCGCCAAATCCGGCGTCCACCGCGGAGGTTCCCGCATCCAACGATGGCCCGCTCAAGTGGTTCCAGATTGCCGGTGCCGACGACAAGTACGTCGACGCGCAGGCAACCATCGACGGCAATAGCGTCGTCGTCCGCAGCCCGGATGTACACACACCCACCGAGGTCCGCTACGCCTGGGACAACTATCCTTACGGCGCAAATCTCTACAACTACGCTGGCCTGCCCGCTTTGCCCTTCCGCACTAACAAAATGGATGAGCCGGTTGCCGCACCTCGCGCACCTGCTGCAGCGCCTATACCGCCGCAAGCCCAATGAACCCCGACCATCCAACCGGAGAAGTACTCATGCGAATGTTCAGAACTCACCTTGCCACGTTCCTCACCATGCTGTTACTGGCCTCGTTGCCCTGCTTGGCACCCGCGCAATCCGGCCCGCAGGTCACTCCGGAGATCGTCGCCGCAGCGGTCGCAGCCAAGACACCTGTCGCTCCCGGCCCCGTCCAGCCCACGTGGGACTCGGTCCGCGATCACTACACCGTGCCGCAGTGGTTCATCGACGCCAAGTTCGGCATCACCATGCACTGGGGCCTCTTCTCCGTCGCCGCCTACCACAACGAGTGGTACGAGAAGTACATGTACTCCAGCTTCTCCGCTTGGCACACCCAGAACTTCGGCCCTCCCGACAAGTTCGGCTACAAGGACTTCATCCCACTCTTCCAGGCCAAGGACTTCAACGCCGACGATCTGGCCGAGCTCATCAAGGAATCCGGTGCCAAGTACTTCGCGCCCACCGTCGAGCACCACGACGGCTTCTCGCTCTGGAACAGCGCCACCAATCCGTTCAACGCTTACAACATGGGTCCCCACCGCGACCTGATCGGCGAGATGGCTGTCGCCTCCCGCAAGGCTGGGTTGAAGTTCGGCGTCGCCAGCCACAATATGGAGCACTACACCTTCATTCGGCCCACGCCCGGACTGAAGACCGACCTGGACGACCCGAAGTACGCCAACTTCTACTGGACCGACCACAGCGACGCGCGCCTGCAGGAGTTCCTCCAGGACTGGGTGCTCAAGTGCATGGAGCTGATCGACCAGTATCAGCCCGACATCTTCTGGTTCGATAATGGAATCGATGGGCGCGACTTCGATCCGTTGAAGTTGAAGGTAGCCGCCTACTACTACAATCGCGCGCTGCAGTGGAACAAGCCGGTCACCTTCCTCACCAAGAGCACCGCCTTCACCGCCGGCAGCGTGCTGGAGTTCGAAAGGCTAAACCCGCGCGGGCCAACCCAGATCCTCAAGGGCATCTGGGATGCTGAGGATACGCTCGGCAGCACCTGGGGCTATACCGTCGCCAACCCGGTGGAGACATTCCGCAATCCGAAGTCGGTGATCAGCGAGCTGTGTACCATCCTCAGCATGAACGGCAGTCTTCTGCTCAATCTCTCCCCCACCGGCCAGGGCGCCATCAACGACCAGCAGCGCACTACGCTGAAGGAGGTTGGCAAATGGCTGGCTGTGAATGGCGAGGCTGTCTACGGAACCCATAACTGGATCGTCGACGGCGAAGGCTTCACCCCTCTGCCTCCGCGCACAGCCGCCATACGCAGGCCCGAAGCCGCGCTGGCCACCGCAACGGAAGCGGGTCTAAACGCCGGTGTTCTACAGCCCGTCGCACCACCAGCTGTACAAGCCCCACGCCCACCACGGCCTCCCGCAGCGGACGCTGCAACCTCTGGCCCCAGGTCCGTGGAATACCGCTTCACCGTCAAGGGAGATGACCTCTACGCCATTGCGATGTCCTGGCCCGGTGATACCGCCGTCATCACATCGCTTGCCAGAGGCAAACTCCTCGACGGCCAGGTTCCCAAAGGGAAAATTAAAAGCGTGACCATGCTGGGCACCCTCGGCAAACTGAAGTTCACTCAGGACGCCGAAGGCCTCAAAGTTAAGCTTCCGGCCGACAAGCCATGCGACTACGCATGGACGCTCAAGATCGTCGGCCTCAAGATGAATCTCGCAGGCCCGCCCGTCCCATCCATCATGGCCGACCTGCGTTAAGCTGTTTCGTAGCTCTCGCATTGGACGGAGGTACTATGACCGCGAATGGCTCTCAGGTTCGCCTTCTCATTGGCACCCGCAAGGGCGCCTTCATCCTCACCGCCGACGCTGCCCGCAGAAACTGGCAGATCGCAGGCCCGCACTTTCCCGGATGGGAGATATACCACCTCAAGGGCTCGCCCGCAGACCCAAACCGCATCTACGCCTCGCAGTCCTCTGGCTGGTTCGGCCAGATCATGCAGCGCTCCGACGACGGCGGCAATACCTGGGCGCCCGTAGGCAACAACTTCGCCTACAACGGCGTTCCCGGCACCCACCAGTGGTACGACGGCACGCCGCATCCGTGGGAGTTCAAGCGCGTCTGGCACATCGAGCCCTCACTCACCAATCCCGACGAAGTCTTGGCCGGCGTCGAGGATGCCGCGCTCTTCCGCACCACCGACGGCGGGCACAATTGGGCCGAGCTCTCCGGTCTGCGCACTCATACCACCGGCTCAGCCTGGCAGCCCGGCGCGGGCGGCTTGTGCCTGCACACCATCCTCCTCGATCCCAGCGATCCCAAGCGTATCTTCATTGCCATCTCGGCAGCCGGGGCCTTCCGCACCGATGACGGCGGCTACACCTGGAAGCCCATCAATCGCGGACTTCGCTCGGAGCACATTCCCGACCCCACCGCCGAGATCGGCCACTGCATCCACCACATCGCCGCGCACCCCTCACGCCCCGGCGTCCTTTTTATGCAGAAGCATTGGGACGTGATGCGCTCCGACGACGCAGGCGACAACTGGCACGAAGTCTCCGGCAACCTGCCCACCGACTTCGGCTTCGTCATCGACGTGCATGCGCACGAGCCCGAAACACTCTACGTCGTCCCCATTAAAAGCGACTCCGAGCACTTCGTCCCCGACGGCAAGCTGCGCGTCTTCCGCAGCCGCACCGGAGGCAACGACTGGGAGCCGCTCACCAGCGGCCTCCCGCAGTCCGATTGCTACGTCAACGTTCTGCGCGACGCCATGGCCGTCGACCGGCTCGACTCCTGCGGCGTCTACTTTGGCACCAGCGGCGGTCAGGTCTACGCGTCCGCCGACTCCGGCGACAACTGGACCGCCATCGTCCGCGACCTGCCGCCCGTCCTCTCCGTCGAAGTGCAGACGATGACCTAAGCTACTGTGCTGTAACCTTTGTTTGTATTCCCATTTTGTTTGTCATTCCGCAGCGAGTGCTTGTCATTCCGTAACGAAGTGGAGGAATCTGCTTCTGTTCCTTACTTTCCTATGACCATCCGCGTCGAACTACCCGCGCACCTCCGCACACTCGCCCGCGTCTCCGGCCACGAAGTCGCGCTCGACGCCCCCGACAACCCCACCATCGCCACCGTCCTCGACACACTCGAAGCCGCTTACCCTATGCTCCGCGGCACCATCCGCGACCAGGTCACCCGCGAGCGCCGGGCATTCCTTCGCTTCTTCGCCTGCCAGCAGGACATCTCACTCGATCCCCCCGACGCGCCCCTCCCCGCCGCCATCGTCAGTGGAGCCGAGCCGCTCATCATCCTCGGCGCCGTCGCCGGCGGCCAATACACCACCAAATCGGGTACCCCATTCATGACAGCCTTATCGTCATGAGTGGGTATTCCCGCAATCGAATCGCACTCCGCATTCGCGCAAGCAAACTGTCTCCCAACACCGCTCGTGAAACAATGTCCGCAGTTACTCGTCTATTGATTACCGGAAATTGATCAGCACAAGGAGCCTGGTATTGCTGACGCGCAGGCGGTTCGCACAACTCACTGCGATGACCTCAGCTTCCCTCGCGCTGCGCTGCGGGTTGTCTTCGCAGATGCGGATGCCGGTCGGCCAGCCGCCATCCGCACCACCTATTCCCGCGTCTGCTCCACCCGCTGACTTTACCCTCGACATCGCTCCCTACCTCCTCGAAGCATCCCCAAAACACCGCGTTCAGACCGTCGCCTACAACGGCCAGGTGCCCGGCCCTCTGCTGCGCATGAAGCATGGCCGTCCCGTCACCATCGACATTCACAACCACTCACCAGACCCCGAAATCGTCCACTGGCACGGGCTGTTTCTCCCCGTCGCCGTCGACGGCGCCATGGAAGAAGGCTCGCCCATGATCGCGCCCGGAGCCTCCACCCGCATCACCTTCACACCCGAGCCTGCCGGATTCCGCTGGTTCCACACCCACACCTTCGCCGGCAACGATCTGAAGAAGGGACAGTACACCGGCCAGCATGGATTCCTCATCATCGACCCGAGCGACACCTCCGCCCTGCCCGCCTACGACCGCGAACTCTTCCTCGCGCTGCACGACTGGGGAGGAAGCATGATGCCCTCTAGCGACGGCTCCGCCATGCCCATGTACGACGTCTCCACCATCAACGGCAAGATGCTTGGCTTCGGCGAACCCATCCGCGTCAAGCAGGGCGAGCGTGTCATGATACACATCCTCAACTCCAGCCCCACCGAGGTCCACTGGGTCGCGCTCGCAGGTCACACCTTCCAGGTCGTCGCGCTCGACGGCAATCCCATCGCGCGCCCGCAATCAGTCGAGATGCTCAGCCTCGCGCCCGCCGAACGCGTCTCCGCCATCGTCCAGATGAACACTCCCGGCGTCTGGGTCCTCGGCGAGGTACGCAAGCATGTGCAGGCCGCCGGCATGGGTATCGTCGTCGAGTACGCTAACGCAACCGGCGCGCCCAAATGGATCCAGCCCCCGAACCTCGTCTGGGACTACGCGCAATTCGCGGAGCCTGCGCCTGCGGAGACCGGCAACATCGATCCAAACCTCGAAGATGCCGTCATCGACATCCCCCTCACCTTCGACTCAAAGTTCGAAGGCCACGGCAACCCGGAGCGTTGGACCATCAATGGCAAGTCCTACCCCGATACGGAGTCGCCCGTACTCCAGGCAGGCAAGCGCTATCGCCTCGTCATGAAAAATCTCAGCATCGACGACCACCCCATCCACCTCCATCGTCATACCTTCGAGGTCACTCGTCTGGGCGAACAGTCTATGCGAGGATTGATGAAGGACGTCGTCCTCATCCCGGCAATGAAAACCTCAACCGTCGAGTTCACCGCCAATCTTCCCGGCAATACGCTCTTCCATTGCCACCAGCAGGACCACATGGATCATGGCTTTATGATGGTGTTTCACTATGTCTGAACCGCGCTTGAACATCCACCGAACCGGGTGCCCCACCACAGAACCGCGTGGCTCATCCTTCGCGCACATTGCGAAGGGTGGGTTGATCGTCTTCGCTCTACTCATCCTCCTCCTTACACCAGTCGCCCGCGCCCAGGGCAACTACGAGATTCAGGTCTACGGTGCAGACACCGTCGAGCCCAAAAGCCTCATGGTCGAGCTGCACTCCAACTTCACCCCCGAGGGCCAGAAGAACATCATCGACGGCGTCTATCCCACCAACCATCAGGAGCACGAGACCGTCGAGCTCACCGAGGGCATCAACAACTGGTCCGAGGTCGGCTTCTACATCTTCACCAGCGAGCAGGCAGGTCACGGTATGCAGTGGGTCGGCGACCACATCCGTCCCCGCGTCCGCGTGCCTGACTCCTGGCACTGGCCGGTCGGAGTCTCGCTCTCCACCGAAGTCGGCTACCAGCGCGCCGTCTACTCGCCCGACACCTGGACCTGGGAGCTTCGCCCCATCGTCGACAAGACCGTGGGCCGCTGGTACTTCGCCCTCAACCCAGCACTCGAGCGCACCTGGCACGGCCCCGATGTCGACCAGGGCCTCGGCTTCTCGCCCGGCGCCAAAATCGGCTACGACATCACCAAGGCAGTCAACGCCGGCTTCGAGTACTACGCCGATTACGGCAGAATCACATCGCCCGACACCCTGCACAACCAGCAGCAGCAAATCTTCGCCGTCACCGACCTCAACGTCTCGCCCAAGTGGGAGATCAACATCGGCGTCGGCGTCGGCCCCACCGCAGCCACCGACCACCTCATCGTCAAAGGCATCCTCGGCCGCCACTTCGACTGGGGCCACCACTCCCCCGTCGACTAATCCTCCCGCGGGAACTGATCCCTCACCTCCGCCAGCATCTCCCTCACTGTCCGCCCGGACACTGGCTCCACCATCTCCCCCGCAATCTCCGCCAGCGGCTCCAGCACAAAGCGCCGCTCCGCCATTGCAGGATGCGGCAGTGTTAGTTCGTCGGTCTCTATAACCACACCGTTCATCAGTAGCAGGTCGAGATCGATCGTGCGCGGCCCCTTCGCCGGAACACTCGTCCGGTCGCGTCCCATCGCGCGCTCAATGCCCAGCAGCGCGCGCATCAGCTCCACCGGCTCCAGCTCGGTCTCCAGCAGCAACGCTCCGTTCAGAAAATTTGGCTGATCCGCTATCCCCACCGGCTCCGTGTCATGGAAACGCGAGACCCCACGCACCGTGCCTAGCTTCTCCACGCGCGCAATCGCCTCGCGCAGGTTCGCCTCGCGATCACCCCACGGCGAATCGAGATTCGATCCCAGCGCAATGGCCGCGATTCGCCTCACGCTCTGCCTCGCACCAAAGCGTTACGCATGGGCGGCAACAGTCTCCGCCAGCGCCCCCGTCTCTGCCGCCTCTGGAACTTCATCATACCCATGCGCCAGCTCCCACGCCGACCGGTCGCGCATCAACCGCTGCACCAGCGCGGTATGCATGGCATGGCCCGCGCGCTCTGCAATCACCCGTCCCTGGATGCGCCGCCCAGCCAGCGCCAGGTCCCCGATCAGATCCAGAACCTTGTGCCGCACAAACTCGTCGGCAAAACGCAGTGGGCCATTCTGCACGCCCTGCGCGGTCAAAATAATCACGCACTCCTCCGTCGCGCCCCGGATCAGTCCCATGTCGCGCAGCTTCGCCTCGTCCTCCCGGAAGCCGAAGGTCCGCGCCGGCGCGATTAGCCGTGCGTAGTCGCCGCTCTCCAGGTCGCCCTGGAACCGCGCCGATCCAATCGGAGGCGGAAAGTCGATTATGTAATCGATGCCGTAACCGCTTCCCGGATACACGCCAATGAACTTGCCGCCGTCGCGCACCTCCACCTCTTTCAGAATGCGCAGGTACTCGCGCCGACGCCGCTGCTGCTTCAACCCGACGGACTGAAACGCCTCCACATACGGCAGCGCGCTTCCGTCCAGGATCGGCAGCTCCAGGTTGTCCACCTCCACAATCACGTTGTCCACGCCGAACCCAATCAGCGCCGACAGCAAGTGCTCCGTAGTCGAGATCAGCACCGAGCCGCGCATCAGGCTGGTCGCGTAACTCACCTTGGCGACGTTCCGCCCGGTCGCAGGAATCTCGAATCCGTCCAGGTCCGTCCGCCGAAAGACAATCCCCGATCCCGCAGGTGCCGGCACCAGACGCATCGAGACCTCCGCGCCGCTATGCAACCCAACGCCGCGAAACGCGATCTCCGACCGGATCGTCTGTTCGGAATGTGCCGTCTGGCTCAGAAGAATAGGACTCCCATCCACCCTATCGTCCAGATTACAACCGGGAAACCATCTCCGAAGTGTGGCAAAATTACCACACCAGGAACACCCCGTTCAGCATTGAGGTAGCGTCATCAATTTTGCGTTGTCATCCTGAACGGAGTGAAGGATCCCCGCATTTTCTTTTGATGTCACTACTCTGCGATACCATCCTTACATTCCATGAGCGATCGAACCCAACTCCTCGCAGCCGTCAACTCGCAATCGGCCTGGCTTACAACCAACCTGCGAGACCTCGTCCTCGTCGAATCGCCCAGCGACAACAAGCTCGCCGTCGATGCGGCTGTGGGCCTCGTTGCCACCCTCGCTGCCGAACTGGGCGGCCGCGTCAAGCTTCACCGCCAGAAGCACTTCGGCGACGTACTCGAACTCCGCGTCGGCCCAGCTCGCAGCTCCCGCAAGCCTATCCTTCTGCTCGGCCATCTCGACACCGTCTGGCCCCTCGGCACCCTGCGCACCATGCCATGGCGCAACAGCGGTGGCCGCTTCTTTGGCCCCGGCGTCCTCGATATGAAATCCGGCGTCGTCATGGCACTCGCAGCCATCCGCGTACTCAACCAACTCGGCGTCAAGCGCCCCATCACGTTGCTATTGAACCCTGACGAGGAGGTTGGTAGCCCCGTCTCCCGCCCCATCACCGAGCGGCTCGCGCTCACCTCATCCGCCGTCCTGGTGCTGGAGGCTGCGCAGGGTCTCGCCTGCAAGACCGCGCGCAAGGGTGTCGGAGACTATCGCCTCGAAGTCATCGGAGTCGCATCGCACAGCGGTGTCGACTTCACCAGCGGCCACTCCGCCATCCTCGAGCTCGCGCGCCTTCTGCAGACAGTAGGCGGCTTTACCGATCTGGCTCGCGGCCTGACCGTCAATCCCGGCGTCATCTCCGGCGGCACGCGCTCCAACGTCGTTGCCCAGCACGCCTTCGCGGATATAGACGTCCGCATCGCACGCGCAAGCGATGCCGCCCGCGTCGACCAGCTCTTCCGCAGCCTGCGCTGCTCCGACCCCGGCTGCAAGTTGGAGATTACCGGCGGCCTCAACCGTCCCCCCATGGAGCGCAAGCCCGGCACCATCGCGCTTTATAAGCAGGCACGCCGTCTCGCCGCAGACCTTGGCTTCCAGCTCGACGAGGCCTCAACCGGCGGCGGCTCCGATGGCAACTTCACCGCCGCCCTCGGCATCCCCACCCTCGACGGTCTCGGCGCCGTCGGCGAAGGCGCACACGCCGCCCACGAATCCATCCTCATCGAGCACCTCGTCCCACGCACCGCGCTACTCGCCGCACTACTCGCTGAAATATAGAGAATCGGCGGTTGGAGTGCATATTGTAATACTGCTAGCTCTGCCCGACTCACGCAGCCTGCTGCATCATTCGCTCGCGCAGCAGGCTATAGGCCTGATTGATTGCGATCATCTGTTCGTTGGCGAAATGGCGCGTCTCTTCATTGCTGTGCTGCATGCGGTCGGGATGCCACTGCCCGGCCATGCGCCGGTACGCGTTCCTGATCTGCTCGCGCGAACTCGTCGCCGTCACGCCCAGCAACCGGCAGGCCAGCGGCACCGTCATCAGCATAGCTGGATCACTCATCTCGACGTGGCCGACGCGTTGTGCGGAGTTTGGCTCCCGCGCAATGTCTTCCTTTCGCGCGGCTGGCTCTTTGCCACGCGACATCTGCCACTCGGAGTTGGATTGTCCAGCAACCGCATAGTCCTGGGCCGTTGGAATAGGCTCCGCCCACCACGCTCTCTGCTGCACATAAGCCTGCGCGCCCAGGTTGTCGTACTCCCCAAACACGACGCCCTCAGACACAAATTCCGCCTGCTGCCGCCGTCTGCGCCGCAGGTTCTCCGCCGCCGTGGTTGCGCCCAGCGTCCAGCTCTCTTCAAAGAAGAGCGGGTCGGGCTGCGCATCGTCCCCCATCAACTGCTGAATCTCTTCCGCCAGCGGCCATGCCTGCTCTTGCCGGTTCGGCTCAACCGCTGCGCTGCTGTTGAACACCGTCTCCCAGAATCCGCGGTCCTCATATGCGTGGCCAATCATCCTTCGCCTCCGAACACAGGTCCGCGTCGCCGTGCCGGTCGCCCGTCGGTGTCCGTTCTGCCTTCATGTGCCGCTGCACTTTGCTTATCGGCAGGTTGCGAATTTTTTTCTGCGCGCTATGCAAGATAGATTGCATAGCGATGTAGCCGTGTTCGGCAGGTGCGCCGCCTGCGCTACAATCGAAGCTGATGCACTCCGCTGCAAAGTTCACCAGATTTATCAGAATCAGGGGTTTACCTTATGTCGATTCCCGCCACGCAGATGCGCCCGGGCATGCTCATCAAGCACAACGACCAGCTTCACCTCGTCTTCTCGGTCGAGCACCGCACCCCCGGCAACCTGCGCGCCTTCATCCAGGCCAAGCTCAAGAACATCCGCACCGGGGCCATGTTCGTCGAGCGCTTCCGCTCCCCCGACCCCATCGACCGCGTCAAGGTCGACGAGATCAAAATGGAGTATCTCTACAACGACGGCGACGACTTCTACTTCATGGACGAGTCCTTCGAGCAGACCGTGCTCAAGCGAGACACTCTGGGTGACGCCGTCGAGTACCTAACGCCCAACCTCTCCATCAGCGTCAGCTTCCACGACGGCAAAGCCGTCGGCATCGAGTTGCCCACCTTCGTTGAGATGACCGTCGTCAAGACCGAGCCCGGCATCAAGTCCGCCACCGCGTCGTCCGTCACCAAACCGGCGGAGATGGAAACCGGCCTCGTCGTCCAGGTGCCGCCCTTCATCAACGAGGGCGAGAAGGTACGCGTCGACACCGCCGAAGGCGCCTACCTCAGCCGCGCGTAAACTAAATCCAGATGAACCGCACCGATCTACAGAAGCTGGCTAATTCGAGAATTCGCGAGGCCCAGATTCTCTTTAAGGCAGGAGAGTATAGCGGTGCATACTACTTGGCAGGGTACTCAGTCGAGTGTGCCTTGAAGGCTTGTTTTGCAAAAGGTGTAAAACGCTTCGATTTCCCAGAAAAGAGCACTACAAATAAAGTTCATACGCACGATCTAGAGGGATTAGTTGAACTGGCAAATCTGAAGAAGGAGCGGTTCGCGGCGACGCAAATCAACAAGAGATTCGAAGCAGGCTGGAATGTAGTCTTCAAGTGGACCGAACAGAGTCGATATTCAACGTTCACGAGAGACGATGCGGATGCAATCCTCGACGCGATAACCAGAACAAGGGATGGGGTGCTGCCATGGATCAAGCAACGCTGGTAAGTCCTGATGTAAACGCCGGTAGCCAAGCCCTGGCGGAACTCGATGCGGCTGGAGTTAAGCCGGTCGCCGCATTGCTGATGGTGTCGCCGGAGTATGGCGATTGGCGGCTTGTGCTTTCAGCACCGTCACTCGACCAAACTCATCAACTCAAGGCGTACGAAAAAGTGGCGGAGATATTGGGCGGTCGTTTTGTTTATAGACTGCCGCCGATCCTGATCCTACCCACGAAAGATCCATTCATACGCGAGCTACGCAAAATTTTCGGCAAGGCAAAGGATGCAACTGGAATGAGGCTGGGTGGCCAGACTATAGGTAATAGATTTATCGACAACGCATACATCTATCGGATTCAGTAACGAACCATGGTCCAGCATTATCTAGTCAAAGGCCGGGTGCAGGGCGTGGGTTTTCGCTGGTTCGTGCAGAGCGAGGCAGCCCGCATCGGCCTGCGCGGGTGGGTGCGCAACACAGACGACGGCCACGTCGAAGTGCTTGCCGCAGGCACACCCGACCAGTTGGAGGATCTCGTCCTGGCGCTTGGCCGAGGCACCCGCGGAAGCCGCGTCGACAACATCGAAAGCCATCCCCTGGCCGACAGCGAGGGCGACGAGCTGCAATCATTTCAGATTGAAGGAGCATGGTAATGAGCGTGACGAACCAAATCGATTGTGAGCCGCTAAAAAAACTCATCCGCACCGTCCCCGACTTCCCCAAGCCCGGCATCCTCTTTTACGACATCACAACCCTGCTCAAGGACAAGGCCGGATTCGCCCAGCTCATCGACGCGCTGGCCCAGCGCTACATCGGCCACAAGATCGACCTGGTCCTCGGCATCGAGGCGCGCGGCTTTATCTTCGGCCCCGCCCTCGCCTACCGCCTCAACGCCGGCTTCGTCCCCGTGCGCAAGCCAAAAAAGCTCCCAGCGCCCACCGCCCGCGTCAGCTACGACCTGGAGTACGGCACCGATTCGCTGGAGATCCACCTCGACGCCGTCCAGCCCGGACAGCACGTTGTCGTGGTCGACGACCTGCTCGCCACCGGCGGCACCATGCAGGCCACTGTCCAACTCGTCAAGCAGCTCGGCGGAGAGATCGCCGGCCTCGCCTTCGCCGTCGAGCTCGACTTCCTCAAGGGCCGCGCCAAGTTCCCCGAGTACGACGTCTTCAGCCTCCTCCACTACGACGAGTAGGGTTCGACAAGCATCTTATGTTCTTCGCTGGCTTGGCCTGTCCTCAGTTTGCTGTGGAGGCTCATGATGCTACTCCTTGCAGAATCGTCGCCACGTCCCAGGGCCAGGATCACCGGCGTCGTTTATTTGCTCTATTTTCTGACAGCAGTTTTGGCCCAGTTCTTCGTCAGCCGCAAGCAGGTTGGTTATGGCGACGCCGTGAATGGGATCGCGTTCGCGCTCTATATCGTTCTAACCCTGCTCTTCTACTCCATGTTCAAATCCGTTAACCGGCTCCTCTCTTTAATCGCGGCGTTCTTCAGCCTCGCAGGATGCGCCGTTGGGCTTCTTGGCCTCTTTCCTCGCACCTCCTTACCCATCAACCCCCTGTGGTTTTTCGGACCCTATTGTCTCCTGATCGGCACCCTCATCCTCCGCTCCACCTTCCTGCCTCAACTGATCGGTTGGCTGATGGTGCTTGCCGGTTTGGGTTGGCTGGCCTTTCTGTGGCCTCCAGTCGCACGGCATCTGTCCCTCCCCATTGAAGTCATCGGCATCGTCGCCGAAGCATCGCTGATGATGTGGCTGCTGGTAATGGGCGTGAACGTGGAACGCTGGAACGAACAGGCCAGCACAGTTTGCGAAGGATGATCGCCAGCCGTTCGCCCCTACGGTTCGCGGTCGAGATCGACTTCCTCAAGGGCCGCGCCAAATCCCCGAATACGGCAGCTTCGGCCTGTTGTATTTCGACGAGTTGAACTGGAGCATCTTTTGCGCATTCGGTACTCTGAGCGTGCCCGTGATTCCCTAGTATGCAATCCCTATCCGGATCGGTACAATCTTAGAGTTTCAACGCCCAACAGGTCCCCCGTTAGCAAAATGCCGCTGCTGATGCAACCGGCCATAAAACATGGCCGGCGACCGTAGGCCCGCGATAGAGCACTGCACCAAACCGTTTTATTGGGAGAAATAAAATGAAATTCAAGTCAATATCGGGATCTTCGGCCGCTCGATTCCTGTACGCTGCCACTCTGTTCCTATGCGCCGCCACTGCGGCCTCCCCACTAGCGTCCGCCCAAACACCCCGGCCCGCCGTCACTTCTCCTGTCGGCGCCACCCCGGCCCCCGCCAGGGCTAGGGGAAACAACTTCCGTCCAGCCGGTCGCCATCTGATCTATGTCGCGCTGCCCGGTTCGCTCGAGCGCGCCGGCTGGCTCAACGGCACAGGCATCGTCGTGCTCGACGCCGCCGACAACTACCGCTTCGTCAAGCGCATTCCAACCTGGGAGTATGCCAGCAGCATGAGCCCGGAGCAAGTCTCCGGAATGGCTGCCAGTCCCGTCACAAACCTCATCTATGTCGCGGCGCGCGGACGCCTCGGCGCCATCGACATGGGCACCGATAAGATGGTGTGGTCCGTCACCCTGGACGGCAAATGCTGCGAGCGTCCCCAGGTCACGCCGGACGGCAAGATTGTGGTGGTAGGCGGCGACCTGCAGGACTATTGGTACGAAGTGGACGCCAAAACCGGCAAGCTCATCGGCAAGCTGGAAGCACCGGAAAGCCCGAACTCGCACAACCTGAACCTGAGCGCCGACGGTAAGACGGCTTTCATGTCACCCAACAATAAGGTGATGACCATCTCCGATGTCGCGTCGCGTAAGGTCATCAAGACCATCCGCTTCCCCGACAACATCCGCGTCTTCGTACTGAACAAGGATTCGACCAAGATTTACGCCAACAACAATAACTTCCTCGGCTTCCTCATCGCCGACGTCGCCACCGGGCAGATCACCAAGAAGGTTGAGGTCACCAGCGAGGACTGGAAGTCGAAGTGGAATGTGACCCCGACTCCGCGTATACCCCATGGCTGCCCAAGCCACGGCATCGCGTTGACCCCGGATGAAAAGGAAATCTGGCTGGCCGACGGCATCTTCAAGAAGATCCACATCTTCTCCAATACAGACGATCCGAAGGAGATCGACACCATCGACACTCCGGAGGGTACCTACTGGCTCACCTTCGGCCTCGACGGCAAATTGGCCTACTCCTCGTCGGGCGATGTCATCGACGTCAAAACGCACAAAATCGTCGGCCAGATGAAGGACGAATTCGGCCACACCATGTTCAGCGAAAAGTTGTTGGACATCACCTTCGACAATGGTCACGCCCAACGGGTATCCAACCAGTTCGCCAATAGTTTCGGCGACTACCAGACCGCGGAACAACTGGGCGTCGGTCCGCATGTCACGCCCATGCCGGGCAGCGCGCCGATTACTCTGACAGGCGTATCTGTCGTCAACAAGAAATGAGTAAGTGGGTGGTTCCCATTAGCGCTGGGCTGCTTGTGCCGACCCTGTTCGCGGCTGCATGGGCGGCGGGCGCGCCGCAAACTTCCAGCCAGGCGCGGGAGGCCCAATCAGTCATAAAGGTGTGCGCCACGTGCCACGATATGCAGATCGTCATGGACACGCCCAGGAGCTACGACGCCTGGCACGACAGCGTGCAAAAGATGGTGGATCTTGGCGCTAAAGGCACCGACCAGCAATACGATGACATTATGGATTTTCTCCACCGCACCATGACCACCATCGACGTAAACTCCGCCGATCCGGACGAATTGGAGATCGTTCTCAGTGTTTCGGAGACAACGGCGCAGGCCATCGTTGCGCGGCGGAGGACAAAAAAATTCACCGGTTTGGCCGACCTGAAGTCCATTCCAGGCGTCGATGCGACCACCGTTGATTCCAAGGCCCGGCTGATATTCTTCAATTGAGTCGGTTTTTAGTTTCGCGGGGCACGATCATTCACCTGGCGTGAATCTTCATCCCGCCTGCATCCAATCTCGTTAAGCAACGAAAGGAAGTCTGCCCGATGAAGTCCCACGGATACGCTGCGCACGATAACAAATCGCCCCTGGTTCCTTACAGCTTTGAGCGCCGCGAACCCGGCCCGCGCGATGTGGTCCTCGAGATCGCCTATTGCGGCATCTGCCACTCCGACATCCACCAGGTGCGCAACGAGTGGGGCGGCTCCATGTATCCCATGGTGCCTGGCCACGAGATCGTCGGTCGCGTCACGGCGGTCGGCGCTGAGGTCACACGCTTCAAACCCGGCGACCTCGCCGGAGTCGGCGTCATGGTCGATTCCTGCCGCGTCTGCGCAAACTGCAAGGCAGACCTGGAGAACTACTGTGTAAAGCAGTTTGTCGGCACCTACAACGCCAAGGGCTACGACGGCACCATCACCTACGGCGGCTACTCCAACAACATCGTCTGCGACATGCGCTACGTCCACACCATCTCGCCCAAATTTGGTGACAAGTTGTCCGGCGTCGCCCCACTGCTCTGCGCCGGCATCACCACATACTCGCCGCTGCGCCACTGGGGAGCAGGCCCCGGCAAGAAGGTCGGTGTCGTAGGCCTCGGCGGACTCGGTCACATGGGGCTCAAGTTCGCCCACTCCTTCGGTGCGCACGTCGTGCAGTTCACCACTTCCGGCAGCAAGATCGCCGACGCCCAGCGTCTCGGCGCAGACGAAGTCGTCATCTCCAAGGACCCAGATGCCATGGCCAAACACGCCGCCAGCTTCGACCTTATCCTCGACTGCGTCTCCGCCCCCCACGACCTCAACGCATACCTGCAACTGCTTCGCCTCGACGGAACGCTGTGTCTTGTTGGGCTATCCGAAAAGCAGCTTCCCGTCGCGCCCTTCTCGCTCACTTCGTACCGAGTCGCGCTCGCCGGCTCCAACATCGGTGGCATGAAGGAGACACAGGAGATGCTGGACTACTGCGCCGACCACGGCATCGTCTCTGACATCGAACTTACCTCAATGGACAAGCTCGGCGAGGCCTACGACCGCGTTGTCAAGAGCGATGTGAAATACCGCTTCGTCATCGACATGGCAACCCTTAGGGGTTAAACATTCACCGCCATGCCTTCCACGCTGCTGAAGCCGTCCAGCAGCGCCTCGGCCACCGTCGGATGCGCATGGATGGTGAACATCATCTCTTCCACCGTCGCCTCCAGCTCCAGCGCCGTCACCGCCTCCGCAATAATCTCCGTCGCGTATGGCCCGATGATGTGTACGCCCAGCACCTCGCCGTACTTCGCGTCCGCCACCACCTTCACAAAGCCATCGTGCGCGTCCAGGATCGTCGCCTTCGAGTTGCCCACAAATGGGAACTTGCCCACCTTCACCGTATGCCCCAGCTCCTTGGCCTTCGCCTCCGTCAGCCCAACGCTGGCAATCTGCGGATCGCAGAAAGTGCATCCGGGAATCCGTGCCTTATTGATCGGCTTGGCAAACTTGCCCGCAATCCGCGCCGCCACCACCAGTCCCGCCATGCTGCCCACATGCGCCAACTGCGGCATTCCACCCACAATGTCGCCAATCGCATAGATCCCCGGCTCGGTTGTCTCCATCCATTCATTCGTCATCACGAAGCCGCGGTCCGGCACAATCTTCGTCTTCTCCAATCCAACCTCGCTTGTACGAGGCGAACGGCCCACCGCTACCAGCACCTTCTCCGCCTGCTTCTGCTGCGGCTTGCCGTTTGCATCCGTCCAGCTCACCAGTGCGCCGTTGTTGTTCTTCTCGATCTTCGTGTCCTTGACGGACAGATTCACATCCAAGCTGCGCTTCTTGAAGAGCCGCAGCAACTCCTTGCTGATATCTTCGTCCTCCACCGGCACCATGCGCGGCAGCATCTCCAGGATCGTCACCTCCGCGCCAAAGCTCTTGAAGATCGACGCGAACTCGACGCCCACCGCGCCCGATCCTATCACCACCAGCGACTTCGGCATCTCGGCGATCTTCAAAATCTCATAGTTCGTCAGGATCGTCTCGTCCGCCTTCAACCCCGGCAGCATCCGCGCGTCCGAGCCCGTCGCCAGCACCACCTTCTTCGCCTTCACTGTCTCCGTCTTCCCATCCGCCAGCTTCACTTCGACCGTATGCACGCCATCCTTCGCCGGGCCCGTCAGTCTCCCGTATCCCTTGAACGTCGTAATCTTGTTCTTCTTCATCAGGAAGTCGAGCCCCTTGGTGTGCCGAGTAATCACATCGTCCTTGCGCGCCAGCACGCCCTTCCAGTCGATCGTCGCCCCCTCCACGCCTGCTATTCCGAAGGTCTTCGCATGTTTCAGGTGGTCCCAAATCTCCGCCGTAAACAGCATCGCCTTGGTCGGAATGCATCCCCACAGAAGGCACGTCCCGCCCAGCCTGTCGTTGGCGTCCACCAGCGCCACCTTCAACCCATACTGAGCACCGCGGATCGCGCAGGTATACCCGGCCGGGCCACCGCCCACTACCACCACATCAAAGATCGTCTCTGCCACCGGATGCTCCTATCCAAATCAATTTCGCAACATCCCCAATTTTACGCTCCACTGCACCTTTCTTTTTCGCGTGACCCCGACTACCACGCCACATACACTCCCTTCCCCACCCACTCCACTCCCTCAATCTGGTCCATCATGAAATCCGCCACATCCTCCCGTGCAATACGCGCCCCATGCCGCGGTAGCGCTTCTCCATCTATCCTGTACGTCCCGCGTCCGGCGCTGTTCATCAGCATCGGCGGCATCACCATGGTGAAGTCCAGGCCCGAAGCTGACAGTACCTTCCACTGGTCGATCTGCGAAGCAACTGCCCACTTCAGAAACGTGTTGTACACAATCTTCTGCACAAACCACCGCCGCCACGCCGGCTGTTTCTTCAGTGAATCCTCCAACGCACCCGCCGACCCCAGCACAATGATCCGCCGCACCCCGGCTTCCTTCATCGCCGACACAATCAGCGGGACGGCCCGCTCCAAAACATCCTCCTTCTTCAACGACCGTGCCCCCAGCGCCGATAGCACCATATCTGTTCCTGTCACCGTCCGCCTTACCGCCTCCGCATCGAACGCTGTGCCCTCCACCACGCGCACTCGCCCGGCGTACGCAAACTCCTCAGGCCTCCGCACCAGCGCCGTCACGTCGTATCCGGCAGCCAGGCAGCGTTCAGTAAGCAGTCGGCCTGTGCCCCCGCTTGCTCCAAAGAGTGCGATCTTCATCCTGCCCCCTATACGCGACGTTGCCTCATTATCCTCCATGTAATATAGATCCTTGTTAAAAAATAGGACCATTTATCCTACTGATATTGCATCGTTTGTCCTATATTCCCACGATCCGTACAGATCCCCAAAATGACACCGCGCCTACCCCTGTGAACAAGTGTGATAACTGGATCGCCTCCATGCCAATGCCTTCCATTCTTGCTCCTTCTTCGAGATCGGTTATGACGTTTTCTAAATCGAGCCCGCACCGCAACTGCTCCTCCCGGCAATACATCGCCCTGGTTTCCACATTTCCAGCAGCAACGACTACTGCTACTGGTATTTCTCTTTCTTAATCCTTGTTTTTAGTAGAAGCAGTACAAGTTGCCTGCGCAATTCAGTGCCTGCCTTCACCACACACAAGTGGCCGCTCTTTCCACAAAGAAACTCTCGCACTCTTTGCCCGCGAATCAATAAAATCGAGAAGGCCAAGTCTGGGCAGTACACACTGCAACGGATTCGGTGTACAGTTTGGCCAGCATCCATTTCATCGAAGGAATGCCGGGAGAGATCGCCTTGACGAAAGATGCAAGCCCAACAGCAACCCTCGCAGCAACCCCTGCACGTAACCAGGAGCCCGAGATGACGACAGCAACAGCGCCCACTGGAAACCTCGAGATCACCGTATCCCGCGCCGAATTGCTGCGCGAACTGACAGCGGCGCAGTCCGTGGTAGAGCGCAAGACGACCATTCCCATCCTCTCCAACTTCCTCTTCGAGGCCGCGGACGAAACACTCACCATCACCGCCACAGACCTAGACCAGGGCCTGCGCACCAGTTGTCCTGCTAGGGTCAAAAAGCCCGGTGCATGCACCATTCCCGCGCGCAAGCTCTACGACTACATCAAGCTGCTGCCCGATGGCGACATCTCCATCAAGCTCATGGATAACCACTGGGTGCAGATCCGCGCCGGCCGCTCCAACACCAAGATGGTCGGCATGGCGCGCGCCAACTTCCCCCAGGTCCCCGAGTTCCCAACCACCGGAGCGTTCAAGCTCTCCGTCGCCTCGCTCCAGAACATGATCTCCAAAACCATCTTCGCCATCTCCAACGAAGAGTCGCGCTATACGCTTAACGGCGCGCTGCTTGTGCTCAAGGCAGAATCAATGGCCATGGTCGCTACCGATGGCCACCGCCTCGCCCACATCGAAAAGCTCGGTGAGTCGCTCGACGGCGTCTCCGGCGAGAAGAAAACCCTCATCCCGCGCAAGGCTCTCAGCGAGCTGCTCTCCCTGCTCAACTCCACCGAGGCCGAAACCCTCGACTTCGCCGACGATGAGCAGACCCTCTTCTTCCGCGTCGGCGGTCGCGTCCTCACCTCACGCAAGCTCACCGGACAGTTCCCCAACTACGAGGCCGTCCTTCCGCGCGACAATAACAAGTTCGTCATCGTGCGCTCCGAAGACCTCATGGGCTGCATCCAGCGCGTCGCCCAGTTCGCCGACGAGCGCTCCGGAGCCATCAAGATCCGCCTCGAGCAGAACGAGCTCAAGCTCTCCAGCTCCTCCACCGACTCCGGCGAATCCGAGGACACCATCGAGACCCCCTACAACTACGACCCGCTCGTCGTCGGATTCAACAGCCAGTACCTCATCGACTTCCTCAAGGCCATCGGCACCTCCGGCGAGGTACGCCTGGAGTTCAAGGACGCCCAGTCCGCCGGCCAAATGCGCCCCGAAGACGCCTCCGAAGACGTCAAGTACCGCTACATCCTCATGCCCATGCGCATCTGACTCCTTCGCGGAGGGCGAATCGCGCTTCGCGCAAGACAAAAATCGGGTGCCCCACATCTCGTCTTTGAGATGTGGGAATCGCGCCACTACTCTCCGCCTCCACCACTGCCGTCATTCTGGCCGACGGCCAGAATCTCCGTATCTGCCCTTCATGCCCCACCAACCCCGGGTGGGTTATCGCGCGCGGCAGCGCGCGACCGCCCGTCCTCCCGCCGCCCAACCGGCAACGTAGAACGTACAACGCCCCACCCCCGCCCGTGCCCCCCATCACATCCCCT
>DATKGA010000183.1:0-12072 GCA_035510935.1 Acidobacteriaceae bacterium
TAGACCGGACGGTGGTAGCATCGATGCCACCTTTGACAAGGTCAGTGTTACATCTAAAGATGTCAGCGCTTACAAGTTTTCTTTTCAAACGAATGACGGTAAGCCTACGTCCGAATTCATGCTCAACTGGAACGACTCGGACAATCTCCATGATGTGATCAATAAAATACTCGTAAATACCTCCCCAGCAGATCCACCCAAACCGTCGAAAAAATAATCTGATCAAGGATTCATAGATAGACCTTCAGCTACGTCGTGACGTGGGACGAGCAATCCTATGCCTCTTCGTCTGCATGGAGAGAAGGCCCGGGGCTAAAGCCCCTTGATCTATTGGGGCCTTATTCAGGGGGCTGAAGCCTCCTGCTCCCTCCGAAATACAAAAGCCCCTGCTCCCCTTGTGTGAGAAGGTCCGGGCCTGAAGGCCCAAATGGGGGCTGGGCATTCAGGGGGCTGAAGCCCCCTGCTCCCTCCGAAGAGCAAAGACGGGAGACTGTGAAGGCCCCTGCTTCCTACGAAAGGTAAAGACGGGTCTGGTATATCCGGGCCTGAAGGCCCATTCTTGGGCCAATGCATTCAGGGGCCTGAAGGCCCCTGCTCCCTCCGAAATACGAAAGTCCGTGCTTCCGTCGTCACGGCTATTTGTGCCAGTGGGTGGGCCAGTTGAGGTAGCGGGTGGCGGCTTCGTGGATGGGGGCGGCGGAGGTGGAGAAGCTGGCGGCGACGTGGTGCTCGAAGCCATTCGAGCAGATGTAGCGGAGGAGTGCCTGCATGTTGGGGATGTGGACGACGCCGGCTCCGCCAAAGGTGTTGAGAGGGTCGTCGGTGAAGGCTCCCTGGCCGACGTAGCCTTTGATGGTGCCATTGAAATCATCGGTCGAAAAACGCGCGAAGGACATGGGGCCGGCCTTCACCTTGCCATCGAGCGTGCCGTGGGTGTTCTCCTTGCCGACCGTGCCCGCGATGATGAGCTGGTAGTCCATTTTTACGCCGGCGTTGAAGAAGTGTTTGGGAAGGTTGGAGCAGTGGAAGCAGACGGCCTTGTCGGGGTCCGTGCCGTAGTTGTTGTTCCAGTCGAGCAGGGCGGAGGGCGTCTGGCTGGCGAGTGCGAGGGCGTGCATGGAGAGCGTGCCGAGAGTATCGACCTCGCAGGCCGAGGCGAAGAGGTTCTCGCTCATCATGGACATGATGGTGCAGGGGACGATGCCCAAGAACTCCTCGATGCTGGTCCAACACTGAACTGAAGTCACAGTCAACTGCGACGAGGCCATCCAAGAGTCGATGACGGCGCCGAGCTTGGCCATCTTGAGCAGGGCTAGTTCGGGCGTGTCGCCGACGGGGATGTATTTTTTGATGGCCGCGAGCTTGGACTGCGCTGCGTCGTCGGTGTCTGACATGCGACTGATGCGGCCCATGACTTCGGAGAGGTCGAGGGTTTCGACGGTGATGCCGCTGCGCTCCAGTAATTTCTCGGAGTAGCGGACGGTGTTGAAGGCGGTGGGACGCGCGCCGATGGCGCCGATGCGGAGGTTCCTGAGGCCGCGAACGACGCGGCAGACGGCGGCGAACCAGGCGAGGTCGGAGGCGAATTCGGCGGAGTCGGGCGACTCGGTGTGCAGCGTGGTGAGCGAGTAGGGGATGCCGTACTGGGTGAGGTTGTTGCAGATGGACATTTTGCCGCAGAAGCTGTCGCGGCGGTGGGCGATGGACATTTTGGCGGGCGCGTCGGGCGTGGCCTGAATGAGCACGGGGACGCGCAGATCGGCGAGACGGATGGCGTCGGCCAGGCCGCGCTCTTCGCCGAAGTTGGGCAGAGTGATGATGAGGCCGTCGATGGCGTCGGCGTGGGACTTGAAGAGGGCGGCACACTTTTTGGCGTCTTCGTACGTCTCGACCGCGCCGTGGGCGGTGACTTCAGGCGTGAGAACGATCGGCTTTATGCCGGCGGCTTCCAGCGCGGCGATGATTTCAAGACGGCCCGATGTGGCGAGATGCGAGGGGAAGAACCCGCGGTTGCCTACGAGAACTCCCATGGTCATTTGCTTGGACATTGCTTGAAGCTCCTTGGCCTGATGTTGCGGGGCACAATTAATACCTTAGTCTTTGCCGGGGCGGAAGCGGAGGGTGTAGAAGAGGCCGAAGGCGGTCATGAGGAGGCCCCACCAGAAGGCGGGATGGAGGTTGGCGAGGACGGTTGTGCCGGGAACCCAGAACTCATAGATTCCCTGGCCGAGGATGATGGCGCCGCTGGCGAGCATAAGAATTCCGACAAAGAACCAGATGGAGAGCCTCTGCTCTGTGCTGGGATCGACGTGAGGGGTGGTCATAGGGTGCTCCTTGGGTAGAGATGCAAAGGGTGTGGCTAAGCAACATTCCCTGAGGGGCTAAAGCCCCATTTTTATAATGGACTAAGTGTCCGGGCTAGAGCCCGGACCTATCTCAGAAGCAAGTGCAAAATCAAAGGCGAAATTCGGGGATTCTTCACTTCGTTCAGAATGACAAGCAAATACAGAGATTGTGGCTTTGCCGGAATGACGAACTTCAAAAACATATTACGTTCAGAATGACAAGCAAAAAAGCAACTACGGAGATTCTGAGCGAAGCTCAGAATGACGAACTAAAACAGACAACGGCAATAACAAGAACAACAACCAATACAGAGATTCTGGCTGCGCCAGAATGACGACTTCAGGTTGTGGCTACCAGAGCCAGAGATTGAGGATGAAGAGGACGGTGGCGACGACGATGGCCCAGAAGATGGGCTTCTCGAAGAGGGTGGCGGAGCCGTCGTGCGGGACGATGGTGGAGCCGTAGACCAGGCCGGTGAGCTGCGACTCCGGCGTGGGCTTGGTGCAATAGCTGACGACGACGGTGACGGCGACGCAGATGAGCCACGACCAGGCGGCTCGGTAGAGGTTCTCTGCCATGGCCTGCACACGCAGGATGGTGTCGGCGGAGGCGTGGGGCTGCAGGATCATAAAGCGGATGTTGGCCTTGTTGAGACGCACCATCTCCCACATGGCGACAGAGGCGGCGGTTCCGGTGAGCAGACCCCAGAAGCCACCGGCCTTGGTGGCGCGCTTCCACAACATGCCGAGAATGACGGTGCCGAAGAGCGGCGCGATGAAGAAGCTGAAGAGTTGCTGGACGTAGTCCATGATGCTGGCCGACTTCATGACCAGGTACGCGGTGGCGACCGAGACGGCCATGCCGATGAGGGTGGACCAGCGGCCCATGGAGACGTAGTGCGAGTCGCTGGCTTTCTTGTTGATGTATGCGCCGTAGATGTCGTAGGTCCAAACGGTGGAGAAGGCGCTGACATTGCCCGCCATTCCGGACATGAAGCCCGCGACCAGCGCGGTGATGCCGAGGCCGAGAAGGCCAGGGCCGAGGTAACGCACCATCATGAGTGGAAGTACCTCGTTGAAGCTGTGCGCGCCGTGGTTGACGACCATGTCGCTGCCGTCGGGATAGAGCTGGATGAGATGGCCGGAGGGATCCTTGAGCAGGACAAGGGCGAGCAGGCCGGGAAGGATGACGAAGAAGGGAACGAACATCTTGAAGGCGGAGCCGATGATGGGAGCGAGGCGCGCGGAACGAAGACTGTTGGCGGAGAGAACGCGCTGGACGACGAGGAAGTCGGTGGTCCAGTAGCCGAAGCTGATGACCCAGCCGAGGCCAAAGACGATGCCGGTCCAGTGGACTCCCATGGGGTTGGCGGCGAAGCTGCCGGTGGTGGACCAGAGGTGGGTGTAATCGGCACCCATACGGATTGTGATCTGGGCCATGAGGTTGTGCCATCCGCCAGCCTCGATGAGACCGAGGATGGGTATGAGCATGGCGCCCGCCCAGATGAGGACGAACTGCAGCACCTCGTTGATGATGGCGGAACGCAGGCCGCCGAGCATGACGTATATGGCGACGGTGATAGCGCCGACCCACATGGAGAAGTTGATGTTCCAGCCGAGGACGACTTGCATGACGACTGCCATGGCGTACATGTTGACGCCGGACATGAGGATGGTCATGAAGGCGAAGCAGACGCCAGACAGGCCGCGCGCGCCCTCGCCGAAGCGGAGTTGCAGATATCCGGGGACGGAGTGCGTTTTGGAGATGTAGTAGAAGGGCATCATGACGATGCCGAGGAAGAGCATGGCGGGGATGGCGCCGATCCAGTACCAGTGGGTGGCGAGGATCCCGTACTGGTACGCCGCGCCGGCCCAGCCCATCAGCTCCAGTGAGCCGAGGTTGGCGGAGACGAAGCTGAGGCCCGCGATCCAGGCGGTCATCTCGCGCCCGGCCAGGAAGAACTGCTCGCTGGTGTTGGCCGCGCTCTTCACATAGAAGCCGATGAAGATGACCATCGCAAAGTAGAGCAGAAGGATGGCGACGTCGACCGGGGCGAGGTGTGTCAGCTGCGTGGAGACGAGCAGCAGGGCGGCGGGCATGGGGGCAACAGGCATCGGGATCAGGTTTCCATTCTGCCGGCGAAGCTATAGAGGCTTCGACCGTGCTGTTCGAGTGGAGCTAAATTTTGCAGTCGTAGAAAATATACGCACTTCAGCGCACAGACGCCATGCAGCGCGGCAGAGGAATTAGTTCCCCCAGACATCTCCCCGCCGGTTTGGCGAATCTACCCTATAAGGGCCTGCGTAAAACAGGCCGGGGGGAGACAGTATGAAGAAGACTGAGATGGCAGGGATGATGCTAGCGGCGTGGCTGTGCCTCGGGTTGGAATGGGGCGTTGCGATGGGCCAGAGCGCGGGGCAGGACATGAAAGACGCCGGCCACGACACGAAGGCTGCCGCAGTGGATACGGGGCACGCGACCGATAAGACGACCAAGAAGGTGGTGCATAATACATCGCACGAGACGAAGAAGGTGTATCGCAAGTCGGCGAATGGCACCACGGTGGCGGCCAAAGATACCGCGCATGGCACCACGGTCGCGGCCAAGGACACGGCTCACGGCACCAAGGTTGCGGCAAAAGACACGGCACACGGTACAGAAAAGGTTGGGGACAAGGTAGCAGGCAAGCCGGGGCCGCAGTAGTCCTGGCCGATCGAGGAACATTTTGCTTTGTTAAGCATCGGTGGGAGAGGGAGCCGTGGGCCAGAGCGTTTCGGCGGCGAGCAGGACCAGGGCGATCCAGAAGAGATCGGCGCCAAGCAGATGGAGGAGCTGCATCCATGCGGGTGCGAGCAACAGCACGTCTGCGATGCCCAGTGCGAACTGGAGAGCCAGCAGAAGAAGAAGCAGATTGGCGAGGCGCGCCCGGCTGGAGTTTAGAGCGGGGGACTGAGGAGTGCCTGACCGCCGCGATTGGGCGATGAGCCAAAGTGCAAACAGGGCCGCGACGAGAGCAAGGGCGGGATGGACGAGGCGCAGGCGGAGCAGCATCGGAGAGCCGGCGGCGAGGTCCTGCGCGATGGAGGAGTGCAGCGATGCGGCGGGGAAGAGCGTATCGCCCAGCGCGGCGATGGAGCCTGTGATGCCGACGAAGATGGTGGTGACGAGACCCTCCATCACACCTACGGAACGACGCGTGAGCGGAAGATCGGCGCAGCGTTGACCGGTGGAGAGAAAGCGCGCGGTAAGAGTGAGCGCGGCCAGGAGAAGCAGCGTATTGCCCAGATGGACGGAGAGTAGAACGATGCGTCCTGAGGACTGGTTGCCGGCGACGTAGCCAAGCTTGACCAGAAGCGCCCCGAGGAATCCCTCGTTCAACAGAAGCAATGTGGAAGCGACGACGAGTGCGCGCGCGGCGTGGCCCTTGACGGTGGCGAGGAAGCTCGAGACAAGGAGCGCGAGAACGAGGAAGGTCGAGCCGCCGACCATCATCCTGTGGGTGAACTCAATAATGGTATGGAAGCCGGGCGAGACCGGGATGACCTGGCCGTTGCAGAGCGGCCAGTGGTTGCCGCAGCCCGCTCCCGAACCGCTGGCTCGCACCAGCGCTCCCCATACGATGACGAGGACGTTGTAGAAGACGACAAACCAGGCGAATCGCGTAAGGAGTCTGTTGTGAGGGAGCGAATTTGCGGAGACTGCGACCATGATTAGGATGGATGCGGCTAGCAGATATGAACTGCGTACCGCCTAGATGATGGGGGCGATCAGAAGCGCGGTCTGGCTGCCATTGGCCTGAGTGGCCAGGACCTGCACCTGCACGCCCTTGCTGTAATCGAACTTAAAGTTGGTCATGACGCCGGTCTCCGTGTCGGCTACGGTTTTGGCGTCGAAGGAAAACGTCTCCTCGCCACCCTTGCTGTTTTGGATGGTCAGCTGATGTTCGCGGCGGTCGAGTTTGATAATCTTCCCGGCGCTCTTTACAAAGGGACCGGCTCCCACATCGCGTACCGCAACCAGGGTGCGCATATCGCCTGCGTAGTAGTAGTAGACGATGACATGGGCCTGCAAGGCGGTGAATTTGTCCGCGGCAACTGTATCCGCGCTGACGGCCTTGTCGAAGTTCAAGGAGACACCGGACTTGGTCCATTGGAAGCTGCCCGAGGAGCCATCGTCGGTTTCGATATCCGTCATTTGAATCTTGGGATGAATGGTGGTGACAGTTCCCGATACGGCGTGGACCATCTGCTGAGCGTTGGCGTTCGAGACGGCCAGGAAAAAACAACTTGCAAATAAAACAGCCCTCGACAGCAGGTTCATGATGAGATGCTCTCTTTCTGTCCCGTGTAGCAGATCGTGCGGCAGGCCCTAATGAGAGCGATGCCACGACCTAATACTATATCCGCGGAGCCGGGCCGGGAGATAGTGTTGAATCAGCCTGCGGCGAGTTCTCTGGCGCGCTGGGTGGCACGTTTGACGGCTTTGATGAGGGTGACGCGCAACCCTCCCTCTTCAAGTTCGAGGATGCCGTCGACGGTACAGCCGGCCGGGGTGGTAACGGCGTCCTTGAGCAGCGCGGGGTGGTAGCCGGTCTCCAGCACCATACGGGCGGACCCGTAGGCGGTTTGCGCGGCCAGCAGGGTGGCCACGTCACGCGGCAGGCCGACGTTGACGCCCGCCTCGGCCAGCGCTTCGATGATGATGTAGAGAAAGGCCGGCCCGGAGCCGGAGAGACCGGTAACAGCGTCCATGTGCTTTTCGTCGACCACGACGGTGCGACCCACGGTGGAGAAGATGCGCTGGGCAAGTGCGATCTGCTGGGCAGTGACGAAGCGGCCGGAGCAGAGCGCGGTGGCGCCGGCGGAGAGCAGCGCCGGGGTGTTGGGCATGGCGCGGATGACGGCCAGATCGCAGCCTGCCGCGTCCTCGATGGAGCGCGTGGTGACCGAGGCGGCGAAGGAGAGAAGTAGTTTGGCCGGGGTCAGGGCTGGGGCGATCTCGCAGATGAGCGCCGGGACCTGGATGGGCTTGACGCCAAGCATGATGACGTCGGCCTGCTGGGCGGCGGCGAGGTTGTCGGTGCCGACGTTGATGCCGAACTGCGCCGAGAGCGCCAGTGCACGATCGGGATGCTGGACGGTGGCGACCAACTGTTCGGGGAGCAGGAGATTGTTCTTGAGGAAGGCCTGTAACAGGATGCCGCCCATCTTGCCTGCGCCGAGAATGGCGACGCGAAGGTTGGGCAGAACAGACGCGGGGACTGGAAGTTCGTAGCTGTCATCGCTCATTCCATCAGGCTACCAGAGTCAGAGTTGAGGGCGGAGAGGGAATTGAGTTGACCGTCCGGATGCTGTGTGCGATCGGTCACAACGGTGCGAGAAAGAGAGGCGTACTATGGCCGTGTAAGCTTCTTGCGCGTGCGAGGCAGGATCCCAATCGGCGCGGCAGAGGCACAGGGGCCCGCTGTGAACAGTTTCAGCTGACCTCTTGGAGGTTAGCCATGTTGAAACTACTATTCGTACTTCCCCCACTGATGGTTCTTGCACTTCTTCCTCAGAATGCGGCTGCGCCTTCTGCACAGATGGCTGCATTTGCCCAGACGGCCGCACCCGATCAGACTGCACCTGCTGGACCGGCGGCGGCTCCCGATCAGGCTGAAGCTCCTACCGGGCCAGTGCCTGCGGCCAACCCTGTAATACCCACGGCCGAATCGCAGGCTCACGCCGCTGCGACCTTCAAAATAGATTGCTCGATGTGCCATGGAGTGAACGGCAACGGCAAAGGCGATCTGGTCGCCGATATGGGACTGAGCATGAAAGACCTGCGCGATCCGGCTACGCTGCAAAGCATGTCGGACCGGGAGGTTTACCTGTTGATCCGCGATGGCAAGGGCAAGATGCCCTCAGAAGGCCAACGGGCCAAGCCAGACGACATATGGAACCTGGTGATCCTGGTGCGTGGATTCGCCAAGAAGTAAGGCGGGCGGTTAAGGCGTAGGTTTCTGCGTGGGGAGCTGGGACTGAATCCACGTATTGACCTGGGTTTCGAGGACGTCGAGGGGGAGCGCGCCGGAGTCGAGGACGACGTCGTGGAAGGCCTTGAGGTCGAATTTGGGGCCGAGGGCGGTCTTGGCGCGGTCGCGGAGTTCGAGGATTTTGAGCTGGCCCATCTTGTAGCCGAGGGCCTGCGCTGGCCATGCGATGTAGCGGTCGACCTCGGACTGGATATTGGTCTCGTCCAGGCCGGAGTACTGATGGAAGTAGTTGACCATCTGCTGACGTGTCCAGTGCTGGGAGTGGACACCGGTGTCGACGACGAGGCGGATGGCGCGCCACATGTCGGCCTCGAGGCGACCGTAGTCGGAGTAGGGGTCCTGATAGAAACCAATCTCCTTGCCCAGGCGTTCCGAATAGAGCGCCCAGCCCTCGGTGTAGGCGGTGTAGTAGGCCTGCTGGCGGAAGGCGGGCAGGCCGGTGAGCTCCTGCTGGATGGAGATTTGCAGGTGGTGGCCTGGGATGCCCTCGTGGTAGGCGACGGCCTCGACATCGGCCAGCGACCGGTCGGCGAAGTTGTAGGTGTTGATATCGACCTGGCCGGGACGCTTGCCGTCGGGCGTGCCCTGATCGTAGAAGGCCTGGGGTTGATTGGGGGCCATGTAGGCGGGCATGGCGACGACTTCGAGCCGGGCTTTGGGCAATGTGCCGAAGAGCTGGGGCAGGCGGGACTGCATCTGCGCGATATATCCCTTGTAGGTTGCCAGCAGGGCGTCGGCGGAGGTGGGGTGGAGTTTGGGGTTGGCCTTGAGCGCGGCGTTGAAAGATTGCTGATCGGCGAAGCCTAATTTATGCACGATGGTGAGCATCTCGGCCTGGTCGCGGGCAACCTCGTCGAGTCCGATCTGGTGGATCTGGGCGGCGGACTTATCGAGGGTGGTGGACTGGCGAATGCGGAAGGCATAGTAGGCGTCGCCGTCGGGCAGCGCCGAGATGCCGGGGTCGGTGCGGCAGTTGGGAATGTAGGCGACGGAGAGGAACTTGGCGAAGCGCTGGTAGGAGGGCAGGACCTGAGTGTCGATGGTATTGAGCACGTCGTCCGAAATTCTCTTGCGGTCAGCCGCGGCGATGGAAGCTGGAAATTTCTTGAGAGGGAGGGCAAATGGGGTGTCGGCCGGCTTCTGCGCGGCGATGGACTGGGTTTCGGCGAGGGCCTTCTGCATGAGGAACTGCGGGGTGGTGCGGTGGTCATCCAGGCCGGACTGAAGGTTGGTCATGATCTGCGAGAAAGCGAACGGGACTTTGGCGAGACGGGCGATGTAGTGATCGTAGTCATCTACGGTGTCGAAGGAGGTGTGCTCGGCGAGCTGAGGCAGGTCGAGTTGAAGGCCCTCGTACTGGTTGACGGAGAGCTCCCACTCCTTGAAGGGCGCGGCCTCCTGGTCTTCAATGAGGGAGCGGAGCATGAGCTGGGCGGAGAGCTGTTCCTGATGCGAGAGGCCTGTGGTGTCGATGGCGGCGAGGCTCTGGATGAAGGCCCGGCCGCGGGCCAGCGAATCGTTGAAGGCGCGGGGAGAGAAGTCGGAGAGCTGGTCGTCGAAGCGTTTGTCGCCGAGGTAGGTGGCGTACTCGGGCGAGTGGCTGAGCTTGTCCTGCCAGATGTCGTCGAAGAGGCGGGCGAGCTGGCGCGAGCGGGCTGCGATGTCCTGCGCGGTGAGTGCGGCGGGGGTGGGTGCGGAGGTGGCGCGAGGTTGGGCAGAGAGCGGGGTTGCGGCTACGGCGCAGAGCAGAAGGACGACAGGGAGATTCTTCATGGGAGTTCGAACCCTCGGGCAGAAAGGCGCCTGCCTAGAGTGTATCGAGATTGAGGATTTATTGAGGGCTATTCGGAGAGGGAATGGGAGGAGACGGAGGCGGTGTTCAACATGCGATAGAGGGTGGAGCGGCTGATGCCGAGCAACTGGGCAGCACGCAGTTTGTTACCGCCGCAGCGCGTGAGAACATCGAGGATATGTTGCTGGATGACCTCGTGCAAACGCTCGATGTGGCTGGCGGAGGAGCCAGCGTGGCTGACTGGTTCGACCAAGGCGAGCAGATGGTGCGGCTCGACGATAGCACCCTCGGCCAGAGCGGCGGCCTGGGCGATGACACGTTCCATCTCGCGAAGATTGTTGGGCCAGAGTCGCTGCTGGAGCTGGGTCAGAGTCGCTTTGTCGAGCATCTTGGCGGGGTGGCCGGTGCGTTCAGCGAGACGACGCAGGAGCCATGCGGCGAGGACGGGGATGTCTTCGATGCGCTGGCGCAACGGCGGAACAAGGATTTCGACCGCGGAGAGACGTGCATATAGGTCCTGACGGAACTGACCAATGGAGGCGAGAACGCGCAGGTCACGATCGGAGGCGGCAAGGATTCGTATGTCAATTCGGACAGGTTCGGTGCGGCGGAAGTCGCTACGGCTGGCCGGAAGAGGGATATTGCGGCGCTCCTCGCAGGAGCGGATGAAGCGGAAGAGGGCAGCCTGCAGGATAAAGGGAAGTTCTCCGACGCATTCGAGGTAGAGGGTCCCTCCCTGGGCGGATTCGAGTAGGGAAGCGGCGGATGAGGAAGATGCGGAGCTCGAGGTTTCGCCGTCGGCGACGGATTGGGCGAGTGCGCTTGCATTGATGACGATGAATGGGCCATCGGCGCCTGGCGAGTGGGCATGAATAGCGCGCGCGACGAGCTGTTTGCCTGAGCCGGTTTCGCCGCAGATGAGAGCGGTGCGGAAGTAAGGAGCGATGCGCTGAATCTGCGAGCGTAGGCGGCGGACGGCCAAGCTATCACCCAGCAGGACCGGTACGGGCTGGTTGCTTCGCGCGGTGGAAGCGAGCGTGGTGAGTGAGGAATCTGAACCCTGCTCCTCGGAGGACGGCTGCCGAAGAGGTCCCGCGGAGGTGAATTGGTTGCTCGACATAGCCTACTGCATTCATCGGCGGAAAACGCATTGCAGATGAGTGGAGTAGCAGGAAAAGGAGATGAATGGCGCCGCGAGTTATGCGACGGCGGCGACGCAGTGGGCGTCGAAGGCGCGAGCGAGTTCCTGGGCGATGGCAGGCGCTGTGGAGCTCTCGATGGCCGAGCGCTGCATGAGGTAGATGAGCTGGCCGTCGCGCAAGAGGGCGATAGCGGGGGAGCTGGGCGGGTTGCCATCGAAGTACTCGCGGGCGCGCTGGGTGGCCTCTGCATCCTGCCCTGCAAAGACAGTGACTGCCTGGCTGGGAGCGGTGGAGTGCTGTAAGGCCATACGCACGGCTGGACGCATCTTGCCGGCGGCGCATCCGCAGATGGAGTTGACCACCAGCATCGTGGTTCCGGGCTGGGCCAGCGCTGCGTCCACCTCTGCGGCGGTGCGCGCCTCCTTGACACCGGCGCGGGTGAGTTCTTCGCGCATGGGAATGAGCATGATCTCTGGGTACATGAAGCCTCCGGGTGAAGCGAATCTGTTGGTGTGTTGTTGTCCTTGTAGTTGGATGAGCTGGGAGGAGCGGCGGATGCAGCTATCTAGCAATTAGCTGGCTGCAATCGGCGGGTTGCAATAGTCTGGAGGCGTGACGATTGAGGAGAATGTATCGCTTGCGCAGTACACCACGCTGGGGGTGGGCGGGGCGGCGCGCTGGTTTGTGGAGACGGGCGACGAGGAGGAGATACTGGCGGCGGTGCGCTTTGCGCGAGCGCGGGGCGTGGGTTGCTTCCT
>DATKGA010000184.1:0-13269 GCA_035510935.1 Acidobacteriaceae bacterium
CGCCGCCGATAACGGCAACGACTGTGTTGATGCCGACGGTCGAGCCCTCGGGAAATTTAATTTCGGTCAGTGTGCCGGCCGCCGGCGAAGGGATCTCCGCGTCCACCTTGTCGGTGGAGATCTCGAAGAGCGGCTCGTCGCGCTCGACTTTGTCGCCGACCTTCTTGAGCCACTTGGTGATGGTGCCTTCGGTGATGGATTCGCCCATCTGCGGCATCGGCACGTCTGTGCCGGACGCACCCGAGGGAGCGGCCGAGGGTTTTGCGGCTGGTGCCACTTCTGGCGCCTCGACCGGGGAGCCGGTGGTTGGGGGAGCAGTTGCTGTCGATTCCGGAGCCGCTGCCGGCTGGGGAGCGGATGCGCCGTCTGTGCTCTCTTGGATGACGCAGACCACGGTGTTGATCTGCACCGTGGCGCCCTCGGCGACTTTGGTCTCCTGCAAGGTACCCGCCGCGGGCGAGGGAATCTCGGCGTCCACCTTGTCGGTGGAGATTTCAAACAGCGGTTCGTCGCGCTCTACCTTGTCGCCAACCTTCTTCAGCCACTTGGTAAGCGTGCCTTCGGTGATCGATTCGCCCATCTGGGGCATAACAACGTCAATCGGCATGAGATTCCTTCCAGAGTTGGTGGGCGCTGCGATAGCGGCCCTGCGATTTGGATTATAAGGCTTGGGCCAGAGGAGCGCTCGAACAGAGAGTGCGGGATGTACTGAATTGATGCCAGCGAGGTCGAGTGATTCACTCCAATTTCCGGCCTTTACACTCGACCTGCCGAGGTCGCGAGAAGTTGATCGAGGGAGTCGCACCAGACCATCTGGCGCTGGAAGACGCGTCCGAAGTTGCGCGCGGTCGCGTGGATCGCGCGGTCCATCGTAGGCTCCATACTGGCGTCGACCTCCAACTCCAGACTGGTAACGCCGCGGTCCTTGATGCCACACGGCACGATCCAGTCGAAGTCGCGCAGATCAGTGGTGACGTTAAGAGCAAAACCGTGCGAGGTGACCGCCTGCGAGACGTGGACTCCTATTGCTGCCAGCTTTTTCTCGCGAACCTCGCCAAAGGTCCAGACGCCGGTGCATTTTGGAATCCGCTTGGCCATCACGCCGAAGTCGGCGCAGGTGCGGATCAGCACCTCCTCCAGCAAGCGAACAAAGTCCACCGGGCCGAGGTGCGGACCGCGCTTGCCGGGCCAGTCGCCGCGCAGATCGACGATGGGGTAACCGACCAACTGACCTGGGCCGTGGTAGGTGACGTCGCCCCCGCGATTGACCTCGTGCAGCTCCACGCCATGGTTCACCAGCCACTCGTCGCCAACCAGGATGTTGGCGCGCGATGCGTTGCGTCCCAGGGTGAGCACCGGCGGATGCTCCAGCAGCAGCAGCGTGTCGCCGATGAGGTTCTGCTTGTGCGCCGCAATGACGCGCTGCTGAATTTCCAGCGCATGAGCGTAGGGCACGCGGCCGAGAGAGAGGAGATGAATGAACATAACAAGCGGTGATAGCCGGGATGTCGCAAGCTCTCGCTGCGAACCGCTATTCGAGCTTCCAGACGCCGTATTGGCGCAGTGCATCGTACATTGCGTCGGGAGCGAGATCGGGGCCTCCCGGCCAGGAGACGGCGCCGAGCTCGATGCGGGCCTCAGCGAAGCGAGTGGGATCGGCCAATGCGGCAAAGACGCCCGCGTTGGTCGAATGGACGAGCTCCGACATCTCGACGGTGCCCTCAGTGCCGTCGAAAAATCTGACCCAGAGACTGAAATTTCTGTCTGCTCGCACCTCTGCGACATCGTCAGGATGATTGCAGATGATGGGAGGGGTCAGGACAGGGGTGCGATCTGCAATGGCAGCGCCTTGATTTCGCATAGTCTCCAGTCCTCCATCAATTCGGCTTGATGTTCAGTGACCCACTCCAGCACCAGACGCTCTGCGGTGCGCGGCAACCCGCCTGTGAGGACACTCAAACTTTGGATGCCAACGGTCGCCTTGTATCCAGAATATCGCACATGAAAGTGCGGCGGTGGATGATCGTTCCAGTACATCTGGATGAGGATGCCGTAAAAGTTGGAGATCGTTGGCATGCGTTACAACTCCATAGCGTGTTCCGCAACCAGCTTCTGCGCGCGCCCGACAAATTCGTCCAGCGGGACGCTGCCCTGGTCGCCTTTGCCGCGGGTGCGCACGCTGACGCTGTTGCTGGCGGACTCTTTGTCGCCGAGGATGAGGATGAATGGGACTTTTTGCAGGCCGAAGTCGCGAATCTTGGCGTTCATCTTCTCGTTGCGGGCATCGAGTTCCACGCGCAGGCCGGCGGCTTCGAGCCGTGTCTTGACCTGCTGCGCGTAGGCAAGGTGCTTGTCGCTGCTGATGGGAACCAGGCCAACCTGCACCGGCGCCAGCCAGAAGGGAAACGCCCCGGCGTAGTGCTCGATGAGCACGCCGAAGAAGCGTTCTACAGAGCCGAAGAGCGCGCGGTGGACCATGACCGGCTGATGCAGCTCGCCGTCCTCGCCCTTGTATTCGAGCTGGAAGCGCGCGGGCAGGTTGAAATCGAACTGCACGGTGGAGAGCTGCCACATGCGGCCCAGCACATCCACCAGCTTGATGTCGATCTTCGGCCCATAGAATGCCGCTTCGCCTGGAATCGTCCGGTAGGGAATCGAGCGACGATCCAGTGCGTGCTTCAGCGAGTCGGTAGCGCTCTGCCAGTTTTCGGCTGAGCCGGAATAGTCCTTCGGCTTGGCGGGGTCCCACATCGATAGCTCAACCTTGAACTCCGAAAAGCCAAACGTATTCAGCACCGACTGCGCAAAGTCGATGCAGGCGACCACCTCGTCTTCGATCTGGCCCGGCGTGCAGAAGATGTGCGCGTCGTCCTGAGTAAACCCACGGACTCGTAAGAGTCCATGCATTGTTCCAGACCGCTCGTAGCGGTAGACGTTGCCCAGCTCGGCGTAGCGCAGCGGCAGGTCGCGGTAGCTGCGCGGGTTGCTCTTGTAAATAAGGATGTGGCCGGGGCAGTTCATCGGCTTCAGCCGGTACTCGGCGTCGTCAAGCTCCATGGGCGGATACATGTTCTCGTTGTAGTAGCCCTCGTGGCCGCTGATCTTCCACAACTCGCGACGCATGATGTGCGGCGTAAAGACGAGGTCGTAGCCGCGCCGCACGCACTCCTCGCGCATCCAGTCTTCCATCGTCTTGCGGATGAGGCCGCCTTTGGGATGCCAGAAGATGAGCCCCGCTCCCGCGACCTCCTGAATGCTAAACAGGTCGAGCTGCTTGCCCAGCACGCGATGGTCGCGCGCCTTGATCTCCTCCAGCCGCTTGAAGTGGGCGTCTAAATCCTTGCTCGAAAAAAATGCCGTCCCGTAGATGCGCTGCAGTTGCTGGTTCTTCTCGTCGCCCAGCCAGTATGCGCCTGCGATGGAGGTAATCTTGAAGGCCTTGACCCGCCCCGTAGAGGGAATATGCGGGCCGCGGCAGAAATCGGTGAAGCCGCCGTTCTTGTATAGCGAGATCGCGTCGCCGGGCTGGGTGAACTTCTCAATGAAGTAGACCTTCATGAACTCGCCCTGCCCGGCATACTCGCTGAGCCCCTTCTCTCTCGGCTCCTCCACGCGTTCAAATTTTTCATCCCGTGCCACCACTTCGGCCATGCGAGCCTCGATGGAGGCGAGGTCTGCCTCGGTGAACGGCGTCTCGCGATATACATCGTAGAAGAAGCCGTTGTCGGTGGCTGGTCCATGGCCCAGCTTGGTTTCGGGGAAGAGCTCCAGAATCGCGGTCGCCATCACATGCGCGGCAGAGTGGCGCAACACCTTGAGAGCTGCCTCGTCGGCCTCCTTCAGCAGCCACAGCTCCACGTCCTGGTTGAGCGGAGCCGCAAGGTCCACCAGGCGGGCGCTGTTGTCGCTTGCGCCTGCCGTGCCGTACATCGCATCTTCCGAATTCGAGTCGGCGTCAGCCGCAGAATTGGGTGTCCCATTCGTGACTGCTTCATCGTCGCGAGTGGGACTCGCCTCGCCCAGCGGGCGGATGCGCGCGATAACCACCGCTGCGGCCAGCCGGGGCGAGATGCTGGTGGCGATTTCAAAGGGAGTCGTTCCGCGCGCGACTTCGCGCCGTGACCCATCGGGAAGCTGGACTTGAATCTGATCTGTGCTCACACTCTACAGAATACTTCATAGCTGGTCCGCAGTTTCATTCAGCAGGCCCAGCAAAAGAAGTGAGCATCGGCAGACTCGCCGATGATTTCCAGCAGGATGAGTGCAACCGATGCCAAGGGGGTTAAACAGGAAAGAGCAGTGGGCGCGCCAGTTTGGCGACTCTCCCGCTGCTCTTCACCCTTTACGACACTCTATGCGGCCTGATTGCTCTGTTCGGCAGACGGGGGTGTCGCCCGCAGAGTCATGCGATTTGCCTTCGCCCACATATGTCCCCACGCGATCCCGATGAGGGGAGCGACTGCAACAACGATAAATGCCAAAGCTACCGCATTCCGCATAGTACGTTCTCCTTCTGTTACCCTCGGCAGTTTGGAGGGGCCGAGTCGGGCCGGTAAGGACCAGGATTATGTGGGCCTGCACCCGGCAATAATTGCCGGGCTCTATTGAAACTATGGATGCGGATATTCTTTATCGCCATCCCACCAACAGATTATTGCGCGAACGTCGGAGGTACTACGATGACACTTTCGTGGTATGCCCCTCGCTCCCAAGCCACCAGCCGCCCGCACGCAGAGCCGCACCTTGTTGCCGGTTCGAGTACCTTCCAGATCGGGTTATGGCGCAGGCGATGTCTGACCGGAGCTCCGTGAGTAGCGCAGCACTTCCACGCTGGAGATTGCGATCAGGCCTACTTCCACCATGGCATCCAGATGGGGGAGCAGCCCCGCGATGTGCTCTTCCGTGTCGAGGATGCTTACCATGATGGGAGCATCGCTGGAGAAAGTCCAGTGGCTGGAGTGATGGATTCGGGTGCTCGATCCGAACCCTTCGACGCCGCGATAGACAATGGCGCTGGCCAGTCCCAGATCCTGTGCTTTGGCCACAATCGCCTCATGCAGCGGCTTGCCCTGCCACTTGTCGTTCTCCCCGAAGTGGATGCGCAACATGCGGGCTTGAAACTGTTCCTTCATGGCCGATCTCCCCTGCTCATGGCTGTTCTCCGTTCACGCCGAAGCAATTGCCGGGTCCGTAGAAACTTGCGTGGGCTCCATCGGCAAAGCGCGGTGGGAGTACTTGATGATGTCCACGTCCGACAGAACAACCAGTCCCTCTTCGACCATCTGCTCCACCAGGGGAAGGAAAGCCCGCAACTTTTCTTCGGTATCGACCACCGAAAGCATGATGGATGCATCGCGCGAGAGCGAAAGCGGCTTGTCCTTGTGCGCTCGCCGATGTGCGCCATAGCCCAGGATGCCGCGGTAGACCGTAACTCCTGCGATGTCGTTGGCGCGCAACGCCTCCACAAGCGCCTTAAAGAGCGGCTTCTCCTTCCACTGGTCGCTTTCGCCGACGTAGATGCGCATCAGCTTGGCTTTGCCCTCCATCTTGAGGTGGGCAGCGGTCACAACCGGCGCGGTCTTCTTCTGATTCGAGAGCTGTGCTGGCTTTGCTACGGTGGTCTCCTGCAACTCGATCATTCCGGACCCGGCCAGTTCCTCCAGCTTGCCCAGCAGCTCGTCAACCTTCTCCCGCGATTCGATGAACTCGATCTTAATTGGCATGTGGTCCGATATTTCCACGATGCTGGCGGAGTGCATGTGATGGTCCGCGCCAAACCCCGCGATGCCTTTCAGCACGGTCGCGCCGGAGACTCCGCGGTAGAAGAGGAAGTCCAGAATGCTGGAGTAAGCCGGGGCCCCATGATGGGTCGATCCCTCGCTCAGATAGATAGAGACCTTGACTGCCTTTCCTGCGCTCAACATACTTCCTCCTTCACAAGTACTCCGCAATCAGAATGCCCACCCATGTAGCCACCAGCCCCAGGAACAGGCTGCCAAAGGCATACAACGAAGCCTCCAGGACCGCTCCGCTGCGCATGGTGGAGAGGGTCTCCCATTCATACGTTGAAAACGTGCTGTACGCTCCGACAAATCCGATCGGCACCAGGAACCTCCATGCCGGGTTCAGTCCGGTTCGCTTGGCCAAAAAGGTCAGAGTGAACCCAATAATCACGCAGGCCGTGAGGTTGATGACAAAGGTACCGTAGGGAAACTTTGCCCCCATCCGGCCGGAGACCGTGGAGCCGACCCAGTAACGGGCGATGGAGCCAAGTGCCCCACCCAATGCGATCAGGAGATATTTCTGCAAACGATTGCCTCCGACCCTATGCTATCAACCATCTGCTTGGTGCTGCATTCGATCTTATGCGCATCTTCACAGGGCCGTGTACCGGGACGGCCGCGCAATGCGAGAGAATGGAGAGGGAGTCGTTATCGCTCCGGCGCGGATCGCGCTGAGTGAGGCGCTTGAAGGCATCCGCTGGGAGAAATACAAAGCGAACGGCAGATGGGGAGCTATCTTGAGCGGTACGGAAAAGCCAGTTCGCGCGAGTACGGAGGCGGTCAATCCGCCTCGTGTGGCAAATCCGCCCGATGCGTTGGAGCAGCGCTTCGCAGAAGAAGTGCGAACTGAAGGTAGCGCCTCCCATGCCTGGCGGGCGCTACGCCATCGCAACTTCCAGCTCTTTGTCGGCGGGCAGAGCATCTCGCTGATCGGTACCTGGATGACACGCATCGCCACCGGATGGCTGGTGTACCGTCTCACCGGATCGGCGCTGCTGCTGGGCACGGTCAGCTTCGCCGGCCAGATTCCCACGTTTCTTCTGGCCCCCTTCGCCGGCGTCTGGGTGGACCGGCTCAACCGCCAAAAAGTGCTGCTGTGGACGCAGACGCTGGCCATGGTGCAGTCGCTCGCGCTGGCCGCGTTGACCCTCTCCGGCCACATCACAATCCCCTGGGTGCTGGCACTCAGCACCATGCAGGGGCTTATCAACGCCTTTGACATGCCCGGCCGCCAGGCCTTCCTGGTGCAGATGGTGGAGGACCGGCGCGACCTGGGAAACGCCATCGCCATCAACTCGTCGATGGTAAACATGGCACGGCTGGTCGGCCCGTCGCTGGCCGGTATGCTGATTGCCGTCAGCAGTGAGGGCTGGTGCTTCCTGATCGACGGCATTAGCTATATGGCCGTCATCGCGTCCCTGCTGATGATGCACGTTCACCCTCCCGCAGTGAAACGGGCCGTCACCTCCATGCTGTACGAGTTGAAGGAGGGTTGGACGTACGTCTCGCAGTTCATACCTGTCCGCACCATTCTGCTGCTGTTTGCGGTGGTTAGCCTGATGGGTATGCCCTTTGTGGTGCTGATGCCGATCTTCGCGGCGCGCATATTGCATGGCGGTCCGCATACCTTCGGCTTTCTGATGGGCGCGATGGGCTTGGGCGCGTTGGCGGGTGCACTAGAACTTGCCACACGACGCAGCGTGCTCGGTCTGGGACGCAAGATCGCCATCTCTTCGGCTGTCTTTGGCGCGGGGTTGATCGGCTTCGGCCTCTCCCACTATTTCTGGCTGTCGATGGGCATGATGCTGGTCGCCGGTTTCGGCATGATGCAGGGCATGGCGTCCAGCAACACCATCATCCAGACCATCGTCAGCGAAGGCATGCGCGGGCGCGTGATGAGCTACTACACCATAGCGTTCGTGGGCATGGCGCCCTTCGGCAGCCTGCTGGCCGGTGCCATGGCGCACTGGATCGGCGCGCCTATAACAGTCGTCCTGAACGGGGCCATCGTGATGCTCGGCGCTGCCTGGTTCGCCACACGCCTGCCTGCTGTGCGCGACGCCATCCGGCCCATCTATCGCGAGATGGGAATCCTGCCTGTCGAAGTGGTCAGTGTAATAGCCGGTGGTGGCGCAAGTTAGGGTTCGTCCTGATAAGTGAAAGCCAGTTGATCCCGATCCATCGTATGCAGAATCGGCATCAGACTACTTGTCCCCCGCTGGCGCAGCAGGCCAGGCGAAGGGTGAGGCTTGAAATCCGCAGGCAGGAGAAAGCAATACCATGCACAGCAATCGCGAAGACCAGCCTGAAGAGCCGGACTTCACTCCGACCTACGATAAGGATTCGCAGAAGCAACCTTACTGGAAGCGCGCTCATCTGGATTGGCGGGTCTGGGTTGCGGCCTTTTTCATATTCGCGGCAATCGCCGTCTATGTCTGGACCGTCGATCTGTCGATGGTGCCCCGCGTCTGATTGGATAAATTGCAGTCCGTTCTGGAGCGGAACCGGAGCAGGTGTACCCCGAGGCAAATCCTCTGAGCGGCTTTTAATTGGGGTGTATTGCGCCGCCGCCTATAATAGGCTATGGCAATCACTCCAGCGGCCCCGGGAAGCTCCGGGAGGGCCGTACCTTCTACGCTGGAAGGGACGAGTTCCGACTCCATCGCGACGGACGCAGGCAAGGAGCGTGAGGCAGCTTTGCCGCCCATGGCGCCCGGGGATTTGTCGCGACCGGCGCCCGACGAATCTGTGATTGTCCTCCCAGAATCTGTGAATTCCATCCCTGCGGAGGAGTCTTCGGCAGGGCATCTTGCCGGCTCCAGCGCGGCCACGATCAGCGAGATGGACGCCAAGTTCACGCACCTGCTCGCAGAAGTCCATAAGAACCGGCCGGGCGACGACCTGGAGATCATCCGGCAGGCGTGGGCCTTCTGTCTGGAGCAGCATGAGGGGCAGAAACGCGCCTCGGGCGAGCCTTTTGCAGGGCATCCGCTGGAGGTGGCGCTGGTGCTGGCCGAACTGAAGATGGATTCCACGGCGATAGCGGCTGGCCTGCTGCATGACGCGGTGGAAGACACCGACGTGACCACCGGAGAGATCGAGAAGCGCTTCGGCGAGCAGGTGGCGCACATCGTCGAAGGCGTCACCAAGCTGGACAAGATCAAGTTTGCCAACCGCGAGGACCACCAGGCGGAGAACATCCGCAAGATGCTGCTGGCCATGGTCACGGACGTCCGCGTCGTCCTGATCAAGCTGGCCGACCGCCTGCACAACATGCGCACGCTGGAGCACCTGGCCACGGAGAAGCGGCAGAAGATTGCGCGCGAAACGCTGGACATATACGCTCCGCTGGCCCACCGTCTGGGCATGGGCAAGCTGCGCGGTGAACTGGAAGACCTGGCCTTCCGCTACACCGATGCGTTTGCCTATGAACAGCTCTCCACTGAGGTCGATGCGCTACGCGTCGAGGGCGAGGTTTTCCTCGAAGGCATTGTCAAGACGCTGGAAGGCAAGCTGGCCGAGCACAAAATCGCAGGCCGCGTGGAGTGGCGCATCAAGCGCCTCTACTCCATCCAGCAGAAGCTCTCCGAGCAGAAGATCCCCCTGGACCAGGTCTACGACCTGCTGGCCATCCGCGTAATCTGCCAGTCGGTGCAGGATTGCTACGCGGTGCTGGGCCTGTTGCACTCCATCTGGCGGCCGGTGCCGGGCCGTATCAAGGACTTCATCGCCATGCCGCGGCCCAACCTCTACCAGAGCCTGCACTCCACGCTGATCGCGCCCGGAGGCCATCAGTTCGAAGTGCAGATTCGCACGGAGGAGATGCATCGCGTTGCCGAAGAGGGTATCGCCGCGCACTGGAAGTACAAGGCCGGCGACATCGTGAGCGCCAAGGACGAGGCACGCCTCGCCTGGGTGCGCCAGTTGATGGAGTGGCAGCGCGAGATGTCGGACCCCAACGAGTTCATGTCCACGCTGAAGATCGACCTCTATCCCGAGGAGGTCTACACCTTCACTCCCAAGGGCAAGGTGGTCGTGCTGCCCAAGGATGCCAGCCCCATCGACTTCGCGTATGCCATCCACACCCAGGTGGGCAATACCACCACCGGTGCCAAGGTCAACGGGCGCATCGTTCCGCTGCGCACCAAGCTGCGCAATGGCGACATCGTCGAGATCACCACCCAGGCGGGCCACTCGCCCAGCCGCGACTGGCTCAGCTTTACCAAGAGCTCGCGCGCACGCAACAAGATCAAACACTGGCTCAACGAGCACCAGCGGGAGCGCGCCATCGAAATTGGCGGAAAATTGCTGGAGCGCGAGGCGCGCAAGTACAAATTGGCGCTCTCCAAATACCACGAGGCTGACTTCGACAAGGTCGCCGGCGAGTATGGCCTGAATTCACAGGCCGAGCTGATGGCAGGTGTTGGCTTCGGCAAGTATTCCGCTCGTCAGGTGCTTAACAAGCTGGAGCCCGGCTCCACCATGGCGGTCGAGTCCGCCGCCTCACAGGGAGTCGTCGGCAACGCCCTCGGACAGATGTCGGACGCAGTCAAGCGAGTCTTCTTCGGCAAAGGTTCGGAGTCGCTCCAGGTGGAAGGTCAGGATGATCTGCTGGTATACCGCGCGCGCTGTTGTAACCCAATCCGTGGTGAAGAGATCATCGGCTACGTAACCCGCGGCAAGGGAGTCGCGGTGCATGCGCGCAGTTGTCCCAACGTGCAGAACCTGCTCTACGAGTCGGACCGCAGAATTCAGGTGGAGTGGGCCCCGTTGCCCGGGGACTCCGGCACCGAGGGCGCACCCAAACCCCAGACCTACCCCGTCCGGCTCACCGTACTCTGCGACGACCGCGCCGGCCTGCTCAAGGAGTTCACCGCCATCATCTCCGACGAGGGCACCAACATCCGTTCCTCTAGTTCAGAGGCCACCGACGACGGCGGCGCGGTGATCGACTTTGTCGTCGAGACGGTGGATGTCCGCCATCTCAACCGCCTGGTCGACAAGATGCGCCGGGTGCAGGGCGTCCACGACGTCCAGCGCGTGCAGAAGATATAGAGCTCAGCGCGTCAAGCGATCCTTCAGCCGGCTCATCGGTGACTCAAACCATCGGAAGCTCGCCCACGCCGCCAGCAGAGTAACGGAAAATGCGAGTGCCGCAGTGGGCAATCGAAAGTGACCAGTATGAGTCTGCACCAGGTGCATTAATAGAAGGTGCGGAATGTCATGGAAAACATAAGCGCCGTAACTGATTTTTCCGAGCCAACGCAGCGGACGAAAACTGAATAGACGATAGGTGATCGACCCCGGATTCATCGCCATCACCATCACACATGCAGCGAAGATATCAATGAAACTCAAACCCCAGGTGAAGTGCCAGGGCGGGTAAACATAATAGATCGTTCCGTGTCGTGCCGATGGATTCAGGATCAGCCACAGTACGAGAACGCTTAGCATGCCGGAAAAACATACGCGCGCAGCGATCAGCAAACCTCGGGACGAAGAACCCCGCCGCACTAGCGCAATCAAACCCCCAAGCAACAATGCATCAATACGAAAAGGAGTGCAGCGATAGAGAGCATCCTGCTTCAACATGAACTGCGGAAGTGTGTGGCTGGCCAAGACACGTAAAATCGGGACCAACATCACGAATGCGGCGCAGACCCATAAAAGTTTTTTGCGGTCTCGCAGCCAGAAGACAACCCATGGCCACACTAGGTAGAACTGTTCTTCCACACAAAGAGACCAGAAATGTCCAAAGAGCAGCCGGCAATTGAAGTATTTCAGACTCCAGAGTGAACCATAGGCAAGCACTCCCAGAGTCCATCGAGTGGAATAAGGTGCATAGACACATGCAAAATTTGCAATGTAGGTGGGCCATATGAGCCAGTGCCAGCTCCATCGCCATTGGAACACTGGATATAGCAGCACCATCGCAAGGATCACTCCGTAATAAAGCGGGAATATGCGTAGAGTTCGCCGAATATAGAAGTTCCGCAAACGATACGGATTATCTCGCGTATCGAACAAAATACCAGTAATCAGAAAACCGGACAAAACGAAGAAGACGTCTACACCGGCCCAGCCCCAGGGTAACGCTAGGTAGTGATCACCGAAAACCATAAAAAAGGCGAGTGCCCGCAGCCCATCCAGCCCGGGAAAGTAAGCTTTGTTGGTTGTTCGTGTCACTGGGGAGTTACGGGTTGCAGGCTCTTGCTTCAAACGGCGAACAATAGTCAATGCCAAGGCCTCCACAACCAACCTGACCTCAGTCTATTGTCGACCTTCTGATGGTGCAAACACTGCTACGGCCTCGCCCGATTCCGCTGCAACAATATACTGAGCCATTCCTCAATCTCTTTGTTTACAGGATTCACTCAGTAACGCCGCCGACTGATCTACTACGATGCATAGTCTTGCCGATGTAGTTCGTCTAATCATAGAGAGAGGAAGTTCGCAATTTCCTGCCTGACGCGGTCTTGATGATAAAGTTGAAGACTCGGAAAGGGCGGTTTTCGCGGGGTCGCACACACCCATCCAGCGTGGTTCGAGTCAGGAGAAGATATTGCAGCTCAGGAAGATGGAAGAAGCTGACGAGAGCGTCAATTCGCCCGCTCCAAACCTGCCGCTCGGCGTCTCAGGCAGCGCGCGCAATGTGGGCGACCTCTGTTACGATCTGCTCTCCCGCTATGGTTTATTGTCTCTCCTTCTGCTTCTTGCTCTGGTTTTTGCCAGATCAGTTTGCGGGAGCCAACAGAAAGCTCTCTGGAATGACGAGATATATTCCGTTATTGTTGCCACGCAACCTACCTGGCACAAGTTCGCCCAGGCGATGCCATCTGAATGTAACCCACCACTTTACCCCCTACTCGCGCGGCTCGCCATTCGCCTCTTTGGCTTGACGGACCTTTCTGTGCGAATGCCGGACATTCTGTCGTTTCTGGCCGCGCTGGCCGGGGTATATGTCTTTGTTCGTCGGGAGTGCGGAGTCGTCTTCGGTCTGCTCGCCGTCGTACTTATCTTCTCCGAGCCCGGCTGGACCTATTCGTTTGAGGCGCGTCCCTACGGCCTCCTGCTGGCGTTCCTAATGCTTGCGCTCGTCAGTTGGCAGTCCGCAGCGAACGCGGCCGAGGCGACGCCCCCGCGCCCAAGGCGGCTTGCTCTGGCCGGAATGGTGGTCGGCATCGTTGGCAGCATCCTGTCCCATGGCATTGGCATCCTCGAGGTCGGAGTGCCTCTGCTGCTTGGCGAGGCTGTGCGTCTCTATCGCACGCGCCGCCCGGATTGGCCTGTCTTCACCACTGCACTGGCTGCCATCCCGGCGCTGGCCATCATCCTGCCCATGATGCGCCGCACCAGCAATCTGCTGCTCATCTACACCCATGCGTGGATGCATCCGCTCACCCTGTCGAAGATCTACTCGTTTTGCACCTCCAATATCAGGATGACGATGCCTCTGCTACTTAATTCCAACCTGATTGATCTCCCC
>DATKGA010000185.1:0-10420 GCA_035510935.1 Acidobacteriaceae bacterium
GACAATGCGGATATGGCGAGCGAGGCCGCTCATTGAATGTAGCGCGGCAGTGGATTCCCCGATCGATTGAGTGTCTGAAGGGCTATGGCCCCAAGCAGTTCTCGCATGACCTTGTGGCAGGGCTGACGGTGGGGCTGGTGGCGCTGCCGCTGGCGATGGCGTTTGCGATTGCATCGGGAGTCCCTCCGCAGGCGGGTTTATACACCGCCGTGGTGGCGGGCTTCGTGATCTCGGCTCTGGGTGGGTCGCGGACTCAGATCGGCGGACCAACGGGTGCGTTTGTTGTTATCGTCGCTGGCATTGTGGCTAAGTTCGGACTGGACGGCCTGGCGCTGGTGAGCCTAATGGCCGGTGTAGGGCTGGTGGTGATGGGTCTGACTGGCCTGGGCGCGGCCGTGAAGTTTATTCCGCGGGCAGTCACCATCGGGTTCACGAATGGGATTGCGGTGCTAATTGCATCGACGCAGATTAAGGATTTTTTCGGGTTGAAGACTCCTCCGGTGCCGAGCGAGTTTCTACAACGCATGGCTCTGCTGGCCCATTGTGCAGGGACGGTCCGATGGCAGGCGGTGGCGGTTTCCGCGGGTTCGCTGGTTGTGATTCTGTTGTTCCCGAAGGTGAACAAGCGTATTCCTGGCTCCATTGTGGCGCTGTTGCTGGCGACGGGAGCAACAGCCGCGTTTCATCTTCCTATTGAGACGATTGGAAGCAGGTTTGGAGGCATACCGCAGGGTTTTCCCCATTTTGCGTTGCCGCAGTTCCGGGCCGAACATATTCTTCCTCTGCTGCCTTCGGCCATGACGGTGGCGCTGCTGGCCGCCGTGGAAAGCCTGCTGTCGGCGGTGGTGGCTGACGGAATGAGCGGAGACCACCACAACTCCAATATGGAATTAGTGGCGCAGGGCGTGGCGAACATGGCGTCGCCGTTGTTTGGCGGCATCCCAGCAACCGGTGCGATTGCGCGCACGGCGACCAATATCCGGTCTGGTGCGCTGACGCCAATCGCAGGCATGGTACATGCCGTGACATTACTGGTGATTTTGCTGGTGGCGACGCCGCTGGCGCGGTTTGTGCCGCTGGCTGCTCTTGCCGCGGTGTTGTTCGTGGTTTCGTACAACATGAGCGAGTGGCGCGAGGTGACTACAATTCTGCGGCTATCGGGGACCGCCATCGCTGTTTGGGTGACGACGTTTGTGCTGACGGTGGCGGCCGATCTTACCGTTGCGGTGGGCGTGGGCATGGGCCTAGCGGCGCTGCTCTACATTTATCGCGTGGCTGAGACGACCACCGTGACCCCGGTTACGCCGGAGTATCTGGAGGACGGGCAGCCGCATATTCTACAGGACAAGATGATCCCGGCGGGAGTGACGATTCTGCGCATTCACGGCCCATTCCTGTTTGGCTGTACGGAGAAGTTGACGGAGGCGACGAGGGACCTGGACGCGCTCGGCAGTGTTGTGATCCTGCGACTGCGTAACATGTCCGCTCTGGATGCAACCGGACTGCATGCTATCGAGCAGTTTTCCACGCGACTGCAGAAGGCGGGTAAAACGCTGTTGCTGTGCGGCGCACGGGAACAGCCGTCTGAGCTGATCTCGCGGTCAGACTTGCCGATCCATGTTGGGCCGGAGAACGTGCTGCCGCACATTCAGGATGCACTGGTGCGCGCACAGGAGATCATGAGCGACTTCTCGAGCATTGGCCGCGAGCTGGCATTCGAGATGGAGAAGCACCCGCTGTGAGCGCTCCTGTATTAAACTAGGCAGACAATGCCGACACGATGGATTCCATGGATCAAGGTGCTGGTGCATGGGGTGTGCCTGCTTCCACTGCTCAGACTGCTGGAGCAGTTTCGCTCGGGCGAGTTGGGGCTGATGGCCGATCCGGTGAACTGGATCACGCACCAGACCGGCTACTGGGCGCTGTTCCTGCTGATAACATCGCTGGCGGTGACGCCGGTACGAAGGCTGCATCCGAAGCTGGGGAATCTGATCCGGTTCAGGCGGCTGCTTGGGCTATACGCGTTCTTCTATGCAACGCTGCACCTGGCGACGTACGTCTTCCTCTTCTCCGGCTACGACCTGCCGACGGTGTGGGCGGGAGTGCACGCCGGGCATCTCGGTGTGGTGGTAGAGCAGTGGAAGCTAGTGTGGCCGACCATTCTGGACGATTTGAAGAAGCGGCGATTTATTCAGGTGGGGATCTTCGCGTGGACGCTGCTGCTGGTGCTGGCTGTGACGTCGCCCGCGTTTGTACTGCGCTGGATGGGCGGCAAAGCGTGGCGGAGGGTGCATACGCTGGTGTACGCGGCGGCAGTGGCAGGATGCATCCACTACTGGTGGCTGGTGAAGAAAGGCGTGCAGGCCCCCATGCCGTTTACGCTGGTGCTGGCGGCGTTGCTGCTGGCGCGTATGGCGTGGAGCGCGCGGAAGCGGTGGCGGAGTCGTGGCCCAGTCGCCAAGGCCGTCCCATTGGCGGATTGATTGGGCTGAGATTCCACGCATCAGCGCAACTTCGCGCATCGAACCGAGGTCTAAGCTAGCAGAGGCCACGCCATGCGCAGGATTCGAGTTGTTGCTTTCGTCCTTCTTATGGGTTCGCTGGCAGCACTGCCGGCGCAGAATACGACGGTACAGGGCGGGGCTGCTCCCGTGGTGCGGCAGCCGGCGGGGGTGAGCCTTGCGAACAAGGGAAAGACTGCGACAGCGAAGACACCTGCCAAGAGTGCCGCGACAAAGACCGAGGTGCTGGTGCCGCTTACGGAGCGCGAGCGCGCCGAGCAGTTGCTAAACCGCTTTACCTTTGGGGCGCGGCCGGGTGATGAGGACCGCGTGCTGACGATGGGCGCGGACAAGTGGTTCGAGCAGCAACTGAACCCGGATACGATTGCGAATGCGGCTCTGGACCAGAGGATGAAGGACTTTCCAACCCTGAATATGACAGCGGAGCAGGCGCTGACGGTGTTTCCCAGTCGGGAGACGATGAAACAGGTGGCGACCGGAGTGCGGCCTATGCCTACAGATCCGCTGCTGGCGGCGGAGTACGAGGTGCTGGAGGCGAAGTTTAATCAGGAGCTTCGCAAGCCGGACGCGGAGTTGGCCGCGGTAAAGGCACAGGGGCAGGCGACGGCAATGCGTATTGCGGGAGAGATGTTTTCGCTGGCAAAGAACCAGCGGATGGCTGCGCTGATGAAGATGCCGGTGGAGGACCGGATCGCGTTGACCAGCTATGTGGGCGGCGACCAGAAGACACAGTTGCTGGCGGATTTTACGCCGCGAGAACGGGAGATGTTTCTGGCGATGGCGGCGAATGTGGGCGCGTCGTACCAGATTGGGCAGGAGCTGGCGCAGGCCAAGATGGTGCGCGCGATCCTGAGTGAACGGCAGTTGCAGGAGGTGATGACGGACTTCTGGTTCAATCACTTCAACGTGGATATCAGCAAGGAAGCGGACCAGTGGTACACAACGAGCTATGAGCGCGATGTGATCCGTAAAAATGCGCTGGGCAAGTTCGGCGATCTGCTGCTGGCCACGGCGCAGAGTCCGGCGATGATGGTGTATCTGGACAACTGGCAGAGCATTGGGCCGGACTCGCTGGCCAATGGAGTGAACCCGATGAACCCACGGTCTGCTGCTCAAACGACGCGGCCGGGGAACAAGGGACTGAACGAAAACTACGGACGTGAGGTGATGGAGCTGCATACGGTGGGCGTGGATGGGGGCTACACGCAGGCTGATGTGACGAACCTGGCGGCGATCCTGACAGGGTGGACGGTGGACCGGCCCAATCTGGGCGGCGGGTTCCAGTTTGACGCGCGCAGGCATGAGCCGGGGACCAAGACGTGGATGGGACACACGGTGGGATACGGTCCGCCGTTTGTGATCCAGGGGACGAACGCGAAGGCTGCGTTGGTGGCGGCGAGGACTGTTCCGCCGCTGGATGACGATGCGGCGATGGGAACGAATGGGATGGGGATGGAGATGGGTGCAGGCGCGGAGCAGAAGGCCATGGTTACGGCAAATGCGCTGGGCAATGAAGGGATGAAGGAGGGCGTGGAGGCGCTAAACTTGTTGGCGCACAGCCCGCAGACGGCGCACTTTATCAGTTGGAAGATTGCGCAGCGGTTTGTGGCGGACGATCCTCCGCCCGCGCTGGTGGACCGCATGGCGAAGACGTTTCTTGCGTCGGACGGCGACATCAAGGCGGTGCTACGGACGCTGGCGGCGAGTCCGGAGTTCAACTCGAAGAAGTATTTTCGCAACAAGGTGAAGACACCGATGGAGTTCCTGACCTCGGCGTACCGCAGTACGCTGACCGAGCCGACGAATCCGCAGCCGCTGGTGAACCAGATGAAGCAGATGGGGATGGAGCTGTACCACGCTCTGCCGCCGACCGGCTACGCCATTACGTCCGACAGGTGGATGAATACGAATGCGCTGGTGGACCGGCTGAACTTTGCGGTGCAGTTGACGTACAACCGTCTGCCCGAGCAGAAGTTCGATGGGTCGAAGGTGGTGGCGTTGGGAGTGCTGAGCGAACAACAGCCGCCTGCGCTGGCGGAGAAGCAGGCAGGGACAGATGCAGCGCTGAGGCTTCTGGAATCGACGATGATCGCGGGCGAGGTGTCGGCGAAGACGAATGAGTTGATGCACACACAGATTGCGCAATGGACGGCGAATCCGCAGGCGGGCGGGGCGGCTGCGCAGGGCGGAGTGCAGGGTGCGGGACCAGACGAGTTGCTGAACAGGATGGCGGCGCTGGTGATGGGGTCGCCGGAGTTCCAAATGCGGTAAGACGGGAGCAGGTTGTTGGCTAGAGATCGGCGAAGAGGTCGGTGGCGTGGGCGGCGGGCTGGGGGTGGGTTGTGGCGGCGAGGGTGTAGTGCTCCGTGCTGGCGCGCTGCTTGAAGAAAGATTCGAAGCGCTCCATGAGAGGAAGCTGCGAGGTGTGCGCGCGGAAGGCCTCGAACTTGCGGTGCTGGACTCGACTGACGTCGAGGGTGACGGTCCAGGGCGCGGGCAGCGGCGAGGGACGGCCGGGAAAGAAGAAGCTGCTGGTGGTGTAGAAGAGACGCTGCGCGGTGTGAATGGGGCCGAGGTCGGGGAAGCGCTTGGCTTGCGCGGCCCAGTGGAAGGCGGCGGTGGTGAATGCGGAGACCATGGTGTGGTCGGCGTGGGTGTTTTGTCCGCCGTCGCTGCCGAAGGTGAGCACCACCTGGGGGCGATAGGCGCGGATGCGTTGGACCAGCAGGGCGGCGGCCTGGGAGAAGTTGGCGAACTCCAACTGAGCGTCCTGGTAGTCGAGCACCTCGTGGTGAGTGACGTCGAGGATCTTGCAGGAGGCGGTAAACTCTGTGCGGCGCATGCGGCCCAGTTCGGCAGCGGTGGCGGCAGTGCCGCGGTTGGTGGCAGCCTGACCGTCGGTGAAGCAGATGACGGAGGACTCGATGCCACGTTCGGCGGCCAGCATGAGCGCGCCGCCAAAGCCGAAGCACTCGTCGTCGGGATGAGCGGTTACGCAGAGAAGCTTGAGGGGGATCTTGTCGGTCATGGATATTTCAAGGGTAACGCATGTGGCCCAACTTGTTAGATGATTCAGGGCGAAAGAGTGCTTCAGGGAATCATCAGACTAAAGCAGAATGCGGGGATCCATCGACTACTCAGGATGACGGCATGAGAGGGAGAGATGGAGGAGAGCAGGCTTTAACTGGGGCGAAGGAGAGGCGGTGGAGCGGGGTGGGGCCGAGCAGGTTGAGGGCGCGGCGGTGCTGGGCGGTGGCGTATCCCTTGTGCGCGGCCAGGCCGTAGTCGGGGTGCTGGGCATCGAGCGCGCGCATGAGGCGGTCGCGGTGGACCTTGGCAACGACAGATGCGGCGGCGATGGAGAGTGAGAGTGCGTCACCATAGATGAGCTTAGTCTGCGCGCAGGGGTAGTCGAGCTGCATGGCGTCGATGAGCAGATGGTCAGGCGCGAAGGAGAGGGCGCGTACGGCGGCCAGCATGGCGAGGCGCGTGGCCTGATAGATGTTGACGCGGTCGATGGTGGCGGCATCGATCTCGGCGATGGCGAGGGCGAGGGCCGAGGAGCGAATGAGGCGGTCGAGGGCTTCGCGCTGCGCCCGAGTGAGCTGCTTGGAGTCCTTGAGTCCGGCGGCGGCCAGCGGGGCGACCTGTTCGGGCAGGATGACGGCGGCGGCGACCACGGGGCCGAAGAGAGCTCCTCGGCCAACCTCGTCCACGCCTGCGATGGAGTGGAAGCCGTTGCGGCGCAGGGACTGTTCGTGGGCGTCGGAGCAGACCAGAAGCCTGAGCATGCGCTGCTTGGCGCTGGCCGCGGAGACAGGGTGTGCGGGGCGAAGCGTGGGACGATCGGAGATGGCGGAGACAGTACCCATGCCTGGGTACGAGCTTATATCTATTGTTCGTGGAAAATATTCATGGTTTTACAGAATAAAGTTGATGTATTCTCTGGTTACAGCGTGGGCCTCGCTTAGTTCTCCGCAAGAATTCAGGGGTTTGCGGCTGTCTGCCGCAGACCGCGTTGAGGACGATCGGTCGAGGAATACGTCTATGCTCATCGCGAAGCTTTTGCCGGCGCGCAGTCCACTGGTTCGTAATACAAACGGAGTTCGCAGGGCGATGGTATCGCTGGCGGTTGGGTTCAGTGTTGGATTGTTGGCTTGGATGACGGGCGTGTCAAGTGCCGTGGCGCAGACTTCTGACAGCACAGCCACAACTCCAGCTACGACCTCTTCGCAGACCAATACGCAGGATTCTGCGCGTGCCAGGGCGCTAGCTGCTGCCCAGGCACAGGCCGCAGCACAAGCAGCCGCCGCTGCGCAAGCGAAGGGCAAGAAGGGTAAGCCAGCTACGCAGGCAACGCCCGTCACGCAGACAACACCCGTCACGCAGACAACACCGGGTCCGCAAGCAGCACCGGGTACACAAGCAACGCCGGTCAGGTCGGTGCCGCAAACAACGCCGGTTAAGCAAGTCAAACAGGGCAAGCAGGCCAAGCCACCCAAGGGGGCCAAAAACGTATACACGGGGCCAAATACGGTTGAGGTGCTGCCCCCGAAGCCAATGCTGAATGAAGAGGGCAAGCAGCGCGTGGATCCGGACGGGAACCTGATGTTCTACCCAGTGGTGCAGCAGATGCGCGACAAGAAGGGGCACCCAGTGTTCGACAGAGCCGGTAATCCGGTATTTCAGACGGCGAACAACATGGGATACAACGAGCATGGCAAGAAGATCGAAGTGAAGAAGGAGAAGCAGCCCAGGAGGACTCCGGTGTTGATCCGAGCGGGAACTCTGACCGTGGATGGGTGGACGAACAAGGCAGGCATCAACTTCAACATTCCCGATCTGAAGTATTTGTATGTGTATGTTCCTGGACTCGGAACCACGATTGTGTCACCTGGCCCATTTCCGGGGGCGACAGAGCAGGCTGGGGCGTTCAAGAATAATACACTGCGGGTCACGGTAGAAGGACACCCGATCGAACTGACGTCGGATAGGACGCTGCTTGGGAGTCGATCGCAGAAGGCATGGGTGGCTGTGGATCGGGAGTTTATCCTGCCGACGAAGTATCCGACCATAGGGTACGGGATGACGCTGAACGCTCCGTATGTATGGCCTGGTTCGAAGCAGGAGGGAGCGGAAGCCGGCGTAAACATGAAAAAAGTTCCTCCACTGCCGGCCGATATGGTGGCGGCACCACTGTCGCCGTGCCCGACGGGGATGATACGCAAGGTAGGGCCTCCCGCTCAACCGGGGCAGATCGAGGCGGAGCAGCCTTGCGTTCCGATCCAAACAAAACCGGTCGCGACCGAAGCGGTAACAGCAACGGCGAACAGTGCGGAGACGGCAACAGCAACAGCGAGTAGTGCGGAGACTTCGTCTACCACAGCAGCGCCACCACTGAAGTAGCGTTGCATAAGCAAGACAACGGCCACGATGGAGACTCCGTCGTGGCCGTTTGATTGTGTGTGTGAACGATCAGGAGGCGCGAGCGACCTCTTGCAGTCGGGCAGCCTTACCACGCAGACCGCGCAGGTAGAAGAGCTTGGAACGGCGCACCTCGTAGGAGCGCAGCTTCTCGATGCGTTCGATGACCTTGGAGTTGTAGGGGAAGATGCGCTCGACGCCCTGGCCGAAGCTCATCTTGCGTACGGTGAATGTGCCCTGCGGTCCCTTGTTGGTGGCGATCACCATGCCCTCAAAGGCCTGGATGCGCTCTTTTTCGCCCTCGCGGATTTTGACCTGGACGCGGATGGTGTCGCCAGGGCCAAAGGCGGGGTGGTCGGTCCGCTCAAGTTTGGCGGCCAGCTTCTGCATAATCGGATGAATAGACATGGATGGTTTCCTGTTCGAGTGTCGAAGCTATAGTTTACACGATTATCACGGCCTGTGGTGTCATGAGTTGGGAGTAGAAGCGATGTAGCCGAGGGTGGCGAGGTAGGCACGGTCTTCGGGGGTGAGGGGGGCGTGGGCGAGGAGGTCGGGACGGTTGCGGAGGGTCTTGGCGAGGGCCGCCTGGCGGCGCCAGCGGCGGATGGCTAGGTGGTCTCCGTTGGCGAGGACCTCGGGGATGGGTGCTCCGCGAAAATCTGCGGGGCGGGTGTAGTGGGGGTAGTCGAGGATGCCGCCGGAGCCGTGAGTGGAGCGCGGAACGCCGTCGGAGGTCTTGTCGTCTGCGGGATCGCCAGGCTGTGAGTCGGCGACGCCGAAGCTCTCGTATCGTGCCGAATCTGCGTGGCCGAGGACGCCGGGAAGGAGGCGGACGGTGGCGTCGAGGACGACGGCGGCAGCCAGCTCACCTCCGGAGAGGATGTAGTCGCCGATGGAGAGTTCCTGGTCGGCAAGGAGGTCGGCGACACGCTCGTCGACGCCCTCGTAGCGGCCGCAGATGAGGACGACGCGCTGGAGGGATGCGAGACGGTGCGCGGTGGCCTGGGAGAAGGGCTTGCCCTGGGCCGAGAGGAGGATTACGGACTGGCGTGAGGTGTCGCGGGTGGACTTTGACTGGATGGGAGGAGAGATGCCGCTTAGTGTTCTATCACTTTCAATTTTAATTGTATCTATCTGATTTACATAATATAGCGACTCAATACAATCGAAGATGGGCTGGGGCTTGAGGACCATGCCCTCGCCGCCGCCGAAGGGACGGTCGTCCACGGTGCGATGACGGTCGTGGGTGAAGTCGCGCAGGTCGTGGAGGGCGACCTGGACGGTGCCGGTGGCGATGGCCCGGCTGAGGATTCCGTGGTGGAGCGGACCGGAGAAGAAGTTGGGGAAGAGAGTGAGAATGTCGAAGCGCATGGTCATTTACCGGGGCTGCGATTGGGGTGAAGGTTGGGATGCAGGTTGAGTTCGGCGAGGCCTTCGGGCAGCGTCATGTGTATGGACTTTGCGGCGGGATCGAGCGCGAGCAGGAAGGCGCGGGCGAAGGGGACGAGGAGCTCGTCGCCGGATGGCGTGGTGACGGTGAGCAGCGGTGCGGCGTCTTCGAGGCGTCGTATGCCGTCGGGGGTGGTTGGGAAGTCGACGCCGGTGACAGAGCCGAGGGGCTGGTCGCGGTCGTACACGGTGCAGCCGATGAGGTCGGAGATATAGGCGACATCGGCGTCGAGGGTCATGCGCTGGGCGAAGGGAACGAGGACTTCGTTGCCTGCTAGCTGCTCGGCCTGCTGGATGCTGTCGATGCCGGTGAAGTGGAGGACGATGCGTCCGGCGTTGCGACCGACGGGAAGCCAGAAGGAGGCGATCGCGGCTGGCCTGGTTACAGAAGGATACTCAGAGGGCTGCTTTGCGGAGGCGGAATCGGCAAAGCCGGGCGGTGCGAGCCAGATGTGCGGATAAGTGCGGAAGCGCTCGGGGAAGTCGGTGAAGAGGTCGGCGAGCACCTCTCCTTTGCGCCCCTGAGGCCGAAGGATGCGGGCCAGCATAATCCATTGCGAGACGGATTCCATGCGCTCCATGTTATCTTGCGGCGGACCGTTCGCGAGGAGAATGCTGGGATGGTGCGAGATGGTCAGCGTGGCTACGGCTGCTGATCGTCGTCGTCTTCGTCATCTTCGAGGATGTCGAGCGAGAAGCGATGGTGCAGCTTCATGCTGGCAGCTCCGAGGATGGTGCGCAACGAGCGCGCGGTGCGGCCCTGTTTGCCGATTACCTTGCCGATGTCCTGGGGTGCGACGCGGACTTGCAGGATGGTGGAGTCGTGGTCCTCAATCAGATCGACGGAGACACTATCGGGAAGATCGACGAGTGCCTGGACGATCTCCAGAATGAGCTGCTTCATCTTCTCACTCGATTGGCCGTTTGCTGCGGGAGTAACCTCGTTCATCACAGACACCTCTTGGGAGTATGCTGCGCCAGCCTGATTCGTACCATGGCCTCAATCTTGGTTGAGATCCCCC
>DATKGA010000186.1:0-12150 GCA_035510935.1 Acidobacteriaceae bacterium
CGTGGAGAGAGCCGTGTTCTGAGGAACGAAACCGCCGAGGAGGCCGAAACCGTCACCGTCACCGAAGTCGCCGATATCAGTCGCTGTGCTTGGGTTGAGCAAGTGGAGCCCGGTCGCGGTCGAAAGTAAGACCAGATTCGAAGCGCCTGCCATATCGGATGGCACCCCGTAACCAAAATACCTTGGGGCAGTATTGGATAGGCTCGGTCCGTCGACGAGCATCGGTCCCGCTAAAACCCAGGTCTGGGAGTCTTGCCATGCGAAAACCGGCAGGGAGCGCTGCCATTGCCATGCGAGTGGCGCACTCTGGGTGATGCCCGGCCACGACTGGGGAGTGGTTGCTGTCGGGGCTGAGCCACTCAAGTCGACGATCTGTATTTGTTGCACAATCGGGTTCACCGAGTTAAAGACGATAGCAATCGTTGTTCCACTTGACCAAACCGAATAGTTCCCGAATATAGGAACGCTCGGATATGTCTGAATTAGGCTACCCGAGCTGACTGTGTAAACGGAGGTGCCTTGCCAGAAGAGGTCCCCATTCCCCGTGAGGCCCTGGGAAGAAGACAGCGTCGTCAGCAAAGCTCTCTGCGCACCCGCTGCCGAATAAATCCATACGTAATTGGACAGGTTGGTAAAGAAGCTTTGCCCGTCAAGAAACCAGGAGTTGAAGGTGCCGGAAAACTGTGGGGTCGTCGAGGAGGCCCCGGAAGGAACGGAAATGGTCTGGATGACGTTGGCTCCCGCCGGTCCGTCCGCAATTTGAACCTGTCCCGGCGCCGCATAGGGTGAGGCCGTGTGATAGTCTCCCGCGACAGTAAGCTCCGGTTGCATTGCCGGCGCACAAGTAGCTGCCGTCCGATGCGATCTGCGACCAACTTTGCCCCTGCGTAACGGAGAAAGGTATGGAGGCGAGGGAATGACCGTCGGTGGTCGCATAAAGCTGTATCTGGGTCGCTGTCGACACAGCAAAAAACTGTCCGGCTACGGGACCTTGATTTGGGTTGTTTATCAGCCCAGTCGCCCCATCTCCGCTCGCCAGAATTGCCGCGGTCGAGTAGCCCCACAGAACCCAGTGACCTGAAACGTCCAGGCTCAGTAGCCGATCGGAGGCGAGCTGAACCGCGCTCACGGCGGCCCCGTGTCCAAGTTCGAGTAGGACGGTCGGAGCAGCCGCAACAGTGATGGTGAGCTGAGCTGTTGCACTTCCACCGCTGTTCGAGGCAGAAATGGTGTAAGTGGTTTTCGGAGCCGCCACCGTCGGTGTTCCGGAGATAGTCCCGGTCGTCTGGTCAAGCGTCAAACCGGCTGGCAGCGAAGGGCTCGACGAATAACTCTTGACGGTTCCCGACACGCTTGGCGTGAGCGGTGTAATCGAAATACCAGGGGTCGCGTAAATTGTGGTTTGTGGATAGACAAGCTGTGAGGGAGCAGGCAGAACAACGGTGATGCTCACCACGGCGGTAGTAGATCCGCCTGGATTGGATGCAGTGATCGTATAGTTCGCCTGGGGGTATTCCCAAAGGGGAATTCCCGCGATCCCTCCTCCACAGTTGAAACACCCGAATTGTGGTTGAGTTAGTTCGAGCCCAATCGGCAGTAGAGGCGATACCGAATAAGACCAAACGGTTCCGCTGACCGTTGACTCGTCGTCTAAACTTACGCCAACTGTCGCTGTGACTGAGGGTTTGGAAAAAACGAGGTTTGAGGGCGCAGTGAAAACAACAGTGATGCTCAATGCTGCTGTAGTCGATCCAGCCGAGTTAGAAGCAGTCACTGTATAGGTCGCCTGGGCGATCACTGTTGTGGGCGTGCCGGAAATCGTCCCGGCCGTCGGATCCAGCGTTAGGCCGGCTGGAAGCGCAGGCGAAACGGTGTAGGCCGTGACGGTGCCGCTGACCGTGGGAACGTCCGCCGAAATTGCCGTGCCGACCGATGCCGTGATCGAGGTCTGTGGATAGACAAGGTTGGATGGGGCAGCAAGACCAACCGCAATCTTCAGTGCGGCTGTGGTCGATCCAGCAGAGTTGGAAGCGGTCACCGTGTAGATCGCCTGGGCGGATGCTGCTGTGGGCGTACCGGAGATCGCTCCCGTCGTCGCATTCAGTGCCAACCCGACGGGCAACGCAGGCGATATCGTGTACCCGGTGACGGTTCCGCTGACTGTCGGTGTGTCTTGCGCGATGGCGGTACCCGCTGTTGCATTGATCGAGGTCTGCGGGTAGGTCAGATTGGAGGGCGCCGACCCCCCTCCGCCGCCACTGCCGGAACCCGATCCGCCGCAGCCCGACAGCAGAACACAAATAAGCCCTGCGCAGGAAAGGAGCATTTTCGAAGCGAATCGAATAGATAAGTGCATGGAGGGTCCCCGCGCGGAAGTATATGCCCGCGTTCTTCGTGCTGCCTCATCCCGATCCCTCCCGCTCCATCGATTTACAACGCAAGGGTACCCCGAAACGAATCGGAGAGTAATCTGGGGCTCCGCGCAAGATGTATCTCGGCTTCGATCGGCTCGTGGAAGACGACCGGGACGGCTCTTCCCGATCAACGGAACCATCCTACAAAATCATGCGTATAGCTCCCTATGGCCTGCGCGGGTACATTAAGCTGGAGCATGATGGGGCTGGTGGCCCCGCCCAAACCTCCACGGCGACTGGTCCAGCCCAGCGAGGCGGGCGCCTCCCAACGCGGCGGGCCGCCCAAGGCTAATCCCGCTGCCGCCGATTTGGCGCAGCGGGCTCGCGCGGCGCGCGAGGAGGTTAGACCGCTGGAGATCGACTGGTCCCAAGTTGTCCGCCGCTGCATGGACGGGGATTCCGGCGCATGGGCCGAGCTGGTCCGCACGCATCATCGGCGTGTCTACGGGCTCTGCTACCGCTTTACCAACAACGCCGCCGACGCGGAAGATCTCACCCAGGACGTCTTCCTGAAGATTTATTCCAATCTTGCCAGCTTCGACTTTGGGCGCGGCAGCCTCCAGGTCTGGATCACGACCATGACCCGCAACCTGCTGGTCGACAACTTCCGCCGCACACGGAATCTGCGCGCCACAGGTTCCCTCGACGAAGGCTGGGACGTGACCGACGAACTGCGGCCGATCGACCGGCTGACCTCCGAGGGTCCGTCGCCGCATGAGTCCGCTGCCCAGAAGGAACTGGCCAAGATGGTGCAGAATGCGCTGGCCCGCGTCAGCGTGGAGCTTAGAGAAGCCGTCATTCTAAGAGATTTGCAGGACCTGGACTACAAGGAAATTGCCAAGGTTCTCGGCATACCCGAAGGTACTGTGAAGTCCCGCATCAGCAGGGGCCGCGCGGAACTGGCGCGCCTCCTGGAACGTAATAAACGAGAGGTGATGTAATCATGGCTGGCAGCACACACATTCCGAATTCCCCCGCCTGCGGGCAGTGGGAAACGCTTCTGGCCGACGCCCTGGATGGACTGCTGCGACCCGAGGATGAAAAGACCTTCACCGGGCACATGGCAACCTGCGCCGCCTGCACGGCCTTGTTTGAGGAGTCCCGGCGCGGCCGTGAGTGGCTGGAGTTTCTTTCCACCGAGCCAGAAGTTCCGGAAGGGCTTTTAGATAAGATTCTGGCAGCAACAGGCCCCGGACAAGTGGCTGGCTACGGCCTGGTCACCGGCAGCAGCGACGTTCTGCCCATCCCGCAACCCTGGCAGCGCCCCGGCTTCATGGCCCGTGTGCGCCGCTTTGCCGAGCCCCGGCTGATGATGACTGCAGCCATGGCATTCTTCTCCATCGCATTGACCCTCAACCTCACCGGCGTTCGCCTCTCCGATCTGCGCATTGCCAATCTCCGTCCCACCGCCATCCGTTCTTTCATGGAGCGGCGGCTGACGATGGCCTCCACACCGATCATTCGCTACTACGATCACCTCCGCCTGGTTTATGAAGTACAGTCGCGGATGCGCGAGCTGCGCCGCTCCACCCAGGGCGAAGGCAATCAGGACCAGCAGCAAAATAACCCTCAACCTGCTGCACCGGGAGAATCCAAACAGAATCCCCCGCACAAGGATGGAGGTTCCCGCGTCGACCCTCCGCAACAATCTGGAGTACCTGCGATCGATGATCCCGACTACCTGGAAACCTCTCTCACGTTCATGAATGAATCTACGCAGTCCAGGCACGATCAAACTGCGCTTGCAGCATTGGAACCCGGCATCCACTTCAACGGCAGCTCTGCTTTCGCTCTAGGCGGCTCCGCAAGAACAGCACGGGAAAGGAGCACAGTATGGACTGCGTAAATCACAAGGATGTCGCTGCAACAGCGTATTGCCAGAATTGCGGCAAACCGCTCTGCGCCAACTGCGTTCGCAATGCCCCCGGAGGGCAGGTTCTTTGCGAGCCCTGCTCCGTATCGTGGCAAAGCTATCAGCAGCCGTTTATCCCGCCTCCCGCAGGCGCGCCCAACCCGGTCGCAGCCGCGGTCCTGGGAATCATCCCCGGCGTAGGCGCGATGTACAACGGCCAGTTCTTCAAGGGCCTTATCCACGTCGTCATCTTCGCAGTGCTCATCAGCATCACCGATCACTACGGCATCTTCGGCATCTTCATCGCCGCGTGGGTTCTGTACCAATCGTTTGAGGCCTATCACACCGCAGTCGCGCGGCGCGATGGCCAGCCCCTTCCCGATCCGCTGGGCCTGAATGAAGTGGGCAACTGGCTGAACATCGGCACACGCACCCATTATCCGGGACAGCCTCCCATGGGAACGCCGTCTGGCGCGCCTCCGGCCGGCACAGCGCCTGGCGCTTATCAGGCACCGTACAGCGCGCCATACGCAGCGCCCTACACACCTCCAGCGGCCGGAGCCTATCAGGCGCCGCCCTATGCGCCGGTCTCGGGGTACACCAACCCCGGATTTGGGGGTCCTGGATTTACGGACCCAGGCGCGCCGCCCATTCCGCCGCCCATCCCTCCTGTTCCGCCAGTGCCACCCATAGGCTGGCGCCGCAAGGAGCCCATCGGCGCGCTGATCCTCATTGGTTTCGGGCTGATTCTTCTGCTCAACCAGATGGGCTATCTAGCCGAACGCTTTGTCCACTTCCTGTGGCCGCTGATCTTCATCGCGCTCGGCGCGTGGCTCATCGTTCGTCGTATCAGTGACACCAAAGGGGGCCCTCAATGAACCGCTACATTTTGATTCGCCGGCTCACCGGCCCATCCATTCTGCTCCTCTTGGGAGTCGTCGCCCTGCTTCACCAGGCGGACCTTGTCAGTTGGAACATTTTTCTTCCACTCTTCCTGATCCTAATTGGCGTGCTGAAACTGGCGCAGCGAGCCGCTTTAGCCGCCGCGGGCGATGAGCCGATGTATCCCGGCAGCCCGTATCCCTACGGGGCTGGAGTTGCACCTGCCCCCACTGCCCAGCCGCCCGCACCGACCGGGACCTCGATCGTGCCCGCTCCGCCGCAAGACTTTGGCAGAGGTTCGGGAGGACAGTCATGAGCAGCCAGCCCCCCTTCACTCCTCCCGGTGGCACACCTCCCGGCGGAATTCCGCCTTACGACCCGCGCACACAATGGCGCGTCTATCGCGAACAGCAGCGAGCCGCATGGCGCGCGCAGCGCGAAGCCTGGAAAGCCCAGCGCCACGCGTGGAAGGCCGGTTATGGCAGTGCCTACGGCCCCCACGTCCCATCGGTCGTCGGCCCTATCATCCTCGTCGGCATCGGTATTGTGGGTCTCTTGATTTATAGCGGTCGCATAGCGCCGTCCAATTTCTGGTCGTGGTACGGCCACTGGTGGCCGCTGCTCCTGATCGCCGCCGGTCTCGCACTTCTCGGCGAGTGGGCGCTCGACCTGCGTCGCACCACCCCCGTCCGCCGTGGCGGCGGATTTGTCGGCATCCTCATTCTGCTTGCGCTGCTGGGCTGCGCGGCATCGGGATGGAACGGCTGGTGGGGCCCAATGCGTGCCCAGTGGGGCGATCACGACGATAGCAATTTCTTCAACCTCTTCGGCCTGCCCGAGCGCGACCAGGATCAGCAGCTTCTTAACGTGCAGGTCCCCGCCAACGCTCTCGTCCAGATCCAAAATCCCCGCGGCGACGTGAGCGTCACCGCAGGGGACAACTCCTCCGTCGAGGTGCAGGCGCACGAAGTTGCCTTTGCCAACTCCGATACCGACGCCAAGCGCATCTTCGACGCCGAACAGGCCCACATCACGGTCAGCGGCAACACTGTTCTAGTGAAATCCGACAGCAACAATAGCGGCCGTCTCAATCTTTCAGTCACCGTTCCCAAAGGCGCGCAAGTGACCGTCACCTCCGGCCATGGCGATGTGACAGCGGCCGGCCTTGGCGCAGGTGCGAACATCACCTCCAGTCACGGCGACGTGCATCTGAGCACGATTCAGGGCTCCGTGCAGGTGCATTTCTCCAATGACCGCGGAGATTTCTCCGCCCACGAAATCGGCGGCGATCTAACGGCTGACGGCAACTGCAATGACCTCACCTTCTCCGAAATCAAGGGCAAGGTCACTCTCAACGGCGAAATCTTCGGCGACGTGCATCTGGAAAACATCGGTGGTCCGGTGCATCTGCACACATCCGTCACTGAGTTGCAGCTCGCCGCGTTGCCCGGCGACATGACGCTCAATTCCGACGATCTGCGTGTCACCGAAGCCAGGGGTGAAGTCCGCGTCACCACACATGCCAAAGACGTCGACCTGAGCCAGATCTACGGCGACTCCTACGTTGACGATAGCCGCGGCCAGATCTCCGTCGAGCCGGCAGGCAACTACAGCATCGAGGCCAAGAGCGGCAAAGGCGATGTCGAAGTGACGCTTCCGCCCGAAGCCTCAGCCAACATTGAAGGCCACACCCATAACGGCGACATCGTCTCCGATTACCCGCTGGTCATCAACGGCGACGAAAGCAAGAGCGTCAGCGGCCGCATCGGCTCCGGCCAGGCCAAGATCAATCTCATTGCCGACGTCGGCGATCTGCGCATCAAGAAAGGCTCAGGCTTCACGCCGGTCCCACCGAGTCCTCCCGGTGCACCGGCATCTCCCAACGCGCCTCACCTGAAAGCACCGAAGGCGCCACCGGAGCAACCCGTCACGCAATAACTTCGCATCAGTTTTTTGCAAGAGGATCCGCGATCCGACAGAATAGGCGCGAGAGGGTGAAACTACTCTCCGCGCCTATTCCATTCTCAACGCCTGCATCGGATTCAGTCGCGAAGCCCGCCAGGCGGGAACGATGCAGGCTAGCGCTGCCACTGCCAACAGCATCGCCGCCACCGCTGCGAAGACTCCCGGATCAAGCGGCTCGGTGTCATACAACATCGACCGGATCTCACGCACCACCACCGCGCTCGCAACCAGTCCGACAACCAAGCCAATCAGCGCCGGTTGCAAACCATCCGCGAGCATCAGCCGCAGCACACTCTCCCGCTGCGCGCCCAGCGCAATGCGAATACCGATTTCATTCGTACGTTGCGTGACCAGGTACGCCAGCACACCATAGAGCCCCGCCGCAGCAAGCAGCAGCGCGATTACAGCAAAGGCCAGTACTAGCAACGAATCGAACTCGGAATCCACCGTGGTTTTGCCGATTGCTTCCCGGAGTGTCATTACATCCGAGACCGGCAGATCCGGATCAAGCTGACTCACGACCTTCTGTACCGGCAGCGCCAGCGACTCCACATCGTGCGTCGCGCGGACGACGATTGTTGCGACGCTGTAGCCGTTGCCGTAGAGCGGCCAATAGAGCGTCGGCATCATCGGTGCATTTACATTCCACAGCGTGTCGCCAACGACTCCAACCACCTCGAATACCGTATCTTCGGTTGTTGTCCTAAGATGCTTGCCGATGGGGTCCTCGTTTGGAAAGAGCACGCGCGCGGCAGATTGACTGATCACGACGACATGCGCTCGCTCTAGCCGCTCGTCCCGCGTGAAGATACGCCCACGCAGCAGCGGAAGCTGAATCGCCGCAAAGTAGCCCGGCTCCGCTCCGCGCACCAGAAGATCGGGCACCTCGTTCGACCGCAGCGGAGGATGCTCGACCACAGTCATCGCGTGATCGCCATTCCAGCCTTCACCGGGAGCCACGCTGGCCAGCCCGGCGGCCTGCACGCCAGGAACCGCGCGCACCCGCTCAATCAGCTGCTCAAGAAATGCAACCTGCTGCACCGGCTCTTTGTAACGCGCCTCCGGCAAGCTCACATGCATCGTCAGAACATTGTCCACCGGCACTCCAACATCGCTGCTGCGCAGCCGTTGAAAGCTTTTCAGCAGCAAGCCAGCTCCCACCAGAAGCACGACCGTCAGTCCGACTTGCAGCACCAGCAGAAACCGCCGCAGCCCTGCTCGCGCCGTTCCACCGCTATGTACCCGCGACGATTCCTGCAGCGTAGCGAGTAGACGCTTGCCGCCGGAACTGAACGCGGCAACGAGCCCGGAGAACAACGCGGAGAATGCAATCACGCCCAGTGTGAACGCCGCCACCACGCCATCAATGTGGATCGCCTCCACGCGATTCATGTCGCCCCGCGCCCGGGCCAGCCACTGCAATGCGCCCCACGCGAGCATCAATCCCAATGCCCCGCCGTCGGCCGAAAGCAGCAGGCTTTCCATCAGCCGCTCGCGCATCAGCCGCAGCATTCCACCGCCGAGCGCGGAGCGAATCGCTAGTTCCTTGCCGCGCGCAGCTGTGCGCGCAACCAGCAAACTCGCGACATTCATGCACGCAATAAGCAGCACGCATCCGGTCGCGGCAAGCAGCGCGTAGAGCGGCGTCTTATAGTTTTCGACGGAGTCATCGAGCATGCTGTGACCCGTTGCCCCATCGTGAACGGCCGGCTTTGCATGAGAGATTTGAATCTGCTTTTGCAGCGCGGCGAGTTGATCGACGAGCATGGGCAAAGTGACGCCATGCGACAAGCGTGCGATCACCAGGAATTCGTGATGCTCAAACGTGGTCAGGAGCGAGGGCGGCGCTTCGTGCTTCACCGGCAACCAGATCTGCAGCGTGTTGCCCCCAAACGCGCTCGAGAAGACGAAAGAGGGCGGCAGGACGCCGATCACCGTGTACGGCTTGGCATCGAGCCAAATCGACTTCCCGATGATTCCCGGATCGCCACTGTAGCGCCGCATCCAGAATGAATTCGTCAGCACTACAGTCGCCGCAGCACCCGGCCCATCCTCTGCCTCCGTAAAGTCGCGCCCCAGCGCAGGCGTCACGCCTAGCTCTGAAAAGAAATTCCATGAGCACCAGGCCACATCGACTTTCTCCGGCAGTTTCCCGCCTTCCGCGGACACGTTGTAATCCTGCCACGGGGATACGGCGGCCATCTCCACCGTGCTGCGCGTGGCCGATTGCCACGCCGTGAAGCTGCCGAAAGCAACGGGAAGATTGCCGTTGTGGCCCTTGTGATGCGAATCCGCCTCGTAGAGAGTAAAGAGCTGACCTGGCTCCCTGAACGCCAGCGGCTTGAGCAAAACGCCCCGCACCACGGTAAACAGCGCCACATTCGCGCCGATACCGAGTGCCATCACCACAATCGCCATGACTGAAAACCCCGGTGCGCGCCAAAGCGTCCGTACACTATAGCGCACATCATGCAGCAAAGACTCGAGCCAGCCCCAGCTCCACGACGCGCGCGTCTGCTCGCGCAACAAGGCCGGGTTACCGAAACTGCGAACCGCCGCATACCGTGCCGCTTCCACATTCATGCCCGCGGCAATGTTCTCGGCAATCTGCTTGTCGAGATGGAAACCCAGCTCGTCATCGAGCCGCGCCCCAGCAGCACTACGTCCAAACAAGGCCCGGAAGGTCATCGTGCATCGATCCCACCACCGCATCGTCGATCTCCCTCCGAGCCAGTTCTCTCTATCCATACGCCGAGAACCGTTCTTATTCCCTATTCCCTGTTCCTACGCTTCGCTCACAATCAGATTGATTGCCGCCGAAAGCCGGTTCCAGTTCGCCGTCTCCGCCTCAAGCTGCTTTCGTCCAGCCGCCGTCAGTGCGTAGAACTTTGCCTGCCGCCCGGTCTCGCTTTCCTGCCACTTGCCCCTGATCCATCCTTGTTGTTCCAGGCGATGCAGCGCTGGATAAAGCGAGCCCTGCTGCACCTGCAGCACTTCGCCGGAGATCTGTTGAATGCGTTTGGCAATGGCCCAGCCGTGCATGGCTTCAGGCCGCAGGGTCTTGAGGATGAGCAGGTCGAGTGTTCCTTGAACGAGGTCGTTTGGCTTACCCATACCTAGATTATCTACAACATAGTTGTGTAGACCGTCAAGGTGTCCAGCCCGCCGTCCGCCACAAACTCTGCCGTTCGTCGCGTAGAGCTTTCTTGCCTAAATCGCCCCTTTCCGTTGTATTCTCCACTCGCGGGGGACAATTTTCCCATGAGGCATTCGCCGATTAACGTCATCACGGTAGAGCGCGAATACGGCTCAGGCGGTGGCGAGTTTGCCCACCAGCTTGCGGTCCGCCTGGGCTGGAAGAGACTCGATTCCGAGCTGGTTTCCGCTGCGGCAAGAGCTGCCGGCGTTTCCCCGGAACTGGCCGCCAAATTCGACGAGCGCCTCGACCCCTGGTACTACCGCTACGGCAAGGTCTTCTGGCACGACTCGGCCTATCCCATGACCGGCATCGGCGACGACCAGGTATTTGACTCGGAGCGCATGCTATCGCTGCTCAAAAAAGAAATTGAACGCGCCGCCGAAACAGGGAACTGCGTCCTCGTGGGCCGCGGAGCGGCCTGCGCCCTGGCTTGCCATCCCGGCTGCTTCCACATATTCGTCTATGCCACTGCCAAGGCCAAACGCCAGTGGTTCATGAATGCATTTCCCAAGCAGGCACATCAGGCAGACCAGATGATTGCCGCCTTTGACAAGCGCCGCGCCGCCGTCATCCGCAAGTTCTATCAGCAGGAGTGGTGTGCGCGCGGTCTCTACCACATGCTTCTCAACTCGGCCATGGGCATCGATGCCATGATCGAAGCCGCATTGGGAGCGGCCGGATTAAAGGACTGCGGCGAAGAGACCGTAAGTCACCAGATCGGCGCCGTCGGCGACTGCAACTAGATTGCAATGCGCGCCACGCGCGGGCCAATCCGCGTGAAAACCTCCCATGGAATCGTCCCCGCAACCTCAGCATGGTCGAAAGCCGTGATCGTCTCATCGCCCTGTGTTCCCAGAACCACCACTTCATCGCCGGCTTCCACGCCAGGAATCTCCGTCACGTCGAGCACCGCCTGGTCCATGCTGATCCGGCCCACAAGCGGAGCCCGCTGCCCGCGCACCAACAAGCTGAACCGATTGCCCAGTCGCCGATCGAGCCCATCCGCATACCCAACTGCAAGCAGAGCCAGCCTCATCGGCTCGGTCGCCACAAACGTTCCGTTGTATCCCACCACTGCGCCCGCCGGAACCGATCGCACTCCAACCACTCTTGTTTTCCAACTCAGCACAGGCTCCAATCGTCGGTGCGCTTCCGCCAGCGCCGCCGGCTCACTTGCCCAAAATCCTGGATCGAATTGCGGTGTCAGCCCATAAAGTGCCAATCCAGGTCGGATCAACACCCTCATTCCAAACTGTGCTGCGATTCCCCCAATCGCGGCCGCCTGCCCGCTCAGCAGCGCAGCCGAGTTGCCCACATCGAGCCACTCGGCGTGAACGCCCGCTGCCCCCACCTGTTCCAAACCAGAAGCCAGACGCGTCAATTGCTCCTGCGTAATCGCTCCATCGGCTTCATCGGCGGCGAAGAGATGCGTCATCACTCCGTCCAGCTTCAATGGCGAACCCGCCCCGAAGCGCGTGAGCAACGGCGTGAGTCCATCCAGGTCCGCGCCCTGCCGGCTCATTCCCGTGTCAATTTCAAGATGAACAGAAATCGAACCAGCCTCGGCGCCTTGCGCACGCGCAGCATTCTCCAACTCATCCAGCTGCCACGGCTCCCATGCCACCGTGGTTAGCTTGTGGCGCACCACGTCCGCACCCTCTCCGGCGAAAGCTCCGCTGATCACCAGAATCTGCGCATCAGCGCACAACGCACGTGCCGCCACACCCTCTTCCACACTCGTCACGCCCAACCACTGCGCACCCGCGCGCACCGCAGCCGGTGCGCACAATTCGAGCGAGTGCCCGTAGGCATTGGCCTTCACGATCGCCAGCAATTCC
>DATKGA010000187.1:0-20997 GCA_035510935.1 Acidobacteriaceae bacterium
GACGGTTGCCCAAATGAGGGTGTCGTCATTGTGGAGGACCGTGACTGATCCGTTTGTGCCGTTCTGCATGAGTGCCTCTGAGAAGCACAGGATGTGCCTCACGGGACGCAAGCGGCCGGGGATCGAGAGGTGGCCGCGGTATGTGGTTGGCTTCTGGCCCATGAAAAGCTCCAGCTTCGAGCCATCCGGGAGCTTGGCAGTGAGACGCGAGTTAGTCGAGATCGCACCCGAAACAGCGGCCATCTCAGAATCATTGCCGAAAATCGAAAGCATGTGGGTGGTGTTGTCCTCGGTGGCCATGCGATCGCACCAAACTTCCACGCGAGTAGACCAATTCTTGGACTGGACGGAGTATTCGACCTGGGTAAGTCGTAGGTGGGCGTTCTTCATGGTAATTCTCCTTGGGGAGGGAAGAACGCTCTGATCCTCTACGGGAACAGCGTTTCTTCGGTGAGATTGAGTTGAATGATGTCGCCGGGGATTGGCGAGCTCTTGTGTATGTTGCTGGTTGACAAAGTTAAATGCCGAATCCACCGATGCCAAAGCCCTCCCAAACCCGGCGTGCGTCAGGTGGGGGAGGGAATTGGGGCATCAGCGGGGAGAAAATCAGTATTCGGTCGGCAATAGGACATTGGTGCTGGAACGATCGTGCTCGGTGATGATCCACACCCGGCCATCGGGTGATTCGGGCACATCGTAGCTGGAGAAGATACGAGCACCGCCCTTCTTCACTGCACGGTTGTTGGAGTCGATGTCTTCCTTGTCTGAATCACCCCACTCGCCACGCTTGTAGCGCGCCATTAGCTGACCCAGATCGAAGCCATCCACAACGAGAGATTGGACTCCTCGCGTCATAGTGAGACGTCCCAGTTGAAACAACTTGCATGATCCGGGTGAATTCAGCCGAGAAACCTCGACCAAATTGTCATCATCCTCGTCATCTTCCTCGTCAACGTCGTCGTCATCGTCCTCCTCAAACTCCGCAGCCGCTGCCGCGTCCTCTGGAGTCTCAGAATCCTCAGTACCCTCACCCTCTTCAACCATTGGTTCGTCTTGTTTGGTCTCGGTGAGAATTTGGGTCCTGCCGTCGACAAAGACGATGGCGAGTTCGTTGGAGAATCGTTCCCTGGTGCGGGTGATTTCCATGTTGTCTTCGATCTCCACCGTTGTCGTCGTGTGTTTGATCGGTCTCCAGTGAGCCAAGTGTGCCTGCTCACTCTCTCCAAACTTGCCATTCAGCATGCCGGCTGTTGCCAGCAGACCTACATGGCCACCATGAAGGGGAGTGATTGGACTTCCGCCAGCAACTTCCTGCTTCGGAAGCAAGAGCGGCACTGCGGCCTTCCAAGCATTACTGGTGATGAGACGATCCTCGATCTCATCGAGCGGTAGCCCGACGTGGTAGATCTCGACGTTGCCGCAGGGCGGAACGCTAAACATCCGATCTGCTTCTGGCGTGAGCACTGGTAGCTGCTTGGGGTAGTACATCATCCGCGAGATGCTTTGGCGCAACAGAATGGTTTCGTGACCATTGTTGTTGTGCCGAACACCGAAGATGGCGCACTGATCGTACTTTTCCGACTCCTCACCGACTAGGCGGTAGATGGCGATGTCCTTGAACCGCGTGGACAGCGTATCTGATACGTCAAAGACGGCTTTGCAGGGTATGACCATCAGCAGGACGCCCTTGGGTTTGAGCCACGCATAGGTGTGGCCGAGAAACAGCTTTTCCATGCGCTCGTTGGAGCGGGGCCCCACCTCGAAGTCATAGGGCGGGTTGAGGTAGAGGAAGGAAAGCCGCTCGACCCGGGCACGCACGTCGAAGACGTTGCCCTGGATGGTCTGGATGCCGCTCTCTTTGGCGCTGACTGCACGGTTGGCGTCGAGTTCCACGCCATACAGAGTTGTGTTCGACGAGGCGGTGAGCGCGTGCAGTGCGGCTCCGGTGCCACAGCAGGGATCGAGCGCGGAGGTTGGGGCATTGGGGAAGGCAAGCTGAGCCCGCAACATCGGGCCTTGCTCGACAGGAAGGGGGTAATAGCCGAGTTTCAGCCTGGCGGCAATTCTCACGGGAAAATCCTTTCAAGACGTGTTTGTAGAAAAAAGCGCTCATAATCTGACCATGTGGGCAGGCTTATGGGCGACGGGAAACAATATCGGGAGTTGTTAGTTCTTCGAGGCGAGTACCACAAGAATGTTGCGCTTGAATAATGGAAGATCGCGATGAATTGCTTGCCATACGATCTCAAGATCAACGCCGAAGTACCCATGCAACAGCGCATTGCGCGTGTCGTAGGCAGAAAGGATTGGCAGTTCAGGATGTGCCGCCACGAATTCGGGGAAGTTCTGTGCGATGTTTCGGCTGGCCTCTCCAATGATCTCAAAGTTTCTGATCACGGCATCCTGGTCACGCGTACTCCGGCAGAACTCGGCATAGCCCAGACTGGATGTATAGTCTTCGATCCGATTGATGGCTTCGAGAATGTGGTCCAGAAAATCGTTCAATTGAAATGAATGCTTTTGTGCTGACTGCAATCAATTCTGCCGCCCAGCGCAATGTTATGCTGCCACCGGTTGCAATGTTATGCTGCCATCTTCGAGTGAAAAATGTCATCTACGCCGAAGGCGTGCGGGGCGACGCGCCGAGCACACTGGCCCCGCGACCTTGCTCAAAAGGCGCGACATTGCAGGCAGTTCGGAAGACAGCCCCGACCTTAAATTCCGCGCAACCCCCTAGCCGATGCTCCCAAAATTAATCCGAGCAATAACAGGCCACGAACGTCTATAGGGTAAGCCCCTCAAGAGGTGTTCCTCTATGGACTGTTGCCTCCAGCTACATCGTCGTACCATAACCAGCTTCGCCCTTGTCGCCGGATGCATTGCCCTGATCGTTCCCAGTGCACTCGCTCAACCACCCACATCTCCCACGCCATCCGTCGACTCCAAACTCCTCGCCTTCGACGTCGTTTCCATCCGCCCCAGCCAGCCGAATCCCTCCGCAGGTAACGTCATCACAGGGATTACACCCGATGGCTATCGGACCATCGACCAACCGCTGATAGCGACCCTCCTCATGGCCTATTACCCGCAGGGTATGGCCTACTGGACGAGAGACCGACTCTCGGGCGCGCCAACCTGGCTTAGCGATCACTACGACATCGACGCAAAGGTCTCCGAGGCTGACCGCGCCGCTTGGCAGAAGCAGGGCCTCACTCTCGACAAGAAGCCGATGTTCCGGGAGATGTTGCAAACCATGCTCGCCGACCGCTGCCATCTCGTCGCCCACATGGTTCCCGGCCCGCCCATCTCCGGCTGGTCCCTCGACCTCGGTAAGCACGATCCGCACCTCACCGAGTCCAAACCCGGCGCGATCTTGCCAACCGGCATGAAGCTTTCCGACGGCAGCGTCAGAGTCGAAGACCGGCGCGGAGAGGAGCTTCACCAAAACTTCTACAACGCCACCATGGCCGACCTCACTGACTTCCTTTCCGTAAGATCCGCGGGGCATCCCGTCGAAGATCACACCGGACTCACCGGCCGCTACGACTTTGTGCTCAACTGGGTCGACGATCCTGACTCCAAGCTGCCCCCGGGCTACACCGATTGGGATGATCCCAACTCAGTCCTCCATTGGGACGTCCAACCCCTCGGCTTGCATCTCACGCCCACTAAAATCCCCATCGATACCCTCGTCATCGACCACATCGAAAAGCCCTCCGAGAACTAGCCGCTAGTCGAACCTCCCGCAATACGGCGGGTTCACCTGGCCCGGAGACGCGCCCACTCGAACTTGGTGAAAAGGTGACTTCACAGGCAGTTCGAGAAGCCGCTCCTCCCATTGCCCATGGAGCGGGTGAAACGTCCTCCCCTTTTTGTGTGATGTCCAGCGTTCAGTTTTCGCTGGACATCACAGCGATCTACGACCGTGACATGCATCGGCAACCGTCAAAACCTTTGCCACCGGCGAGCAGGTAAGATTGAGCCGTGAGGCGCTGACCGAAGAGCTCCGCACCTAGATCACCTCTATCGCAGTGCGATCCCGTAGTAGCCCGATCCGTTCCAGGCCGTCGAAGTAAACGAAGCCGTCGGAGTCGCGTTCCCAGACGCGGTCGCTGCGAACGTCTCCACGCTGGGGTTCACTGGCAACCCAGCGATTGACGCGTAGATCGTGCCGGTCGAGTTGTCCACGCGCATTACGTTTGAGTCCGTCAACCCTGTGTTACTACCGCCGATCATTCGGATCGGCGCAACGTTCCCGTTCGCCGTCGGCGCAAACTCTTCGATGGTTGTCATGACGCCTGGAGCAATCGGCAGACCGATGCTCAACACGTAAAGGTTCCCGCTAGAGTCCGTGTCCATGCCGTAAAGCGCACCGAACCCCGTGCTGCCACCTGAGATCACCCGCGCCGGCGCGGCGTTCCCATTCGCAGTCGGCGTGAAGGCCAGCACCGCTCCCGGCCCGACTCCTTCCCCAGTGTTGGACACGTAGAGTGTTCCCGACGGAGCGACCGCGATCCCCAGACTGCCCCCGCTGATCTGCGTCGCAGGCCCTGTAATCATTCGCAGTGGCGACGCCACGCCGTTCGCGGAGGCCGCCATCACCGCTACCATCGGAGCGGGCAGATCGGTCAGCACATACAGAAGACCCGAGGAGTCGACCGCCACCTCAGACACCGTCAGAAAGCTGGTGCTACTGCCGACAATCGTGCGCACCGGCGTAGCGCTGCCGGACGCCGCCGCCGCATACACAAGCACCTCCCAGGTGTAGCTCGTTCCGACCTGGAGGGCTCCGCCTACATAAATCTGGTTGGTGCTGTCCGTAGTTAGGCAGTCGATCTCAAATCCAGTGGGCAACAAAAGCGAGGCAATCGGTGTAGCTGAGCCCTGTGCAGCCCGCGCAAACTGCAGGACCGAATAGACACCCGACATTGAAAAGTTACCCACATAAATGCTTGGCACAGCGGTGTTGGTTGTGTTCGTCGTCACCGCCGGCGATCCCCCACCACATCCGGACAGCAGCGAGAGAATCGCTGAAGCCAGCGTCGCGAAAACAGTCCCAAAGCTACATTTAGGAATTTCTCTCATCTGAATCTCCATTTTCGTCACCGATTCGATCGAATTGTACCGCTCCTGAAGGTTTTGCAAGAGCCATGCTGCATTCGAGTTCGAAAACGCGGCGATTCGCCAACTTCACCCGGGCCCGGAGACGCGCCCGACGCGAACTTGGACAAAAGCTGACTTGAACGAAGCCGCTTTGCGGCGGACGCTTGCGCGTGGGGCTGAGCGAGCGGTTGTGGCGTTGCGGTAGGTTGTGTCGCAGGGGAGGGTATCTCTGTGACCCATTTACGTCAGATCATGATTGAGGAGCTGGAGCGTCGCAACTACGCCCTGGGAACCATTCGCAGCTACATTCGCACGGTCGAGCACTTTGCCCTGCACTTCCATCGTCCGCCCGACCAGTTAGGCCCGGAACACATTCGCCAGTATCAGGCAGCCATGTTCCGTGAGTGGAAGCTGGCGCAGAACACGGTGTCGCAACGTCTGGGCGCTCTGCGCTTTTTTTACACTCAGGTGTTGAAGCAGACCTGGAGCACCGCCGAGACGCCCTATCCGAAGAAGGTTCTGCACCTGCCGCAGGTGCTCAGCCGGGAAGAAGTCGCTCGTCTTATCGATGCAGCACAGACACCCGTTTATCACATTCTGCTGATGACGCTGTACGCCACCGGTGCCCGCCGTGCCGAGGTGGCACATCTGAAGATCAGCGATATCGACAGTCAGCGGATGGTCATCCATATTCAGGGCGGCAAGGGCCGCAAGGACCGCGATGTCATGCTGAGCCCAGCTTTGCTGGACGCGTTGCGCGTGTACTGGCGCGGACTCAAGCACAAGCCGTCGACCTGGTTGTTTCCCGGGGGATGCGGGCGCACCGCGAACCGTCCCATCAACACCAAGGTTGTCTGGTTGGCCTGCAGGCACGCCGCCGAACGAGCCGGCCTTGAGCACAGGAACATCCATCCCCACACGCTGCGTCATTGCTTCGCCACACATCTGCTCGAAGCCGGAGCCGACCTGCGCACCATCCAGATGCTGCTGGGACATCGCGATCTCGAAGAGACCACGATCTATCTTCATCTCTCGCATCGCCATCTCAGCGCAACCACCAGCCCACTGGACGCACTCACGCTCATAGCACCGGGAGAACCGATACGCAGCGCATAGATCGGCCTCCGCTGGAGATGGCCGATATTGTTCGCGCTGCCGGGCAGAGCTTCATTGAACGCAGCCGTCGCTGGATCACCTGGCAGCACCAGAAGATCCTGCTCGCGATTACCCGCTGCCGCACCGCCGCTCTCGGCGGCCATCGCGATCGATGTTCCGCCTGCGGGCATACAACGGCCATCTCCTATAACTCGTGCCGCAACCGGCATTGCCCACGATGCCAGGCGAACGCGCGTATGCGCTGGCTCCTGGCACGCGAACAAGAGCTGCTACCCACCCGCTATGTGCACCTCGTCTTTACTCTGCCGCGCGAACTCGCTCCCCTCGCGCTCCAGAACAAGCGTGTGCTCTATAACCTGCTCTTCCAGGCCAGTGCCGCAACCCTGCTGGAGATCGCTCGCGATCCCCGCCATCTGGGCGCGGAGATCGGCTTCTTCAGCGTGCTCCATACCTGGAACCAGCGGCTCCAGTTTCATCCCCATGTCCACTGCGTGGCCGCCGCTGGTGGCCTCGCTCCCAACCACACGCGCTGGATCTCTTCACGCCACAGGTTCTTCCTGCCGGTCAAGGTGCTCAGCCGCGTCTTTCGCGGCAAGTTCGTCGCCGGACTGAAGACCGCCTTCCACCAGGACAAGCTTCAGTTCTATGGCCACCTCGTCCCACTTGCGGACCCACGGACCTTCGCCGCATGGCTCCGATCCTTGTTTCGCCACGACTGGATTGTCTATGCCAAGCCGCCCTTCGGCGGACCGGAGCATGCGCTGCGCTATCTCAGCGGCTACACCCACCGCGTCGCCATCTCCAATCGCAGACTGGTCGCCCTTGAAGATGGCAACGTCACCTTCCGCTGGCGAGACTCCGCGCACGCCAACAAGCAGCGGCTCATGACTCTTCCCATCGACGAGTTCCTGCGCCGCTTCCTGCTCCACCTGCTGCCACGCGGCTTCATGCGCATCCGCAACTTCGGATTCCTCGCCAACCGGCAACGCGCTTCGCTGCTGCCGCTCTGCTTTCACTTGCTCGCCAGTTCAGTCGACATCCCGGCTCAAACCGCATCGCCTGCTGCAGATCACCCTTGCTCGTCCACCCACTGGAGCTGTCCCGCCTGCGGAGGATCCATGCACGTCGTGGAACGGCTCTCCGCAGATCAACTGATGCCGCGTTCTCCACCTCTCACCCACTTATGCGCCGCATGAGCCCGCAACTCCAACCTCGATCCGTCCATATGCTCCGGCATAAACACCACCCCTGCGCCTCATCGAGACTGTGCAACTCGCGAAACTATCCCAACTACCATCCGAAGCTGCTTCAAGACCACCCGTTTCTGCATAGTCCATGCGCGCGACCGACCCACCCGGCTCGCAACTCCAGTCCCGCGACCCAGACCACCCGTTGCAGTCCGATAGAAAATACATAGACCACCCCGAAGAGCGGCTTCCTTCAAGTCGATGTATCCGAAGCGCCCAACAGAGCCTCTTGCTCGACAAGCTGCATGCCACGGGCGCTTCATATACATCTCTAAGACTTCACGGGCAGTTCACTTGATTGCGATTCCATAACATGTGAGGCACCTGAACCACCCATCACGACGAAAGCCATTATGAATGCGGCACCGACGTGGGCGTGGCACTATTTCGAGCGCTTGAGGGCCGAGCAGGCGGTGGTGGTTTTGTCGAGGGTGAGGGTGCCGAGTTGCAGGCCTGCAGCGGCGGTGAATTTGACGGGACCAGCACAGGAGGGCTGGTGCATGTCGTAGGTAGTGGCGACGAGCGTGTAGGAGCGTCCGGCGAAGAGGGTGATGTCGGCGTTGCCGTTGGCGTCGGCAGTAAAACCCTGGCCTCGATTGGGGGTGAGCGAGTCGTTGGCGATGACGTTGGCCTTGACGGGTGAGCCGTCGGGATTGACGACGTGGACGTGGAGAGTAACGGGCGTGAGTGGCGGCAAGAGGACGAGGTTGATGTTATCGCGCGTGGCAGATGAATCGAGAGCGCCGAGGTGGATGAGCTGGGCGGAGGCTTGCGTAGACCCGGACGGATAGTAGACGGGGACGTAGGGAGTGGCGCTGTTGGGGCCGGGGTAGTTGAAAGCGACCCAGTAGTCACCGGGATCGGCCATGGCAAAGTCGTAGCGGCCATCAGGGCCGGTGTTCTGGAAGTTGACGATGTTGAAGCCGATGAGGCTTTGGGCTGGGGCTGGTTTCAGGAGGCCGATGGGGACGTTGGGCGCGGGGTTGCCGGCGGCGTCGGTGACAAGGCCGCGGATGTGGGTGTCGTAGCGGATGGGAAAATCGACCTCGGCGCATCCCTTGGCTGCGACGGTGACGGCGGCGGTGTTCTTGTCACGCGCGGTAGTGTAGCCGGCGGGCAGAATGGTGGTGACGGTATAGGCGCCGGGCGGAAGATCCTTGAAGGTGTAGGTGTGGTCGGCAGAGGGCGACGCGGTGAGGGCGGTAGGGCCGGTGAGGGTGACGGAGATGGTGGGTGTGTCGGTGATGCCGGGGCCCAACGTGGCTGAGCCGAAGATGCTGGCGGTAGGCGGCGCGGTGGGATATGCGCGGAGCCAGACGAGATCGGCGACGGCGTAGGGCTCGGTGACCACGTTGGTGCGCGCGAGGGTATTGACGGCCAGTGGGTTCTGGGATCTGGTAGCAGCATAAATGAGGAATTCGTTACCTTTGCGGAACAGCCCATCGCTGTTGACGACCGTAATCTCGGGGCCGGGATCGCCCTTGAAGACCTCCAGAACCTGGAGTCGGGCGCTGAGGATGACGGGGCCGTAGCCCCCGACTCCCAAGGTCGGCGAGGGCTGGCCGGGATTGATTTGGAGGTTAGGGACGATCTGGAGGGTGTCGGGGAGGGTGCGGGCGCGAAAGATGAGCGGGGTAGTCTCGAACGCAGCGCACACAGTGGGTAAGGGCCCGGCGGTGCCGGCTCGCGCGGTGAGCGCGGCGGCGAGCAATAGAACGAGAGACAGGGCCCATCTCTTCATAGCGAACATGGTAGGCCGATGGAGGAAGAAGTCAATAGCGGGTGGGTTTGTATGTATATGGTGTGAATCGACTGCGGCAGGAACTTCGAGGCGGGGCCAGGTTGCGCTGATATGCACGAAAAATGGCGATCCCATTAAAGTGACGGGCGTGGGCATCGTCCGGAGCACTTTACCGAGAAGATGACTTTTCACGCGGATCAGGAACATTTTCATCTAAAGGCAGCTTGGCGGAGTCGGGGGCGGCGTGCCAGGTAGTGCCTAGCGCGATATAGAGTGTGAGGGCGCGGGACGGTAAGGTGATGGCGTCAACGGGCTTGGCGGATTTAGGTGCTAGAAGCCACCAAGCCAGAGGTGCCTGCTTGATGTCGTACCCTGCATCGTGGAGGAACCATAGACTAACGCGGCCACTCTGCTGGAGTTCGAGCGTATGCACATGCGCCGCCACGCCGCCGCCAGCGAGGTCCGTGGCGAGTCCAGCAAAAGGTACGATGATGTTGACCGCGTCGCCAGCGAGGTCAGCAGCCAGAACCTTATTACTAACGGAGTTAGTACGCATAGCGTCTTTTTCGATCACTTCAGCGATGTTGTCTGCAAGTACGGTGGCGAGCTGGTCATCGTTATGCATGCGCTCGACGACCTGGTAGGGGACAACGATGACACCGCTGGGCATATTGACTGCATCGCGCCACTTAGTGGAGTCGATGACCTGAAAGCGGAAGTGAATCTTGCCTGGGTCGGAATCGGGAAGCGCAAGTTGGTAAGCGGGAATGAGCGAATTTCCGATAAGCTCGACGCGGGTCTGCATGTCCTGGTTGTGATACGGCGGGATCTTGCGGGCATCGATGCCTTTGAAGGCCTTACTGAGACCGCTCTGGTGGGCATCGTCGGGAACCGCGCCCGGATCGTAGTCGGTCTTGGTGCGGAATTTATCTTCCGTGTGGTTTACCTTGTTGGGACCGATGCCTGCGTAGTCTAGCAGAACGGTGCCATCAAGTTGCTGGACGCCGGAGTAATCGATCCACTGATTGGTAGCAATGTCGGAGATGGAGTTCAGGGGAGCCGCGAAGTTGAGATTTGTTTTCGCGGTGATGTGAAGGAGGAACCCGTCGGCGCGAACGGAGAGGTCGGTTGTGGACTGCGCGGGGGGAGCGGGAGGGATGAGATCGATGATTGCGGTGCCACTGACCTTGGCCGGAGAGGGGGGTACAAGGATGATTTGTGCGGCGGTAAGGGTGCGCGTGGCGTGGTCGAGATGGCCTATGGCGTCGAGGGGTTCACCCAGATAGAAGGCGGCGGGCTTGGACGCCGGAGTTGTCGAAGACGTAGCAGTGTGCGTACAGAACTGGGTGGTGGGCGTTAGGTGGATGTGCATGCCTTCGACATCGAAGTCACCGGAGGCTTGAACCGCAGTGATGTAGCCGGAGGCTTTATTGGGGTCCTGGGCTTGCGCAACAAACGTAAGCGTGAATAGACCGGCTACGAAGAGACGAAGGCCTGGCATGGCTGAAAGCGTACTCGTTTTAACGTTCTGGTTGAAAGTCTTATTTTGCAATTCAATCGAGAGGCCGAGAGACGTGTCTATGAGCGGCTCAGTGTTGCATCGACCGGTTGAGACCGCCGGACTTTGCAGGAAGGTCACTCGACTGTTCGTGTGTTCATCTCTGCATACTAATCCATAAACTCTCCCTCGCCCCTGGTTCGACAACGAGAAGCACTTCCTCCGCCACCGCTTTGGTCGTATCGTGGGTGTCAAGTCACAGAGGGGTTGTCGCGATGCTGGAAGTAGACCGAATGCGGTTTGGGCTGGCTGTTAGGACGATGGCTATGTGTATGTTTATCGCCACCAGGTTGTGCGCGGCGAGTCAAAGGCCAAGCGTTACTGTTCAAGGGGCACCTGCGGTTGGCCAGGTTCAACTTGAGCCACACGACGGGAAAACGAAATTCTATTTAGGGGATCGAATTCAGCTCGATCTGGTTTTTCGCCGTACTTCAGGAGATACACCCCTCTTCGTCAATGCGACACTCTATGGCGATCTTGCGGACAAGGTGGAGATCACACCTACGAAGGGTTGGACCCAATGGTTCGGGCAGAGCGGACATGACTACTCAGTGGTAGGCCCACCGATTACCACCGGCGAACTGCGGATTCCCTTAGTGCTCAACGAAGGCTTTGTCTTCCGGCAGGCGGGACACTACGAGATACGAGTCACGACACGGCGACTTGGAGGACCTCAGCCGGATGTGACGAACACAGTTGGAATCGATCTGGAAGAGATGCCTGAGGGAATGGAGAGCGCGGAGGTTAGTGAGCTGGTTGCGGAGATAGCAGGCGCGGCAAACACAAAGGAGGGCCATACCGCTCGGCTGGCTGCGGTTGCGGAGTTGGCGGCCCTGGGAGGTGACGATGCACTGCGGGTGAAGATGCGGATGATGCTGGCGGCTGATGGAGACATGCGCCAGAACGCGCGGCTGGCGCTTGCATCCACACGAAACCTTGATCTTCAGCTTTCTCTGCTGGAGGCGGCGTGGAATGACGTGTCGACAGCCCCGTTCTTTGATCTGGCGGATGCGCTGGAACAGTCGCGTCATTTGATGCGCGGGGAGATGATGCAGGGCTGGACAATGATTGCTGGAGTGAACAACAACGAGGCGACCAAACGGGCGGCACAAGAGCACTCAGCAGACATCGATACTATGATTCGTTCATTACCGCAGCGGGTCGGACAGAGTCGGCGCTTTGCGGTGTATCTCCTGTTTGAAGACCACAGTCTCAGCCCGGCACAGCTTGCGGCGGTGAAGCCGGTGGTACTGGAGGACTTCGCCTCGATGTCGACGCTGGAACAGCGGATGCTACTGGAAACACGTTGGCCGGAGTTGAAGGATACTTCGCTGGAGCCAGCCCTGAGGGTGATGTTGAATCAGGCTCGACCAGGGTTGATGGGAGATCCCAACGATGCCATCAAACGGCTGGTCGAACTCGACCCACAGGCAGCGAGACCGTATGTGATCCGCTATGCCTGTGATGCCACTATCAGCCTACAGCTAAAGTCGGTGACGGCTCTTCCAGATGCAACCTTGCCGGAGGTGGACGATTGTCTTTCGGCAATACTTGCTCAGCCATGGACGCGTGCTACCCAAAACAGTTGGAAGTGGAAGGCAGAGCTTGCGGCAAGATTTGCCACAGAGAAAGTGGTTCCAGCAGTACGTAAGGGATGGACGGACAAGTCACAGGATGGAGTGACACTGGCGATCCTGCTACGCTACGAACCTGCGGAGGGGGTCGCTTATCTCAATTCACATGAAATGGACCAACTGAACACGTTCTTCGAGATAAACAATATATTCAAGGCGCGACGGGCTAGCTATCCGCCGGAGCTGCTGGCTTGGCTGCGTGATGTGGTGCAGAACGCTCCAGACCAGGCTGCAGGCTATGCAGCATACGACCTGTCGCAGTGTGGATTGGCGGAGGATCGCGATGTCATCGAGGCGCGGTTGAAAAAGATGTGGACAGCTTGGGCAGCCGATCCGACGACAGATGCGAAGGTCATTCAGGAGAGGACAAGTGCTGAGGCAAACCTGATGAGCTCACTGCGAGGATCGGTGCGAACCTGGTACATGACGAATGCCGAGGCAGCGGAGCTGACTCGCGGCTGCAACTCGGATCAGTGCCGGAACTATGGTAAACCGCGCACCCCGGATGCGCCGTTTGTGGAACCGGAGTGAATCTTCCGTCGCAACCAGTACGTCATTGCCTGTCAGAATCATAATTATTCAACGGGCACGCATATGCATTCTCGCGATCAGGATCGATAGCTATGGTGCGTTCAGTGTAACCCTACGCAGAAACCTTTCAGTTTGTGAAGTTGACCGTTCGCCACTCGCTCAAGGCTATCTGGCCATCCTTCCCTACAGCCCACACTCGCCAGCGATGCGGCTGCATCCCCTGACCGAACGGCTCCAGCATGCGTACCACATCGCCATACTGGCTTGGATCGACAAATGTAATCGCTGGCGCACTCCAATGCTCAAGGTCATCTCTGGGATTGCCATATTGTGACTCCACCAGGTAAGCCGCCGGCTTTATAGCAGTCTGCTGCCATGACATATCCTGCTTGGGAAAGCGTATCTGCTTCTCTCCGTCGTATGGCGCAAGCAGAGCCGGCGCAGCTGGAGTCACGCCCTTGCCCGGCGAAAGCCCCAGTCGGTTGAAGTTGTCCGCCATGCTCACGGCCTGCGGGAGTGAGACACTCTGCCTCAGCAACAACACCTTCCAAACATCATTGCGCTTGCGCAACACAAGGAAGGAATGTACCAAGCCGCCGCAAGCTACTTTCCCTCCATCGGATTTCGCTTCAGTGGCTAGGGCAGCAAACGCAATCCTCCGATTGCCATATAGAAACTTCACCGTCGGGCGTACCATCTCTGCCGAGTTCGCACAGTCTGTGCCCCAGAACGAGTCGAAGTCTGCTGCATCCTTGTCCATCTCCGGATGGTTACGCTTCTGACGTGAGATGGCCAGCACCGCGTTAGATGCAACCTGCGAAGTCTTTGCTTTATCTGCTTGCGTCAGGCCCACCGTAGAATACGGCGGGGCCTTTCTATGAGGATCGTCCTCCAGCCAGAGAAGGAACGCACTCGCTGCCGCTGGATGTGCCCCCTGCTGCATAAGAAACCACCAGCCTCGCGATGGCTCAAATCGTGGCTGGCCTATCATATGGACCACAGATTGCTGAGCAATCATAGTCACCACCTGCGAATGATTGTCGACAAAGACCACGTCGGGCAGAGAGCCTTGCGCACGCGCTGATGCCAGCTCAGCAACAAATATCTGGGCGTCCACCAGCCTGAATGTAACTCGCAATCGGGGGAAATCTGCCGCCAGCGCTGCCTGGATTGCGTCCCATCCCAGAAGCGATGCATTCCCGGACTCCCATACGGTCAGCGTGCCCGTCCGCAGACTCGCAAACGGAGCAGTCAACACAGCACCCGTTGCCCCAGTCAGGACGGACGGCTCATGTGATTTAGCGAAATATTCAACTTTGCTGTAGTTGGACCGCCGGTCGCCGTTGGAAAAGGTGTCGAATCCCTGTACCCGCAACCGTCCTTTAGATTCGAGCGTAACGGTAATCAATGTTCGAATGGAGTTTTTATCAGAGGTTGCCACCATTGCGGTGAGTTCGCGGCTATCGACTCTAGAGGCAAAGCATTGCGCCGGAAGGACGCCCCAATCGCACTCTCCCATGCCGCCGCCGCATGAAGCATACGGATGCATTGTCGCCCCACTTACAATGATTCGCTTCAAATAGCGTGTCGCCGTATCGACGTTCTTCCACTCACCTTCTAGGGCATTCGACAGGGGACTGCACCCGCCATTCAGCAGGATAGTATCCGACTCCGCCCCGCTGAGGCTTGTCCCGACCTGCGATCTAGCGGGTGCAGGAGTGGGAGTTGTGTCCCTCACTTCGTATCCCTCGGGAGCTTTGAAGAGGGCGGGATCGGGAGCGGTCTGCTGGAGGTCGGTGATCTCGTAGGTTGTCTTGCCGGTGCGAGGGTCGTCGCTGATGTGGCGGAGCTGGATGCCGAGGTCGGGCGAGATCCAGGTTTCCTGGGTCACGGTGATGTCGCGGTCGTTGCCATCGTAGCCTGCGGGTACGGTGCGGGTATTGCGGGTGCCCGTGGCGTAGAGACCGTCGATGGTCTGCGGCGGAAGAGATTCGGTCCGAGTGGGGTAATAGCGCTGCGGGACTGGCTGGGGGTTGACCGGCAAAGGTGGAGGTGGCGCGGATCGGGAGACCGGCTGCGGATAGTGATTGACCGTCACAACTTTGGCGGCGTTAGGATTGCCGACCGTCCAATTCATGTTCATGCGTGCCACCGGGTCGTTGATGCTGACGGAGTGGCCTAGCGTGCCATTCGTTCCCGTGCTGAAGCTCTCCTGGCGGATTCGGCCGTCGGCATCGCGCCATATCTGAGAGGTGTTGACGGTGGTGATGGTGGTGCCGTCGGCGAGGGTTTGAACGTGCGTGTTCTGCGCCTTGTAGAAGTAGGGTTTGACATACTGCGGAGCTACCTGTGCTTGTGCAGAAATGGGTTGGGTGAGAACTGTTGGGGTGAGGGTGAGTGCGAGGAGGACGATACAGGGGCCGATTCGCATGGCAGTTCCTATGGCTGCCAGCCTACTCCTCGAGGCTTACGATTTCAATCGCACTCTGATCATGTGTAGGGAATCTGGCATGAACTGAGAAAAGCGAAGTTCCCTGAATACGGGGCGGTCTCAACCGGTCGGTGCAACACTGGCTTGGAGTTTACTCGCAGGAGTTTGCTGCAAGTTCACACCGTCCCGGAGACGCGTCACGCGAACTTGGCGAAAAGCTGACTTTAAGGGCAGGTCGAATCAGCAGATGACTAACACTCATCTTGGTACAGAAATACCGGGACCCATCAGGTTGGGAAAGCTACTTACAACGAATCTATCCTCTACTTGCCGATGTGGTAGGTAACGCCGAAAGCTATTTTAAGGTCATTCTGTGTATTGGAGGCGTTGTTGGGGAGGCTGGTTCGGACGTAGTCCACCTCGATTGCGCGCACTCCGAAGCCGCGGCTCAGGGCGACGTCCACTCCGCCGCCCAACTGCATAGCGAAGGAGTTGGCTGTGGGAACGGCCCCCCCGGTTGCAGGGAAGGAGCTGCCGAAGGCATGAGTGCCCCCGAATAGTGCCTCGCCGAAAACTTGTGCAGCATGCTTGCTGATATAGCGGTCCGTATAGCGCGAGATGTCGTAGGTATAGCGCGGCCCAAAGACATAGGTGAACTTGCTCAGGTCCACACCCGGAGTGATGTTGGAGGCGGTCGCTCCACCAAAGCTGCCCACCGCGCTGACACCGCGATAGACCGGCACGGTAACCTCCGCGCTTGCCCCGTTCATCCAGAAGCAGCCGCAGTTGCTGGAGGCGATCTTGGCCCGCTCCAGGTTATAGGTAACGGCAACATCCGCCGATGCGATCCCCGGCAGCAGATTGGGATGCGCCTGTTGCGCGTGCGCCATGGCCGCCGTCATCAACACACCACACAGGAGCACACTTCCACAAATCGTCCGTTGCATCTCTCTCTCCTTAGTTATTCAACCGTCAGTGTGACTGTAGTGGAGTGCGCCAGCGCGCCGGATGTCCCGGTCACGGTCACGGTGTAGGTCTGCTGCGCCTGTCCGAAGAAGCCGGTGGAGTAGCCGCAGCCGGTGAGACCAACCGTTGCGCCAATACCAATCGTCAGCAGCAGCGCCAGCGATACGCCGCGACCCAGCTTCCTGCCCGCCCGACGCATACGCCCGGCGAAGGGCAGCAGCAGCAGGGCAAGCGTGAACGGTCCGAGTCCGCGGCCGAAGTGGTTCGCCGGTTGCAGCTTCGAGGTCGTCGCCGGTAGCTGTATGGTCATCGTCACGTTGGTCGACCCAGTGCCCGCGGCCAGAGTCGCAGGAGAGAAGGTTGCCGTCGCACCGGCGGGAAGGCCGCTGGCCGACAGCGTCACCGTTGCCGGGAAGGTGGCGCTGCCCACCGGACTCAGCGTGAACGTATATACCGCCGCACTGCCCGGTAGCGCGGTCACACTAGTCACCGAGGCGCTCCCACTCCCACTGCTGATGGAGATGGTCAGGTTGAAGTCCTGCACCGTGATACTCTGCGCAGCGCTGATGACGGAGACGAAGTTGGTATCGCCGCTATACACCGCGGTGATGCTGTGCGAACCGATGGAGAGTGCTGCGGTGCTGAGCACGGCCACGCCGTTTGTCAGGGGAACCGTGGAGAGCAGCGTAGTGCCGTCCAGGAAGTTCACCGAGCCGGTGGGAACGCTGGCAGTGAAGCTGATGGTTGCCGTCAGCGTCTCGGTGTTCTGGGTCAGGATAGAGCTGGCCGAGGCCGCCAGCACATCGGTTGGAGTTGCCTTGGTGATGGTTAGGGCCGCCGGCGTGTTGGTCACCGTGTAGTTGCCCAGCTTCGAGCTGGGATCAACCAGCGTGGCCGTAATCGTGTAGCTGCCTCCGGCCGCTGAAGTTGGCGTCGCAGTAGTGCCGTATGTTGCCGTGATGCCGTCGCTTCCAACCACACCGGTGATAGTTCCAGTGAAGGTTGGTAACGCCGCTCCATAGACGCTGGTGGCCGCGTTCGCGGTCACTGTCAATGCCGCCTTATTCACCACGATGCTTCCCGTCACCTGCGTTGCAGCCGTGTAGCTCGTGTTGCCTGCCTGATTCGCCGCCACCACAATGGTCCCCGCTCCAGTCACCGTCAGCGTGCTGCCGCTGATGGTTCCCGGCCCGGAGACGACGCTGAAGGTGACGCCGAGAGCGGAGGTCGCCGTTGCGCTCAACGTAATGGGTGATACCCCGTAGGTCACAGGTGTTGCGGGCGAGAAGCTGATCGTCTGTTCGGCCTGATTCACTACAATGTTTCCCGTCACCTGCGTTGCAGCCAAGTAGGTTGTGTTGCCCGCCTGATTTGCGGCCACCACGATGGTGCCTCCGCCAGTTACCGTCAGCGTGCTGCCGCTGATGGTTCCCGGCCCGGAGACGACGCTGAAAATGACCGGATTGCCTGAGCTGCCGCCTGTTGCCGACAGTGTGATGGGCGAGACCCCGTAGGTCACCGGCGTTGCGGGCGAGAAGCTGATCGTCTGCGCGATCTGGCCCACCTGTAGCGTGACCGTAATGCCCGTCGCAGCCGCATAATTGCTGTCTCCCGCATAGGTCAGCGCAATGTTGTAGCTGCCTGCTGCAAGCGTGGATGCAACCGGAACAGTGGCTGCGCCGGAGCTAATGGTTGCCGTACCGGAGGCTACAGCGCTGCCCCCGGCGCTAGGTGTAATGGTGTAACCCACGCTGCCGCTTGGCGTGCTAATTCCGGTGCCGCTGTACTGTCCGGTGATGCTCACAGGTACGCTGCCCGCCGTGCTCACGGTCACCAGCACAGGCTGCGTTGTCGGGCCAGTCAGCGTCGAGCTTGCCTTGCCGACTACGATCGCCGATGCATACGACTCAGCCACAGCGTTGAAATTGCTGTCCGCCGCCGCCGCTGCCGCGTAGGTCTGCGACCCGACCAACGCCGTGGTGCTGAAGGTGGAGACGCCGCTCGAGGGCGTCGACGTGGGCGAGAGAGTAGTCGTGTTGTCGTAGAACGTGACTGCGCCGGTGGGCGAACTGCCCCCTGCGCTGGTGATCGAAGAGGTGGACTTGATCGTCACCGGCTGGCCATAGACCAGCGTAGTGGGCGATGCCGTCACCGTTAAAGATGGACTGGCTTTGCTGTTGGTCAGCGAGAAACTCGCCGCCGTGGCCACGCCAGTTGCCTTCGCGCTCACGGTATAGGCGGTGGAGCTCGCCGTACCATTCGCCGTAGCCGTTACAGAGCAGGTGCCCACGGGAGACGTCGAGGAGGTAGTGCAGGTGGAGGAGGAGGACAGCGAAGAACTGGCCCCGCTGCTGGGCACAGTGAACGTGACCACGTTGCCACTGACCGGATTGCTGTATGCATCCAGCACCTGCACCATCAGGGGATTGGTAAATGCCGCGCCAATCACCGCACTCTGCGGTGTTCCCGACGACGCCGTAATCGTCGCCGCCGCTGCCGCGCTGACAGCGATATTGCTGCTGACCAGACTGGGCGAGCCGCTCAAATCCGCCACTGTAATGGTCTTCGTCCCCGAGGTCTTCAGCGTGATGCTGAACGTGCCAACCCCCGCCGTTAGATTCAGCGTTCCCGTTGGGAAGACAGCACTGGTGTCGGTTGAGGTGAACGTAATCGGCCCGGTATAACTCGTCGCCACAGCCGAGTTGTCCGTGCTGCTGTATGCAGTTACGGTCACATTGAAACCTGTGCCCGCCGTTGCGGTCGCAGGCACGCTGGTCAACGTAAAGTGGTTGACACTGACTACATTGAAGGTACTGCTGGATGCGCTGGAGAGCGTGGGCGTAAAGCTGCCGACGTTAAGCGTGTAGAAGGCATGGAGAATGTCGCCGGTGGTGGCGGTTGTGAAGCTGCTGCCGCTCAGGTTGGCGGATCCGCTGGAACTCAGAGTCGCGTTCACGGGGTGGTTCAGCAGCGAGGTGCTGGCATCGTTGAACTGAATCGTTCCGGTGGCGGGAATGGCAAAGCCGTTGTCCTGAAACTGTACGGCAGGGACCGGATTCAGGGCTACTCCGGCAAAGATGCTGCTCGCAGGCTGCGTCGTCCAGGCGATGCTGTACGCGGAGTTGGTCGCACCCGAGTCCGTGCAATAGAAGCTGCTGTATTGGGTGGGTACGGTCACACCGCGCTGGTCGGTCGTGGTCGTTCCTTGCGTGCCGGACTCCGATTTACAGAAGGCTGGGCTGGACGGCAGCACTGGCATGGTCTGCGTGGGGCCGCCATAGTTGCCTAGTGGCGCCAGATTGGGCACGGATGCGCTAGGTGTGGCGGTGGCGCCTCCGTTATAAACCAGATTGCTGCCCGCGGTGAACGAGCCGCCGATGTTCTCCAGGTCGGCAAAGCTGGCAGAGGTTCCGGTCGCGGAATTTCCAGCCACAATGCTATTTGTAAGGTTCAACGTAACACCACTAAAACCGGCAACATAAATGCCGCCGCCGCTGTTCGACGTGTTGTTGGTAATGGTGCTGTTGACCACCGTCGCCGTGAAAAAGCCAGATAAATAAATTCCACCCCCATCGGGGTTCCCGGCACTGGAAGCGGTATTTCCACTCACCGTGCTGTTGTTCAATGTCAAGGGGCCTGTGCTGGATATGCCGCCGCCACTGTTGCCGTTATGAACCACATTCGAGGCGATGGTGCTGTTGTTGATCGTCAGCGTACCCGTGTTGTAGATGCCGCCGCCTGTGGGGTACGAATTGTTGCCGGAGATGGAACTGCTGTTGATCGTCAGCGTGCCCTGGTTGTAGATGCCGCCACCGCCGATCGAGTCGTTGGTGTAGCCGCCGGTGATGGTCAGATTGTTGAGTGCCGCACCGGTAACACCACTCGCTACCGTAATCACGCTATAGGTATAGCCATTCTGACTATTGCTGGTGCCAGTGGCATTGCCGTTGCCATTGATCGTGATCAGATTCGTCAGTGACGCGCCGCTCCCCGAGGTAAGCCCTTGGATGGTTGTATTGGACGGCAGATTGAATGTCCCGTTCGTCGAGATAATGGTATTTTGGGCAGCGGTGTTGCTGGCGAGGAAGACCGTCGGCGAGAAATTGATGGTCGCCGGATTGCTGCTGCTCACGTTCGTATTCGCCGCAACAGCAGCCACCGCATCGCGCAGGCTACAGTTCGCGTCCGTCGTGCTCAGGACTGTGCAGTTGCTCGCCGTTCCGGTCGTCGTATCCGTGTTCACCGTTACCGTATACTTCGGTGGCACGACGCAACTAACGGAATAGGCTCCATTGGAAAACACGTCATACTGCCCTGTATCGACTATTGTGTAGGGTGTGGTGCCAGGCGAAGTCCTGACGATCCAATTTATGCCCGTGGAAGTTTCCTGCAGCTCTGCAAAACTACTGGTATTGGTGGTATAAGTGATGACTTCGCCGGCGGTCAGGTTGACGTTTTGATTCGTCGATAACCCATGGAGAGATGATAAGGCTGCACAGCTATCGGGTGGTGGCACGGCGCAACTAACGGAATAGCTCCCATTGGAAAACACATCATACTGCCCGGTGTTGACTATTGTGTAGGTTGAGGTGCCAGGCGAAGTCCTGACGATCCAATTTATGCCCGTGGAAGTTTCCTGCAGCTCTGCAAAACTACTGGTATTGGTGGTA
>DATKGA010000188.1:0-16410 GCA_035510935.1 Acidobacteriaceae bacterium
GGGGAGGATAACTCGCGCGCCCAGTCTTACCGCAGCCTCTGCAATCGCTCGATTGGCCTCGGGATCTTGCGGCAGCATTACCGCCGTGCCATGGCGCCGCAGAATTCCTGCCTTTTCCCGCGCAATCTCCCCGATCGTCTCCCCCAGATACTCCTGATGGTCCAGCGCAATGTCCGTAATGACCGAGAGCATCGGATCCACAATATTGGTCGCATCCAGTCGCCCTCCCAGGCCTACTTCCAGAATCGCGATCTCCACCCCGCGTTCGGCGAAGTAAAGGAAAGCCAGCGCAGTGAGCGACTCGAAAAAGCTGGGAGCATGCGGCAGTTTGCCGTCCGTTACCAGCCTCTGTGCCATCTCGTCCACCCGGAAGTAGAGTCGAGCAAATGCCTCCTCCGGAATCTCGAGTAATCCGTGTGCTCCCGTAGCACCGGCTGAACCCTCCACCGTATCGGCGGTGCGGATGCGCTCGGTCACCCGTGTCAGATGCGGCGAAGTATAAAGCGCCGTGCGCAGGCCGGCGGCCGCACAGATGCTGGCCAGCGCCGCCGCCGTACTTCCTTTGCCGTTGGTTCCCGCAATCAGTACTGCGGGGAACTGCTGCTGCGGATCGCCCAGCGCCGCCGCCAGAACTCGCATGTGGGCCAGATCGAACTTCCGCCGCACAGCCGCGCTGGCAAGCTCCTGGCCGAGACTGTGTAGATGGTCGACCGCTGCGACGTAGGACATGTCGCTATTCTAGTCGGAATGCCTGGACCGTTTGCCACGCCATGCTGGGAGTGGGATGCTTGCCGTGGGCTAACGCTGTGGTAAATGCATCTCCCTCATTCGCTTTCGTCGCAAGATTCATCGCGCGCGTTGCATCCCCCTCAGCACTCACCTACACTGGGGTCTGTCCCGCACGCCACGGGCGGTTAGCTCAGCTGGTTAGAGCGCCTGCCTTACAAGCAGGATGTCGGGGGTTCGAGTCCCTCACTGCCCACCATTTCCTAGTAGTGGTATCGGCCCAGCGCCCCATCCCATAATGGCTGAGACGACAATCGACCGGAAGACGAAGGGTTGGAAGTTCGCTGTCGGCTCAGCCATTCTGGGTTGGGTGCTGGATGCGTTCGACTTCTTTGTAGTCGTGTTCTTGTTCGACACGCTGGCCAGGCGATTCCATGTCTCGAAGGCGTCGGTGGTATTCACGCTCACTCTGACCCTCGCAATGCGGCCTCTGGGTGCATTGTTTTTCGGCGCACTTGCCGACAGGTTAGGGCGCAAGCGTCCACTCATCTTCTGTGTCCTGTATTTCTCATTCTGTACGGTGCTCACTGGGATTGCGCCCAACTATCTGGTCTTTGTGCTCTGTCGCGCGCTGTACGGCATCGGTATGGGGGGATACTGGGGTATCGGTGCTTCGTATGCAATGGAGAGTTCGCCGCGCCGGTTCCGTGGCGTGCTCTCTGGCATGATCCAGTCCGGCTATTCAATGGGCTATCTGCTGGCATCGGTCGCGATGCAAACGCTGACCCCTGCCTTCGGATGGAGGTCGCTGTTCTTTGTGGGTGCTCCGGTGGCGGTGTTGATCGCGTTACTCACTCTGTTTGCGCCGGAGTCCGAGGCGTGGAAACAGCATCGCCCAGCTTCCATGAAACAGATCTTCGGCTCACTTCTTCAGCACCGCGGAATGTTCCTTTACCTGCTGCTCATGATGAGCGTGCTTTTGTGCTTGTCGCACGGCGCGCAGGATCTTTATCCCGATTTTCTGAACTCGATCCCAGGGATTGCGGCTAAGTCCATCTTCGCAATGAAGTCGCTGTACGGCATACCCATTCTGTTCAACATCGGGGCAATCCTCGGCGCCATCGGCTTTGGCCACCTGTCGCAAAAGATAGGCAGGCGCAACGCCATCATGCTGGCACTCGCGATGGCGCTGTTGTGCATTCCGGCGTGGGCCTTCGGTACTTCGCTGGGTGTGCTGGTTGCGGGCTCGACCCTGCTGATGACGGGGGTCCAGGGAGCGTTTGGCGTGATCCCGGCGCACCTCAATGAGCTCTCGCCCGATATGGTACGCAGCCTTTTTCCCGGAATTGTATACCAGCTCGGAACATTGCTCGCCTCACCCGCCACGGCAGTAGAATTCATCTTGCGCGACCACTTTGGATATTCCTGGGCGCTGACCATATTCGAGGCCGGATCCATCCTGTTGATGATCGTGATCTTCTGGTTTGGGCCGGAGCAGCGCAATCGCAGCTTCCTACGCGAAGCGGAGAGTAATCCAGTTTCGGCCCCGGCAGACTGAGTGAGAAATGAGTAATCCGATGGACCACAGACGGATCGGAATCATCATGAATGGCGTGACCGGACGCATGGGTCTGAACCAGCATCTGGTCCGGTCGATTCTGGCGATTCGACAGCAGGGTGGGGTTGCGCTGGCGGACGGCTCGCGCCTGATGCCCGATCCGATCCTCGTGGGGCGCAACGCTGCAAAGCTGCGGCAGATTGCGGAAGAGCATGGGGTGGCGCGTTGGACCACCGACTTGCCCAGCGCGCTCGCCAACCCCGACGATTCAATTTACTTCGACGCTCAGTTGACCGCGCTGCGCGCTCCCAGCGTAGAGTCGGCCATCGCCGCGGGTAAGCATGTGTATTGCGAGAAGCCGCTGGCTGAAGATTCGGCAACCGCGATGCGGCTGGCGGCGCAGGCGAAAGCCGCAGGCGTGAAGCATGGAGTGGTGCAGGACAAACTCTTTCTTCCCGGCATGCGCAGGCTGAAGCGTCTGGTGGACAACGGTTTCTTCGGAAGAATCCTTTCCGTGCGTGCAGAGTTCGGCTATTGGGTCTTTGAGGGTGACATGCAGCCCGCCCAGCGGCCCTCATGGAACTATCGCAAGCAGGATGGCGGCGGCATCATCCTGGACATGTTCTGCCATTGGCGTTATGTGTTGGACCACACCTTCGCTCGGGTGCGCGCTGTGCAGTGCCTTGGTGGCACCGTCATCCCCGAGCGTTGGGACGAGCAGGGAAATTCCTACCAGTGTACGGCCGACGACACAGCCTACGGCACCTTTGAACTCGAGGGAGGAATCGTCGCGCAGATCAACTCCTCATGGTCGTTTCGTGTATACCGCGATGAACTCTTCAGCTTGCAGGTGGACGGCACGTTGGGCAGCGCCGTCGCCGGTCTGCGAGAATGCCGCACACAATCCAGTGTTAATACGCCGCGTCCTGTTTGGAACCCGGACGTCGAGAACCCCTTCCGCTTTCGCGAGCAGTGGAAGGATGCGACGGATAATGAGACCTTCGACAATGCCTTCAAAGTCCAGTGGGAGATGTTTCTCAGGTACGTTGTGGAGGATGCGCCATTTCCCCATGATTTTCTGGAAGGGGCTCGTGGTGTGCAGTTGGCGGAACTTGGCCTCAAATCCTGGCACCAGCGTCGCTGGATCGATGTGCCGGAACTGGAGGCATAGCCTTGCACTCTGTCGTCAAGCTGGTGCGTGTGGATGGCTCGATTTACAGCTACGCGGCTTCCCACGAGCCACTACTGCCGGTGCAACGCGGGCCATTTCAGCAGCGCGTTGCTTTTGCGGCGGCCCATGTTGTGCTGGACCCTCTGTGCACAGCGCAGCCGCTCACCCATGCGGCGATCGATTGGCAGGCAACCCTCGCTTACCGTGAATATCTCTGGTCGCTTGGCTTTGGCGTGGCTGAGGCGATGGACACGGCACAACGCGGAATGGGACTGGACTGGCCGCTCGCGCTGGAGCTTATCCAACGCAGTACGGCTGCTGCTAAATCGCTAGGAGCATTGCTTGCCAGTGGCGCAGGCACCGACCATCTACACGCAAACAAACCGCACACCCTGCAAGTTGTGACCAACGCTTACTTGGAACAATGTGAGGCGATTGAAGACGCTGGCGGACGCATCATCCTGATGGCAAGCCGAGCCCTGGCCGCCGTGGCCCGTCATGCCGACGATTACGCATCGGTGTACGCAAAGGTTATTGCACAGATTCGCCAACCGGTCATCCTGCATTGGCTTGGGTCGATGTTCGATCCAGCATTGGAGGGCTACTGGGGCACAAAGAATATTTCAGCGGCCATGGAGAACTGCCTCGGCATCATCCACGCCCATCAGGGAAAGATCGATGGTATCAAGATCTCCCTACTAGATGCGGCCCTGGAAGTCTCCATGCGCCGTCAACTTCCCCCCGGCGTACGCATGTATACTGGCGACGACTTCAACTATGACCGTCTGATCGCAGGAGACGCGAAAGGCCACAGCGATGCTTTGCTCGGGATATTTGACGCCATCGCTCCAGCCGCGTCGCTTGCGCTCACAGCGCTCGACGCCGGCGATATTCCCCGCTATCGGCAGCTTCTCTCACCCACCATGCCGCTCTCCCGGCACATCTTCGCGTCACCGACGCAGCACTACAAAACAGGTGTCGTCTTTCTGGCTTTTCTCAACGGATTTCAGGACCACTTCCGCATGATTGGCGGCGCGGAATCTGCGCGTTCCATCGCACACCTCTGCGAACTGTTCGTACTTGCAGACCAGGCTGGTGTGTTACGCGACCCCGAATTGGCGATGCAAAGAATACGCAGCTTCCTGCTGCTGGCAGGTGTCTCATGAGCTTGATAGAACGACTCAGCTTCAACCAGATGACGGCCGATCCATGGTCGCTTGAGCAAGTGGTCCGCAACTGCTCCCGCAGCGGCATTGCGGCCATCGGCGTTTGGCGGCATAAACTCAACGGCGACGCATCCAGGGCATCGGCGCTAATTCGCGGCGAAGGCCTGCGCGTCTCCAGCCTGTGTCGTGGAGGTTGGTTCTCTGCGCCCACTGCGGCAGAGCGCCGCGAACGCATCGCCGACAACCGACTCGCCATCGAGCAGGCTGCAATCCTCGGCGCTCCGGTCCTCTGCATCGTCTCCGGGCCGCCCCATGGGCAGACGCTCGACGATGCGCGCGCCACCGTCCTCGATGGCCTGCGTGAAGTGCTGCCCGACGCCGAAAAAGCCGGCATCAAGCTCGGCATTGAACCATTGCATCCGATGTATGTCGCGGAACGTTCCGTAGTCGTCACCTTGAAGCAGGCCAACCACATGGTCGAGCAGCTCTCAAGCCCTGCGGTGGGGATTGTGGTCGACGCCTTCCATGTATGGTGGGACCCAGATCTCATGCATCAGATCGAGCGTGCCCGCGGCAGAATTGTGGCCCTTCATGTATCGGACTGGCCGGTACCTCTGACCAGCATTCCGGCAGGGCGCGTCATGATGGGCGACGGCATCATCGAGTTGCGTCGCCTGCGCCAGGCAGTCGACGCCACCGGATACGACGGCCCAATCGAGGTCGAGATCTTCAACGAAGAGATATGGAAGAGTGCGGATCAGGGACTGCTGGAACTCATCCAGAGCCGCTTTATCCAACATGTTTAAGTTTAGATTACGGGTATGACCTTTATCTCTAGACGCGATGCCTTAACTGGGTTGGCCGCTTCAAGCACTGCTTCCATCCTGACCGCTTTTGGCGAACAGCGCCCACCCGACGCCGCGCACAACCAGCCGTCCCTCTCCGCTGAGCAGCGCAGTCAACACGCAGAGGCACTCATCCGCTATTTCGCGGCCAATGCGCCGCAGTTGCTGCGGGCCCCCGATGGAATCCTCAAGCACCCCAGTATTTCGCCCAGCCTGCCCGGCAAGCAGTACTCAACTCAACTTTGGGACTGGGATACCCTGTGGACGAGCCAGGGACTCTTTCGTCTTGCCTCGCTGCAACACGACGAGTCGCTCAAGCAAAAGCTCTGCGAGCACGTCTCAGGCAGTCTGCTGAACTTTCTTGAGCATGATTCTGCCGATGGACAGATCCCAATCATGATGACCGCAACCGACCCAGATCCATTTCGGCTTCTGGGGTCTAACGCTACATCGCGAAATCAGGCCAAGCCCGTGTTCGGCCAGCTCGGACTGCTTGCCGCAGATCAGCGCGGGGAAGTTGACTGGCTAACGCCGTACTTCGACACCATTCTGCGTTTCTATGACGCCTGGACCGCGCATAACACATCGTCGATTGGTCTGCTGGTCTGGGGCGACGATGTCGCGATTGGCGACGACAATGACCCGGCCACCTTCGGCCGCCCCTTCTTCTCATCCGCCAACCTTCTGCTCAACTGTCTCTTTTACCAGGACCTGTTGGCATCGGCAGAACTGGCGCGGCGCATGGGACGCTCCCTGGATCATGATCGCCTCTCGACGCAGGCCCGAACGTTGACGCAGCGTATACAGACGGCCTGCTGGGATCCCAGAGACAGCTACTACTATTCAGTCGACGTCCAGTGTGTCGACCGGCGCGCAGAACTCATCCCCAGCGTGACTCGCGGCATGGACATGTCCTGGAACTCCCTGCCCATCAGAATTCAGATGTTCACCGGATTCCTTCCTCTCTACTGCGGTATCGCATCGCAGAGTCAGGCCGCCCAGCTGGTGAAGATCAACTATCTTGCCGATGACCGGCTCTGTGCCCGCTGGGGCGTCCGTTCGCTCTCGTCTCGCGAATCGATGTACTCTCTTGCCTTCAGCTCCAATCCCAGCAACTGGCTTGGGCCTGTTTGGATCATCGTGAACTACTTCGCGTGGAAGGGGCTTGAGCGATACGGCTTCCATAAGGAAGCCGCTGCCCTAGCAGGTAAAACGATCGCCTTGCTTGCCTCCGATCTCAAAGCGAACGGCTCTCTCAACGAGTACTACCACCCGGATACAGGCGCGGCCCTCAGCCACAAGGGATTCATGGACTGGAATTTGCTGGTACTGGAAATGATCTGATCGGAACGGGAATGTTGGTTCTGCACATTCCACCTTCGGTAGAACGGGCCGTCCGCCCGCGCCCACCCCGCATGTTCCTTCAGGCAGCGTGGCAATGCTTCACCTTTTTCCCGCTGCCGCACGGGCAAGCCTGGTTCCGGCCAATCTTTGCCGCCACAGCCTTCCACCTCTCGTCCTCTATAGAAATCCAGTGCATGATCTCGGCCGGAGCTCGTCCCTGCCGCAGCAGGTCAGCCATCCTGCACATTGCCGGATCCACATGCTGAAAGAATCGCTTGTAGCCTGCGCATAGGTAGTTCAGCCCGGGCTCTCCTTCGGGAGTCGCGATGAAGCGGTCTTTAGGACAACCGCCGTTGCACGCGAACAACACATCGCACTCACGGCAGTAGCCAGGCAAAGTGCTCTGCTTGTTAGTGCCGAACTTGCGCTGTCTCTCCGACGCGGTCAGGTCGGCCAGGTGGTCCTCGCGAATGTTGCCCAGTTTAAAATCCGGCTCAACAAAATGATCGCAACTGTACAGATCCCCATTGTGTTCCATGGCCAGAGCATTGCCGCAGGTGGGCGAAAAGATGCATAGCCCATACTGCCCCAGATGCGCTCCAAGCGTTGTATCGAAGAGCTGCACATACACCAACCCAACATCGCGCCGCACCCACTCCTCAAAGATCTCCACCAGGAACTGCCCCATCGGTTCAGCGCCCACCGACCGATCTGTCACCTGGTCGCCGGACTGCGTGTACAGTGGCCGCGGATCGCTCCCGCGTTGTCCCCAGCCCACATTGGCAATCGACACTAGATCGGCGCTCCCTCGCTCCACAATCGGGAGGAACTGCATGAACCTGGCCTTCAGTTCATCGCGAAAGAACCGGTAAACCTTCAGCGGATGCTGCACATTGGCGGCATGAATCGTGCAAAGAATATTGAACTCCACAGCGTGCTTCACCAGCATCTGCCAGCCGTGCAGCACCTGGTCGAACGTTCCTTGGCCGCCCTTATCCACGCGGTAGGTATCGTGCAACTCGCGTGGCCCATCCACGCTCAACCCCACCAGAAACTTGTGCTCCTTCAAGAACTCGCACCACGCATCGTCCAGGCGCGTGCCGTTTGTTTGTATCGAGTGTTCAACCTGTTGCCCGGGCTTCCGATACTTCGCAACCAGCTCAATCGTCCGGCGGAAAAAATCCAGCCCCATCAGTGTGGGCTCGCCGCCTTGCCAGGCAATCGCCACCGTGGGCCCATCCTGCGCCTCCAGCAGTTGGCGAATGTACTCCTCCACCAGATCGTCCGCCATCCTGAAATCGCTGTCGGGATAGAGGGTCTGCTTGGACAGAAAGAAGCAGTACTTGCAATCCAGATTGCACACCGCCCCCGTGGGCTTAACCAGAACATTGAAGCTGGCAGGCGCCCGCGTCTTCCTCGTCGGTGAACCAGTGCTGGCCTTCATTCGTCCCTCATGAGGCGTGCAAGCGGTCATTCGGCTGCCTGTCTCCGCCCCTCCCCGTTGCTATTCATACAATCATCCGTCAAGGAGTCAATAATTAATTCATTTGTCCGGTAGTCTTGTTCCACACAAAGCCTGTAAGATGAGTCTGCTCAAAACACACCTGTGCAATCAGACTACCGAGGAATCCATGAACTCCATCAACTCACTCACTCGCTTCGCATCTCTTGGTGCTGCGGCATCCCTTTGCGTCACGCTGTGTCTCACCGCGACGGCAGGCGCTCAGGTTAAACCCTCCGCGCTCTTCAGCGACCACATGGTCTTGCAGAGTGGCACCCTGGTGCCCATCTGGGGCACAGCCACACCAGGCGAGAAAGTCGCCGTCACCCTCAACGATCAAACCCGTTCCGCCACAACCGATGTGCAGGGAAAATGGACGGTCAGTCTCTACGGCCTCAAGGCCGGCGGCCCATTCGAGATGACCATCGCCGGCGATCGCGCGGGCGACGCTCCCATCGTCGTCAAGGATGTTCTTGTCGGCGAGGTGTGGCTCGGCTCCGGCCAGTCCAACATGCAGTTCAACGTCTCCGCCAAGGGTCACCCGCCCTATGGCTTGCTCAACGAAGACAAGGAAATCGCCGCCGCAAACTATCCCCAACTTCGCATGTTCCAGGCCAAAAGCGTGTCCGCGCTGGACCCACAGTCTGATGTCACGGGCGTGTGGCAGGTCTGCACTCCGCAGACCGTGCCAGACTGGTCCGCCGTCGGCTATCTCTTTGGCCGCGATCTTAACCAGGCACTCAAGCTCCCCGTCGGCATCGTGCTCTCCGCCTTCGGAGCAAGCACCGCCGAGGCATGGATTCCTCGCGACGCCATGGCCGCCGACCCGCAGCTCAAGCCCATGCTCGACAAGTTCGACGCACGCGAGAATTACTTCAGGGCGCATCCGGCAGTAAACGGTGTGGCCCCAACCGATGCCGGCGCTCCACCCGCTCCGCTCACCATCAACGCGCGTGCCTCAGCACCTGGGCCCATGCGCGATCCTTCGCGCGACCAGCATCAGCCCACCGTCTTGTTCAACGGCATGATCAACCCGATTATTCCCTACGCCATTCGCGGAGCCATCTGGTATCAGGGCGAGTCCATCACCGGCGGAGCGCACGGAGTCATGCTCTACGGCCATGTCATGGACACGATGGTCACCACATGGCGAGATCGTTGGCACCAGGGCGACTTCCCCTTCTACGTCGTCCAGTTGCCCGGCCAGGCCAACGTCAGCAACAACCCCTTGGTCCGCGAGCAGCAGGCCAAGATACTCTCCCTGCCCAACTCCGGAATGGCGGTCGTCCTCGACACCGGCGAAATTCACAATGTTCATCCCAAGAACAAGGAGCCGCTGGGCGACGCCCTCAACCGGATCGCCCTGGCCAATGTCTATGGCCGCAAGATCGAGTTCTCTGGACCGATCTTCGCATCCAGCAAGATCGAAGGCAGTGCCATCAGCGTCAAGTTCACCCACGCCGCCGGCCTCAAGTCGAAGGATGGTGGCCCGCTCAAGTGGTTCCAGATCGCCGGTGCTGATCAGAAGTTCATCGATGCCGACGCCAAAATTGTCGGCGACTCGGTCGTCGTCAGCAGCCCCAAGGTCAGCGCGCCCGCTGCGGTGCGTTACGCCTGGGACAACTACCCCAACACCGCCAATCTCTATAACGGAGCGGGCCTGCAGGCAGCGCCCTTCCGCACCGACGATTGGGACGCCATGCCCCCCATCGAGGCCCAGTTCACCGCAAAGTAGCCGCCAACCTAATCATCGTCGGATTTCGGGGGCCCCATCCTTTCGCGCTCTTGCGAAAGGGCGGGTTGCTTTCTTGTTTGTCATTCCGCTTTTAATTTGTCATTCCGTAGCGCAGCGAAGGAATCTGCTTTTGTCCTTGTCCTTCGGAGGGAGCAGGGGCCTTCAGGCCCCTGAAACCGCGCATATAAAGTAAAAAGGGCTTTAGCCCCGGTCCCTCTACTAAGACAAACTCAAACAGGATTCTTCAGCAGCCAATAATGGAATCCATCCACAATCGCCATCAGCGCCGCCTGGTTCAGGTCGCTGCTCACCCCCGCCGTCGTCCACGATGGGTGCCCCTCGGCGTGGAAGCTCACCGTCACCCGCACATGCGCCGCAGTATCATGCGCAACCACGTCGATCGCCGTCACGCTGAACGTATCCAGCCGCAACTGCGACACCGCCGGATACCACTTCTCCAGCTCCTGTCGCATCGCCTTGGTCAACGCATCCACCGGGCCTGACCCCTCCGCGCGCGTCGTAGTCACCTGCCCGTCGCCGATCGTCAGAGACATCGACGCCTGCACATAGCGGTTGCCCGTTTCGTCCGATTCGTCCAGCACCCGCCAGCCCTTCACGCTGAAGCTGTCGCGCAGCGTGTTCAGCACCTTCATGCAGGCCAGCTTGAAGGAGATTTCACTGGCCGTATAACCCCCGCCGTCGATCATCGCCTGGTTGCTGTCCAGCAACGTCTGCGCTTGCGCTGCATTCAGCGCGACTCCCAGCGTCTTCGAAAGCAGAATGATATTTGCCCGTCCCGACTGCGCGTTCACCCCAATCCGCGGGCTTGCGCCGACCCGTGCTGGATCGCACCACAGGTACGCCCCAGGGTCTTTGCCCTCGCTGCTTCCGTGCATTCCGGCCCATGTCCCAAAGGCCCCCGGCCCAACAATGGGAACGCCGTGCGGGGCCTCCAGCGAAAAGGCTGCATACGCTGCATTCGCCAGCCCGGTTAGCCCGGTCAGCGCTTCAGCATCCACAAACTCCGCCTCGCCGCGTAGCTGCATGGCGCCGATCACGGTCGTCAGATTTACATTGCCGCAGCGTTCCCCGGTGCCCAGTATCGTCCCCTGAATATGGACTGCCCCGGCTAGAATCGCGGCCCGCGTGTTGGCGATTCCCAGGCCGCGGTCCGTATGGCCATGAAATCCATAACATGCGTCAGGATGTTCGCCTCTCAGCCACCCAAACAGCCGCCCAACCTCTTCCGGGCTGGCGCCGCCCGTCGTATCGCATGCAATGATCCGGCTCACCCTCTGCTCCACGCACTGCGCCACCATCTGGTGGAAGTACTCCAGGCTGCGCTTGGCAAAGTCGGGATCGCAAACCTCGCCGTTCTCCCGTCGTCCGCAGAAGGCATCCAGAGCATGTTCCAGGTCCACCAGCACCTCAAGCCCGCTGTCCTGCAGGCTCGCAATCGTCTCGTAAGCCATCAACAAGTTCTCTTCCGGAGTCGTCTCCAGCGACTTCGCAACATCCAGCAGGCGCGACTTCACCACCACCACCGCCGCTGGCACGCGCTCTTTGTGTTGCATCATGAACCGGACGTCGGACCACTCCTGCACCTTGCTTCCGCGGCCGCGCGTTCTTCCGAACAGCGCCAGCTTCATGGCTCCCGTATCCACCTTGCGCAGAGCGCTTGCCAGGTCGCCCACAAACTGGTTTGCCCCGGCAAAGCCGATCTCCGCGTAGCCTACGCCAAACTCGCCCATCTGCTGCAACAAACCGACGGCATTGGGCACCGAGATGTCCAGGTTCGGCTGCTGCAACCCATCGCGCAGGCTCGTGTCGAACAGCTCCACTCTTCCACTTCTCGTCTTCTGCATCGGTCCCTGTTCCCTTGCCAAATCAGTCCTTCGCAGGATTGTTATGTGTGTAAAATGCCGGCTCCTTATGATACCTCCGCTTAGCTGGGTGCCCCATCCTCGACGCAGTTTCATTGCGGCAGGGTTGGGGTATCGTTCGCGGCTGCGAACGACCCGTGGTTGTTCGTTTTACGCTGTCATCCTGAGCGACCCTGAGCGTAGTCGAAGGGGAGTCGAAGGACCTGCGGTTGCTTGTTCTTGTTTGTCATTCCGCAGCGCAGCGGAGGAATCTGCTGCTGTCCTTGCTCTTCGGAGGGAGCAGGGGCCTTCACGCCCCTGAAACCAAGCCTATAAAGGTAAAGGGCTTTAGCCCCGGACCGTCCGCAATAAGCGCCAACCAACTTTTCCGCAGCCTCTTCAGTCCCGGCGCGTACACTTTCCCCATGCAATTAACCAAGGCTCTCCTGTTCGCATCCGCTCTCAGCCTCTCCGCACTCACTCTTCATGCAGCTCCAGCGGCTATGGACGGCCAGCCCGATGGCCTCATCCTCCATCTCGACTCCGGCGATCTCCGCGTCCAGCTCCTCTCCGACACCGTCGTCCGCGTCGCCTTCGCCAAATCCCCCAGCTTCTTCAGCCGCGCCTCCATCGACGTCGTTCCCCACGACTCCATGACCACCGGTTGGAAGCTCGCCGAACGCCCCGCATCCATCGTCCTCTCCACCGCCAAACTCCAGGTCATCGTCAACCGCAGCTCCGGCGCCGTCTCCTTCGCCGATGCCGCGGGTCGTCCCATCCTCTCCGAATCCTCCGGCAGCCGAATCATCGAGCCCGCCACCGTCCAGGGCGAAGACACATTCCACGTCCAACAACAATGGAAGTCCCAGCCCGGCGAATCCCTCTACGGCCTCGGTCAGATGCAGCTCGGCATCACCGACGTCAAGGGTTACGACCTCGACCTCTGGCAGCACAACACCAACATCGTTGTTCCTTTCCTCGTCTCCTCGCGCGGCTACGGCATCCTATGGGACAACACCTCCTTCACCCGCTTCGGCGATCTCCGCCCCTTCGTCGCCATCCCGCCCGCCAACCTCTACGACGCCGACGGCAAACAGGGAGGCCTCACCCTCGCGCCCATCGACGGCTCTCAGCCGCCCACACAAACCTCCGACATCGGCATCAACATGCGCGCGAATCGTCCCGCTGGCGGAGGCCGTCCCGCCCCGCTCAAGGCGCAGCGGTGGCAGGGTTCCATCCTCGCCCCCGTCACCGGCGACTACCAGTTTCAGGCCTACTCCAACGGCGGTATCCAGGTCTGGTTCGACGGCAAATTAGTCATGGACCACTGGCGTCAGAGCTGGAACCCCACCAACGATCAGGTCCTCGTCCATCTCCTCGCCGGACACAAATACCCCATCAAGATCGAGAACGACCCTGAACAGCAGTCCACCCTCACCTTCCAGTGGAAGACCCCCCCGCCCAGTGCAGACACCTCCCTCTGGTCGCAGGTCGGCGACGGCATCGACTACACCTTCGTCTATGGCCCCTCCGCCGATCAGGTCATCGCCGGCTATCGCTTCCTCACCGGCAACGCCACCATGCTTCCCAACTGGGTCTTCGGCCTATGGCAGTCGCGACAGCGTTACGAGACCGCCGATCAGTCGCTCGATGTCGTCAAGCAGTTCCGTCAGCGCCAGATTCCCTTCGACAACATCGTGCAGGACTGGCAGTACTGGCGCACCGACGCCTGGGGCTCGCACCAGTTCGATCCCACCCGCTTTCCAGACCCCGTCGGATGGATCCAGGCCATACACGACCTGCACGCTCATCTCATGATCTCAGTCTGGGGCAAATTCAACCCCAACACCGACAATGCCAAGGAGATGAACGCCCGCGGCTTCCTCTATCAGCCCAACCTCACCGAACACATGCACGACTGGATTAACCAGCCCTACACCTTCTACGACGCCTTCAACCCCGACGCGCGCAAGCTCTTCTGGTCGCAGCTCGACACCGGCCTCTTCTCCAAGGGCGTCGACGCCTGGTGGATGGACGCCACCGAACCCGATATCACTCCCTCGCCGCCCTCCCTCGAAGGCCAGCAGACCCACATGAATCCAACCTTCCTCGGCACCGGCTCCCGCATGTTGAACGGCTACGCCCTCATGAACAGCGAGGGAGTCTACACCGGCCAACGACAGGCCGCGCCCAATCAGCGTGTCTTCATCCTCACCCGCTCCGGCTTCTCAGGCCAGCAGCGCTACTCCGCCGTTCCCTGGTCCGGCGACATCACCTCCACATGGACCGCCATGGCCAAGCAGATCGCCGCCGGCCTCGGCGCCAGCATCTCCGGTCTGCCTTACTGGACCATGGACACCGGCGGATACACCATGCAGAATAAGTTCTCCAAACAGCCCATGACGCCCGACGCTCAGGACGAGTGGCGCGAGCTCAACGCACGCTGGTTCCAGTACTCCACCTTCACCCCGCTCCTCCGCGTCCACGGCGAGCTTCGCCCGCGCGAGATGTGGACCCTCGGCGACGACACCCCAGCCTTCAACGCCGAGCTCAGCTTCGACCGCCTGCGTTACGCCCTCTTCCCCTACATCTACTCCCAGGCCGGCTGGACCACCCAGTCCGGCTACACCATGATGCGTCCGCTCGTCATGGACTTCCCCGCCGACCGCATCGCCCGCGAGCTGCCCGACGAGTACATGTTCGGCCCGGCCCTGCTCGTCGCTCCCGTCACCCAGTACAAGCAGCGTACCCGCTCCGTCTACCTGCCGGCCTCCGCTCAATGGTACGACTACTGGACTGGCCGTCCCGCCGCCTCCGGCCGCATTACCGCCGCCGCACCGTTCGACCGCATCCCCGTCTTCGTTCGCGCCGGCTCCATCATCCCCTACGCCCCGCCCATGCAATACATCGCCGAAGGGCCCTCTGACCCCACCACCCTCTACGTCTACGCCGGGGCCAGCGGCAGCTTCCTCCTCTACGAGGATCAGGGAACCACCTTCGACTACGAGAACGGTGCCTTCTCCCAGATCCCCATCCTCTGGGACGATAAGACGGCAACGCTCACCCTCGGCAAACGCACCGGCAGCTTCGACGGTATGCTCGACCAGCGCACCTTCCAGATCGTTCTCGTCTCTGCCGCGCACCCCGCCGCCTTCTCTCTCACGCCAACCGCCCCTCGCACCATCCACTACTCCGGAGCCGAACTCCGCCTCACCCTCCGCTAACCCGCGCCGGGTGCCCCATCCTCGACGCGCAGGTTCATCGCGCGGCAGGGTGGGGTATCGTTTGCGGCAGCAAACGACCGCCTTCCTCGACCAAACAACGTCGTCATCCTGAGCGAGCGCAGCGAGCCGAAGGACCCCGAAGCCCACTCCTCCCTAACCGATCACCCGTTCTCACACCAAGCTCCGGCCTTTGTCTCTGCTCTTGCCTTTATCCCGCTCTCGCTTTGTCTTTATCCGTGCTTATATCGGTGCAGATCGGTGTTAAGTTTTTTGTTTCCCCAAATTCTCCAGCAATCCCGCATGTCAACCCCCTCGACCCTCCAAAAATCCTCTAACCCACATCCCACCAATTACTTCGTCCTGAAAAATACTTGGCATAGTAGTTTTCCTCCGCTTGGTAAAATAGAAGGTGAGATAAGAAGGGCCGCATGCCGTCCACCACACGGGGACGGATCGTGCGGCCCCTCGTATTTAAATCGGAACGAGGAACTCCATGGACTCCAAAGCCGCCAAGGTTGCTATCTGCCGTCACATCATGATCCACGGAAACCGTTGCCAGTCGGCCGCCATCACCGGCTCCAAATTCTGCTACTTCCACCGAGTCCTTCGCGGCGGCCACCGTGCCGTCACAGCCGTCGTAGCTCCCTTGCGTCCTGAAACCCTGCAATACCTGCTGCAAAACGGCCAGAGCCCTGCTCAATTCGCCTCGTCCCGCGTCTTTAATTACCCGCCGCTCGAAGATGCCGAATCAATCCAGATCACCATCTCCCTCGTCTTTGCTGCCATCGCCGCCCGCCAGATCGATCCTGATGTCGCCCGAGGTCTCCTCTATGCCCTCCAGGTCGCCAGTTGCAACCTCCGCGTCCTTCCTTCCCGGCCCGAATCAGGCCAGGAACAATCCACTCTGGTTAGCCGCATCGTCCGATCGCGCAACGGAGAAACCCTCGCAGCGCGCGGCATCGGCAACGGTATTCCATCCCAGGCCCCAAGCCGTGAATCGCGCTTTGGCCAAATGCTCAAGGACCTTCTCCATCCCAAAGACACTCAATCGGACGCTTCAATCCCAGCCACAACACCAGACGAATGAATATTTTGCGGCCCACTCGGCATAACACCCGATTTTCACCTCGAACTCATATCATTTGCCTGGTTTGTAGGCAAATCGTTGATTCTGAATAATTTATTGAGACGATGTTCCATAACCAAATGATTCTAATCCACTTATAGGTAACTGTTGATTCTAAAATTTTTACCTGTAAACATAACAAACTAATAGTT
>DATKGA010000189.1:0-6408 GCA_035510935.1 Acidobacteriaceae bacterium
TCCGCACGGCCAAGGCGCGGACCAAGGAGGCCCTCGACCAGGCCATTGCCGAACTGCTCCCACTGCTCACTGCCGAAGATGCAAGAGCCTGGTTCAGGCTCCCATTCTCCGCTCTACAGTAATAGGAGAAATGCTCTAATGATCGAGCCGCTCAATCACCGCAATCCGCCGCCTCATACCGCATTATGAATCCACCCTCCCTCCGTGTGTCTCGCATCACAGCAGCACGCACCCTCAGCGACGAGACTTCCGATAGCGGGTCTTCTCCTCTGGCCGCGCTGTGGAGCATTGCGCATGAGTGAACAGAAAATGGTGATTCTGGATGGGAACGAGGCTGCGGCCTCCGTCGCCTATCGACTTTCCGAAGTGGTCGCGATCTACCCCATTACCCCCTCGTCGCCGATGGCCGAGTGGGCCGATCAGTGGCGCTCCGAAGGAAAGAAAAATATCTGGGGCGCACTGCCCATCGTGGAAGAACTGCAGAGCGAAGGCGGAGCTGCGGGTGCTCTCCATGGCGCGTTGCAGGCCGGAGCTTTCGCCACCACATTCACCGCATCGCAGGGTCTCCTGCTGATGATCCCCAACATGTACAAGATCGCCGGCGAACTCACCCCGGCCACCATGCACGTCACGGCCCGCACTCTGGCCACGCACGCGCTCTCCATCTTCGGCGACCACTCCGACGTCATGGCTTGCCGCTCCACGGGCTGGGCCATGCTCGCGTCCAATTCTGTGCAGGAAGTCGCCGACATGGCGCTCGTTGCGCAGATTGCCACCCTCGAATCGCGCATCCCGTTTATCCATTTCTTCGACGGTTTCCGCACCTCGCACGAAGTCGGCAAGATCCTGCCCATCGAAGACGAAACCATCCGCGCCCTTCTCGACGACAAATACATTATCCAGTTCCGTCAGAACGCGCTCAGCCCCGACCGGCCCATCATTCGCGGAACCGCGCAGAATCCCGACGTCTTCTTCCAGGCGCGCGAAGCCTGCACGCCGATCCACGCCGCGGTCCCCGGAATCGTTCAGTCCGTCATGAATCGCTTTGCAGCGGTCACTGGCCGCCATTATCACTTGTTTGACTACGTGGGCGCGCCCGACGCCGAGCGCGTCATCGTCATCATGGGTTCCGGCGCAGAAGCTGCCGAAGAAGCTCTCGATGCGCTCAACAACAAGGGCGAAAAGCTCGGCCTCCTCAAAGTCCGCCTTTATCGCCCCCTCGACGCCAGCGCCTTCCTCGCCGCCTTGCCCGCGACCGTCAAGTCCATCGCGGTTCTCGATCGCTGCAAGGAACCAGGCGCTGCCGGGGAACCGCTCTATCAGGATCTCGTCACGATTCTGTCCGAAAATTCGGCCACTCTGCCGTTCGGCAAACCAACGGTCATCGGCGGACGCTACGGTCTCTCTTCGAAAGAATTCACCCCCGCGATGGTTAAGGGCATCTATGACGAGCTGGCCAAAGCTACGCCCAAAAACCACTTCACCATCGGCATCGACGACGACATCAGCCATACCAGCCTGACTTACGATCCGACGTTCTCCACCGAAGATCCCAAAACCGTCCGCGCACTCTTCTATGGGCTCGGCTCCGACGGCACGGTTGGCGCAAACAAGAACTCGATCAAGATCATCGGCACTGAGACGCCGAACTACGCCCAAGGCTATTTCGTCTATGACTCGAAGAAGTCAGGCTCGATGACCACCTCGCATCTGCGCTTCGGACCCAATCCGATTCATTCCACCTATCTGATTACCCGCGCCAGCTTTGTCGCCTGCCACAATTTCAGCTTCCTCGAGAAGATGAATGTTCTGGAGGCAGCGATCCCCGGAGCAGTCTTCCTGCTCAATTCGCCGTACTCGGCCGCGGAAGTCTGGGACAAGCTGCCCAAAACCATGCAGCAGGAGATGATCGCAAAGAAGATCGAGTTCTACGTGATCGACGGCTACAAGGTGGCCCGCGAAGCCGAAATGGGCACGCGCATCAACACCATCATGCAGACCTGCTTCTTCGCCATCAGCGGCGTTCTTCCGCGTGAAGAAGCCATCGAGCAGATCAAGAAGGCCATCAAGAAAACCTATGGAAAGCGCGGCGAAGCCGTCGTTCAGAAAAACTTCGCGGCCGTCGATCACGCCCTCGCCCACCTCGAAAAAGTCGAACTGCCGACAACCGCAGAGTCCAACTTCGACATCGTCGGCGTCATCTCCGGCAAAGCGCCCAAATTCGTCCATGATGTTCTGGGCAAAATCGCCGCAGGACAGGGCGACCAGCTTCCGGTCAGCGCCATCCCCGCCGGCGGCGCCTTCCCCACCGGTACCACGCAATGGGAGAAGCGCAACATCGCGCAATTCATTCCCGTCTGGGATAAGGATCTCTGCATCCAGTGCGGCAAATGCGTCATGGTTTGCCCGCATGCCGTGATTCGCTCCAAGGTCTACAGCGCTGAATTAGGTGACAAATCTCCCACCACCTTCCAATGGGCCAAGCCCAAGTGGAAAGGCATGGAGCAGGATCGCTACACGCTTCAGGTCGCTCCGGAGGATTGCACCGGCTGCGCGGTCTGCGTCGAGATCTGTCCGGTCAAGAGCAAGAGCGACGCCAGTCACAAGGCCATCAACATGGCTGCTCAGGCTCCTCTTCGCGAACCGGAGCGCGATAACTGGGACTTCTTCCTAAGCTTGCCTGAAGTCGACCGCAGCAAGCTCTCGCACGGCCAGGTGAAGGATCTGCAGCTTCTTCAACCGCTCTTCGAGTTTTCGGGCGCCTGCGCCGGCTGTGGCGAAACACCCTACATCAAGCTGCTCACCCAACTCTTCGGCGACCGGCTCTACATAGCCAACGCCACCGGCTGCTCGTCCATCTACGGCGGCAACCTTCCCACCACGCCCTACAGTTCCAACGCGCAAGGACGCGGCCCCACATGGGCCAACTCGCTCTTCGAAGACAACGCCGAGTTCGGCTTCGGCATGCGCACCGCCCTCGATCAGCAGAAGACCTTCGCTGAAACCCTGGTCACGCGCCTCGCCTCGACCATAGGCCCGGACTTCGCAGCATCGCTCCTCCACGCACCGCAAAAAACCGAAGCGGAGATGAATGCGCAACGTGAACGCGTCAACGACCTGAAGAAAAAGTTGCTCTCGGTCGACTCTTCCGACGCCCGCAACCTACTCGCCATCGCCGACAACCTGGTCCGCAAGAGCGTCTGGATTCTCGGCGGCGACGGCTGGGCCTTTGATATCGGCTTCGGCGGTCTCGACCATGTCCTCGGCTCAGGCAAAAACGTCAACATCCTTGTGCTCGACACCGAGGTCTACTCCAACACCGGCGGCCAGGCATCCAAGGCCACGCCGCGCGGCGCAGTCGCGAAATTCGCAGCCAGCGGAAAAACCAGCAGCCGCAAAGATCTCGCCATGGAAGCCGTTAGCTACGGCTACGTCTACGTCGCGCAGGTCGCAATGGGCGGCAACGACACCCACGTCATCAAGGCATTTCAGGAAGCCGAAGCCCACGACGGTCCATCGATCATCATCGCGTACTCAAGCTGCATCGCCCACGGTTACGATCTCGTCCACGGCCTCGAACAACAAAAACTCGCAGTCCAATCGGGCTACTGGCCATTGATGCGCTACAACCCGGCTCTACGCGCGGAAGGCAAAAACCCCTTCCAACTCGATTCCAAGGCCCCCTCGATCCGGCTTAAGGACTATGCCTATCGCGAAGCACGCTACACCATGCTTGCCCGCGGCAATCCCGAACATGCAGCGGCGCTGCTCAAAGAAGCGCAGGACGATGTGGAGCGCCAATGGCGCGTCTACTCGGCACGCGCAGCAATGGCCGGCCGTGGCGATACTCCGAACATAGCTCCAGCGGAAACGCCTGAGGAGCAATTAACCAGCACGCCTGCCGGAGGTGCGCAATGATCGACTTCTCAACCCGCTATCTGGGCCTCAAATTAAACGGACCGATCGTCGTCTCCTCCACGCCACTCTCCGAGTCGCTGGACAACATTCGCCGGATGGAGGACGTGGGCGCATCGGCAATCGTCCTCACATCCCTCTTTGAAGAACAGCTGGCCCTCGAATCCCGCGCCCTCGACGAAGACCTGTCGCGCGGCACCGAATCCTTCGCCGAATCGCTCGACTACCTGCCCGACCAGAGCGACTACCGCATGACACAGGATGTTTACCTCGAGCACCTGCGACGCGCCAAGGCAGCAGTCAAAATCCCGATCATCGCGAGCCTGAACGGCAACACCGTCGGCGGCTGGGTGCGCTTCGCCAAGGAGATGGAATCGGCCGGCGCCGACGCCATCGAATTGAACACCTACGCCTTGGCAACAGACAGCAGCCAGACATCCAGCGAAATCGAAATCCGCGTCCTCGAACTCGTCGAGAAAGTCTGCCAGGAAGTTAAAGTCCCGGTCTCCGTCAAGCTCTCGCAATCGTTCACCACCCTGCCCCATCTTGTCGCGCGACTCCAGGACGCCGGTGCACGCGGAGTCGTCCTCTTCAATCGCTTCTACCAGCCAGACTTCGATATCGAAACATTGGAAGTTAGGCCGACCCTGCACTTCTCCACGCCGTCCGAACTGCTGCCGCGCCTGCACTGGGCAGCAATCCTCTATGGCCACCTCAACATCGACCTCGCCATCACCGGCGGCGTTCACTCCGCCGAAGATGTGTTGAAGAGCATCATGGCGGGAGCCAACATGACCATGATGGCCTCGGCCCTGCACATCCATGGCATCGAACACATAGGCCGCGTCCTCTCTGACATGCAGTATTGGTTAGAGAAGCGCGAGTACACATCGCTCTGGGAAACGCGCGGCTGCCTCAGCCGCCGCTCCGTCCCCGACACGTCGCCCTTCGATCGCGGCAACTACATCAAGACGCTAAGCTCCTACAGCCTGCGCCAAACCGTAGCCGCCTTCTGACCAAGCAAGGCAGAGGAACCGGGGAGAAGTGTTAGGGCGATCTTGGGCTGCTGAAGTCGGAATCAGCATTAAGCCGATGGGAATATGTGCCGATCAATTATTGTCGTCTAGCCTGCATAGCGGTTGCGACTAAGACCTTCATGGCCGTTAGAGCATCACCGAGGATACGCTCTGCGAACATGTTCAATCGAAATTGAAGAATTCCGGAGATTGTAGGTTGGACCTCATCGACCCGTGCTGAGAAGACATCGTTTCCTTCGGGCGTAAGCAGTTTCAGATCATCATCGCCAGCTGCATCCTTAGGGACGAACAGGATATAGTTTCGAGCCACCGTCGACCTGGCTGGCGCTGTGCTTGACAAGACCACCGAAAGAGCTCTTCTTTGCCTGAGGGGCTCCCGATGAGTCGAAGGGACATTCGACACTGGCGGAGTTGGGGGGGGAGCAATAGCTGGTGGAGCAGTGGGGGTTCTCATCGAACGTCGTGGCTGCGGCGGCTTAGGCGGCTTAGCGTTAGGAAGCGCGGTGAGCGACACACTAGCATTCAAGGTCACCTTTGCGCTCGGTCGCTGGGCATAGAGCTTCGTGAGCTCCTCCGAGATTATGTTCAAGAGTTTCGCCCCAAACTCGTCAACTTGTTCATCGGTATACCCACCCGGGTTAGGTAAAGCCGCTCGAAGTCAGCAAGTTCCGACATCGGGTTCGGCATCACTGCGGTCCTGATGCTGTCTTCGACGAGGTTCATGGTGTCCAGCATTCGGTCCGTCATGAAATGGACGAACTGCTGGTATTCTCCAGAATCCGCAGCCTCAAGTGCATCCAGATAAAGGTCCTTCTGCTCCGTAAGAATCACAATCGGCATTGACATCTCCCTATATGCGAAGACGGAAGCCAGTGCTCTTGCCACCCGACCATTTCCATCCGCGAAGGGGTGAACCACCACGAGACCGTAGTGTGCGTATGCAGCCTGGATCGCGGGGTGGGCTGTGATGAACTCCGGACTCCTAAGTTCTGTCACTAGCCTCTGCATCTCAGGAGGAGTCATATCAACAGGAGCATAGGAATGATCTGTTCCCTTTCGGGTTCTGACATGGTTCGAAAGACTTTTATATTGCCCCTTGGGCAATGGCTGCTGCTGGGGCCCGACGGCGGTAACGACAGCATAGGTGTCCTGTGCCCGACAAACAACCTCGTGGATGAATCTTATAGCAGCTTCAGACATATGCTCTGCCTTCGTAGCCAGGTCTAGAACATAGTCATATGCCGCCATCTGCGCCTCGAATAGAGGCCTCACTTGTTCGCCCTTTTGGTTTAGAGTCCCCCGTAGGGGATCCGTAAACCCCTCGCCTTCAGGCGAAGGATAGGGCCCGGCATGAATCTTCTTTTCGAAGTCGCATTTATTCGAGCATCTTTGCTTTCAGCATTAGTCCGAAGAATGGCTGCAACGGAACAGATGAAAGCGAAGGAGAATACCCAAA
>DATKGA010000190.1:0-14475 GCA_035510935.1 Acidobacteriaceae bacterium
TCGCTCATCTCTTCGATCTCACAGGCCGCGCCATGGGCCTCTTCCGCGCTCCGCTCGTCTTCGTCGGCATCAGCTGCATCGTCCTCGGTCCACTCGCCTATCTGCTCCGTCGAACTGGCCGTACATACAAGTCCAATCTCACCGTTGCCGCCGCCGCCGCCTGTCTTCTTCTATGCATGCACGAGGGCCTCGTCCGCTTCTACCCCACCCTCGGCTCTAAAGGCTTGGCGGAAGCCATCGTCGCCACGCAAATTCATTCCCCGCGTCCAGGCGACCTCATCCTCATCGATGGCGAACTCACCGCAGGCTCAACCCTGCTCTTCTACACTCGCCAGCCCGTCCACTTCGTCAATGGTCGCGTCAACGGCACCTGGTACGGCAGCTTCTGGCCCGACGCCCCTGCCGTCTTCGAGACGGACGACTCCCTCGACCGCCTCTGGGCCGGCCCGCGCCGACTCTTTCTGCTCACCTATAATCCCGCCGCCCGCACCGCCAGCCTCAGCCCCTTCGGTCCCGTTCGTACCCTCGCCTCCGCCGGCGGCAAATCCATCCTCACCAACCGCTGATTACTTTTTATCCACCGGCTCGAACCGTCCGCCCACGCCCAGCGAGTATGCACCTCCGTGGTACCGCATCGTGCTGCCCATATAGCTCGCCACCCACACCGCAAACCCCAGCAGGTCCCGCAGCGGATAGATCAGACTAGGCCATGCAGCCTGCTCGTCCTCAATCGCCCATAGCACCACCGCCGCCATCACCCAGCGATTCACGCAGGTTGCCAGCAGCCACAGCGCGCCCAGCGCAGGATGCCCCGCCGCAATCCCCCACACCAGCCCCAGTAGCCCGAACGGCAGCGCATAGGTCAGGCCTGTCCCCAAATGTCCTGCCGGACGCGACCGCCGCGTGCTCTTCATCCAACGCAGTTGATCAACAAACGACGCCCGCAACCCCTGCGGCAGCACCATCAGCCGCACCACATAATTTGCCATGCGCACGCCGTACCCCGCCTCCGCCAACCTCTGCCCCAGCACAAAATCTTCCGCATAGAACTGCCCCAGCTCCTCGTATCCTCCAGCCTTTGTAAATGCGCCCCGCCGCAGCACCATGCTCACCCCCAGCGCAAACCGCGTCCCACCCTCAATCAGGTCGGCCACCAAAATCCCGCCCGACATCTCTACGCTCTTGCCAACGGCATCCAGTTGCGCCGCCAGTCCACCCGTCGTCCGTCCTACGTACAGGCACGACGCCAGCTCGCGCTTCGGGTCCGCCAGCTCCTGTACCGAACGCCGCAGATAGTCCCGCGACACCCGCGCATCAGCGTCGCTCGTCACAAGCGCTTCATATTCCGCCGCCTGAGCCAGCATCGCCATCGACCACATCTTTGCATTGGGAAATTTCGGCTCGCCGCAGGTCAGGAACCGAGCCCGCACCTCCGGATGCTCCGCTGCAATCCGTTGCGCCATCTGCAACCCCGTGTCGTCGGCATGGCGCGCGCAGAACAGCAGCTCATACTCCGGATAGTCCAGATCGAAGAACCGCCGCAGATTTTCTTCCAGGTCAGGCTCAGTGCCATGCAGAGGTTTAAGCACGCTCACCGGTGGCAGATACTCCGCGGGCTGACGCTCTTCCCGCCGCTTCCGTCTCGCAAAGCGCAGCGCCCCTACCAGCACCATCGCGCAATAAATCGCTGACGTCACCGTCCCCGCCAGCGCTCCATACAACATAATCCGCAACAGCAAACTCATCGCATCGAGTTTACTACTTCGCCTTCGCTGTCTTCCCCGCGCTCTTCCCGCTCACGACCGCGCCCTTCAGCGCCGCAGCCTTTTCAGTTAACGCCGCAGTCTTCTCATAAAACGCCGCAGCCTTCCCAGGAATCGCCACAACCTTACCCGCCGTCGTTCTCTGGGGAACGATTACCGGCCGCGGCATCCGCACCAGCCCCGCGCCAGGCTGCTGTTGTTGCATCCGCGCCAGCATCTCCGTCCGCACGTAGTCCACAAACCCCTGCATCTGCCGGTTCATCTCCTCCATCCGCTCGCGCATCTGCAACACAATCGCGATCCCCGCGATGTTCACCCCCAAATCGCGCGCCAGATTCAGGATGAACTCCAGCCGTTCCAGATCTTCGTCCGTATACAGCCGCGTGTTGCCATCGCTGCGGCTGGGCAGCAGCAACCCTTCGCGCTCATACAGCCGCAGTGTCTGCGGATGTATCTCGTACATCTCCGCCACCGCCGAGATCATATACGCGCCCTTACTCTTCCGCTTCGTCGCCATCCTTACACCTCGCCCAGCAGCTCCGCCCTTGGGTCTTCCGGATTCAGCTTCGCCAGTTCCCGCAAAATTTCCTTCGACCGCTCGTCCTGCACCCGCGGCACCACGATCTTCACCTCTACAATCTCGTCGCCGCGCACTCCCTCGTGCGCTGCGCTGGGCACGCCCTTCTCACGCAGCCGCAGCTTCTGTCCGGTCTGCGTCCCCGGCGGAATCTTCAACTGAGTCCGCCCGCCGCCATCGTGCGTATCAATCGTCGGCACCTCGATCTTCGCGCCCAGCGCAGCCTCCGTCATCGTCACCGGCACGGTGACATAAATGTCGTCCGCCACCCGCGTAAACACCGGGTGCGTCCCCACCTTCACAATCAGGTACAAGTCTCCCGCCGCGCCGCCGTCCGTGCCCGCATTCCCCTTGCCCGCCAGCCGGATCCTCTGCCCATCGCGCGTTCCCGGTTTGATGCGGAACTCCAGCGGCTCGCGCCTCGTCACCACTCCCTCACCGTCGCACGTCGGGCAGCCGCTCTGCACCTTGCCCGTTCCGCCGCAGCGCGGGCACTGGATGTTGAACTTCATCCGCCCACCCATCTGCGTCACCTGGCCTGTTCCGCGGCACTCCGGGCACTCGCTGCCGCCGCCCGTCGACGATTTAACCTTGCACGTCGGGCACGCCTCCTGCCGCTGGATCTCCAGCCGCGCCACTCCTCCGCGCACCGCCGACCAGAAGTCCACGCTCACCTGATACTCCAGATCGGTCCCCGGCCTCGGCCCCCTCGTCTTGCGCCCGCCGCTGAAGACCCCACCGAAGATGTCCTTGAAGCTGCCACCAAACCCGCCGCCCCCCGGCTCCTGCACTCCGCCGCGTCCATGCCCAGTACCGCTCTGAAAGTCCGAAAAATCGAATCCGCCAAAGTCGAATGGCACCTCCTGCCCGCCGCGCGCTCCTGCACCTGCGTATCCGCCGCCGGGAAACCCGCCGCCCGAAAATCCTCCGCCGTACCCACCACGCGCCGCTGCCTCCGCCGCCGCCGGATCGATATTGTCCGAATAGAATCCCACCTGGTCGTAGATCTTCCGCTTCTTCGTGTCGCTCAACACGTCGTTGGCCTCGGAGATCTCCTTGAACTTCTCCTCCGCCTTCTTGTCGTTCGGATTCACGTCCGGGTGGTACTTGCGCGCCAGCTTGCGGAAGGCCTTGCGGATCTCCTCCGCCGTCGCCTCCCGCTTCACCCCCAGCGTGCTGTAGTAGTCCTTCGTCTGTGTCGCCATCTTGCAACCCTTCTACGCCTGCATCACTGCCTTCAAAGCCCCCGTCTTGCGGTCGAGCGGCGCCGGTCTCACGCTCTCACTGATCTTCTTCTCTACCGAGTTGCGGGCGCTCTGAAGATCGTAGTGACTCTGTAGGTTCATCCAGAACTCAGGCGTCATATGAAAATAGCGGCCTAGCCGAAGCGCCGTGTCTGCGGTGATCCCGCGTCGCTCATTCACAATCTCGCCAACCCGCGTAGCTGGCACACCGATTGCAATCGCCAGCGCATTGGCGCTCAGTCCCATCGGTATCAGAAACTCTTCCCGTAGCATCTCTCCTGGGTGGATAGGCGGCAACCTATGCTTGTACGTCCGTCGAATGGGCTTAGTGGTAGTCGACAATTTCGACCTCGTGAGCATATGGTTCCTCCCATCGAAAACAAATCCGGTATTGCTCGTTCACCCGAATGCTGTGTTGGCCGCGCCGGTCTCCCTTGAGAGCCTCAAGCCGGTTCTCCGGTGGAATCGTCAGGTCATTCAGCAATCTCGCCGCGTGCAACGCCAATAACTTTCGGCCAATGACCCGTTCCAGCCCTGCATAGCGCCTGCTCCGGCCGCCTTCGAAGATCATCCTCGCCTCGCGGTCTGCAAAGCTCCGAATCATGTTTCATAGTATATCACGCTTCGCGTTATACGCTCTCCGTTGAACGCTCCCCGTTCAATACGAATTGGTATCGTCGTTCTTGCTCACCCCGCATCAAAAAAAAGCACGGCCTAAGCCGCGCCTTTGTTTTGAACCTATGCTCCAGGTTTAGCTTCCGTCCCTGCCAGCCCTTCAGTTCCAAACCTTCCGCGCATCGATCGCCTCCACCGAGATCGCCTGGTCCGGCTCCATCTGCCGCATCCGGTTCATAAACTCCTCGGCCTCTTCGCGCGTATCGAACAAAACCCGGTTGTACAACTGTCCGGCTCGAACCTGGTCACACCGCCACATGGTCTCCGTCATCGCCTTGCCCTCCAAGCATCTGATTGAGTTCCAGGTCCTTTTCTACAGCCCTTTTCTACAGTCCTCTTGTACAGCCCTTCTGTTTCTCTCTCTTGCTCAACCCGCTTCCAGCTTTGCTGCACCGCACTCGTACGCAAGCATCGCAGCCGCACTACTTCGTGTCCCCGCTCCTTGAATAGTTCAGACCCTTCCGTAGAACTTCAGTTGCGCAGATACCTCACTACAGCGCGTGTGCTCCCTTTTGTTCCCTCCAATGTCTCACGTCCAGCGCTTGCGCAACAGTCCGAACCTGCAAATTCCTGTGGGGAACCAGCCCGAATTCCCCCTCACCCAAAAAACCCTGCAATCCTCAACCCGCTCTTCGTGGCCCGTCAGTTCCACACATGCTCTATCGGCATCGGCTCAATCTTAAACATCAGGTCCGGAGCGACCCCCTCCAGCGCGCGCGCAAACTCCCGCGCAGCCTCCTCGCTGCGGAAGAGGTTCTGCTCCTTAATGCTGCCGCCAACCCACTGCTCACACTTCCAAACCGTCAACTCCGCCATACTCACCCCTGTGCCAAAACCCGTACCAGCCATGTTTCATCCAGCAATCTTCCATCTAACTTCGTACGAACAGAGGGGGCGCCCCAACCGATCCGGCTCTTCGCCGAACTCAACCAGAGCGCCCGTCCTGTTCATTGGATGCGTCGTCGGTCCGCATCGAATAACTTCGATCATGCTCTGCGCGAAGTTGTCTTACTTATCGACATCCACATACTCCGCGTCTATCACACCTTCGTCTTTTTTCTTCTCTTCCTGCGCCTCGGGTGCGTTCCCCGCAGCCGGAGCGCCCTCCGCCGGAGTCTCTGCCGCCGCCGCCTTGTACAGCGCCTCGGCCAGCTTGTGACTTGCGGTCGTCAGCTTCTCTTTGGCGGCGTTCATCTCCGTGGTGCCAGGGTCGCCTTCCAGGGTCTTTTTTGCCTCTGCCAGCGCCGCTTCCACATCGACCTTGTCCGCCGCCGCCACCTTCTCGCCGCCGTCCTTGATCATCTTCTCCACGTTGTACACCAGCGAGTCGAGCCCGTTGCGGGCCTCCACCTTCTCCCGCTGCTCCTTGTCCTCCGCGGCGTGGGCCTCGGCGTCCTTCGCCATCTGCTCCACTTCTTCCTTGCTTAGACCTGAAGAACTCGTAATCGTGATCTTCGCGTCTTTGTTGGTGGCCTTGTCCTTGGCTGTCACATTCAGAATGCCGTTCGCGTCGATGTCGAACGTCACCTCGATCTGTGGCACGCCGCGCGGGGCCGACGGAATTCCGCCCAGCTTGAACTTGCCCAGCGTCCGGTTCTGAGCCGCCATCGGCCGCTCGCCCTGCATCACATGCACCTCAACCTCGGTCTGGCTGTCTGCCGCCGTGCTGAACGTCTCCGTCTTCTTGGTCGGAATCGTCGTGTTGCGCGCAATCATGCTCGTCGCAACGCCGCCCATCGTCTCAATGGACAACGTCAGCGGAGTCACATCCAGCAGCAGCAGGTCCTTCACATCGCCCGCCAACACGCCCGCCTGCACCGCCGCTCCTATGGCAACCACTTCGTCAGGATTGACGCCCTTATGCGGCTCCTTGCCGAACAGCTTCTTCACCAGCTCCTGGATCGCCGGCATTCTCGTCTGTCCGCCAACCAACACCACCTCGTCGATCTTCGATGCATCCACACCCGCGTCCTGCAGCGCCTGCTTGCATGGCCCAACCGACTTCTGCAGCAGGTCGTCCACCATCTGCTCCAGTTGCGGCCGCTTCAGCGTACGCACCAGGTGCTTCGGCCCGCTCGCGTCCGCCGTTATGAACGGCAGGTTGATCTCGCTCTCCTGCGCCGTCGATAGTTCGATCTTCGCCTTCTCCGCCGCGTCCCTCAGCCGCTGTAGGGCCATCTCGTTGCCCTTGGCGTGCAGGTCCAGGCCGGTGTCCGTCTTGAACTCACCAATCAGCCAATCCACAATCCTCTGGTCTAGATTGTCGCCGCCCAAGTGTGTATCGCCGTTGGTCGACTTCACCTCAATCACGCCCTCGCCCACTTCCAGAATGGAGATGTCGAACGTTCCTCCGCCAAAGTCGTATACCGCAATCGTCTCGTCCTTCTTCTTGTCCAGCCCATAGGCCAGCGCGGCCGCGGTCGGCTCGTTCACAATCCGCTTCACATCTAGACCGGCAATTTTTCCGGCGTCCTTGGTCGCCTGCCGCTGCGCATCGTTGAAGTACGCGGGAACCGTAATCACCGCGTCAGTCACGCTCTGCCCCAGGTAGTCCTCCGCGGCCTTCTTCAGCTTCTGCAAAATCATCGCCGAGATCTCCGGCGCCGTATACTCCTTGCCCTGCGCCACCACGGCCACGTTGTCGCCCTTGGCCACCACCTTGTACGGCACCATCTTCAGCTCGTCGCCCACCTCGTTCAGCCGCCGTCCCATGAACCGTTTGATCGAATACACCGTGTTCTCAGGGTTCGTGATCGCCTGCCGCTTGGCCACAGCCCCCACCAGCCGCTCACCGCTCTTGGTAAATGCAACAATCGACGGCGTCGTCCGCCCGCCCTCTTCATTCGGGATCACCTTCGGCTCGCCGCCCTCCATCACCGCAACGCAGCTGTTCGTCGTTCCCAGATCAATTCCTATCGTCTTTCCCATAGTCCGCTCCCAATCCTTCGGCCTTAGCCTGTGTCTTGTGCTGCAACATCCTTATACTTCAGATGCTTCAAACACCACCAACACACTCAGTTTCACATATGAGTGACTTATTGTCAATTTATATGATGTTATCAATGTCGATAAGGATGCAAGTCCACCCAAATTACTCCCTTCGTTATTATTCCCTTTGCCCCACCCTTCCTCCGGCGTACCATTCCGACCATGCCTTCCGGGAAACGCCTCCTGGTTCTGCTCCCTCTCGCCGCCCTCCTCGCCTGCGGCTCTAACCCCTCTAGCTCCTCCGGCACGGCCTCATCTACTCTCTCAGGCAACTGGGAGGCCGACTCCACCCAATTTCTCGCCAACTCAGGGGTCCTAACGCTGATCCATTTTGCCGGACCACTCCAATTCACCAATGGCTTGGTCACCGGCACCATGACTGCCGAGATCAATCAGGGGAATGCCCCCGGCTGCGCCACCACCGGGCCACCCACGGCCGTTACTGGGACACTGGACGCTAACAATAACTTCACCCTCAGCGTGCCGGTCGCTGGTGGCACGGCAACCCTCACAGCCATGCTCTCTACCACTCCCAACGCGACGGTCGCGGGCATCTTTCAGATCGCCGGAGGCAGTTGCGCTGCAGGTGCCTCCACCATGTCCATCGCCCAGTACACTCCCGTCACCGGGACTTACACCGGGTCCCTCGTAGTCACCAGCGACCCGGTAATCAAAGTAAATGTGACGGCCATCCTAACCCAGTCCACCACTCCCGCCGATGGTCAGTATCCCCTCTCCGGCACAGTCACTGTGACCGGAACATGCAATGCATCCTTTACCCTCAATGCTGCCGACAGCTTTGTCGCAGGAGACTCTATCAGTGCTTCAACAACCCCTCTGCCTGTCACCCTGGGCCCTGTCCTGACCGGCACCACCGACCCCACCACGGACAGAATTAACTTTGCCTTGTTTGTCGACGTCACCCAACCCCTCAGCCCCTGTGTCGGCCCCTTCAGCGGAACCCTCACCCTCCAGTAGCCGCGCGCACCGCACCCTTCAATCCCATTGCCGGGGCCCCATCCTTTCGTGTTCTTGCGAAAGGGTGGGTTGCCTGTTCCTGTTTGTCATTCGGAGCACAGCGAAGAATCCCCGTATTGGCCCTTGATGTTGTTATTGCCTTTCGGAGGGAGCAGGGGGCTTCAGCCCCCTGAAACCAGGCATAGAAAGGAATGGGCTTTAGCCGCGGGCCTTGTGTTTGTTCTGTAGCCCCGGGCCGGGTGCCCCATTCATGCCGCGTTCGATGCGACATGGGTGGGAGATCGCTCACACAAATGATTCCTGTTGCACCACCCCCCCCTCCCCAGGCGTAACATCCGCTCATGAACACTGGGCCCCGTTTCCTCCTTATGCTCCCTCTCGCCTGTCTACTCGGCTGCACTCTGCCCTACACCCCTACTCCCCTCGCCGGCAACTGGCAGATTCAAGCTGGCACTGCGATCACCTCTCCTCCTACAGCCCCTTATCTTATTGGAGCCCTGCAAGGTAGCGATTCGGCGCTCACCGGCACATTCAATCTGCAACAGCCTGGCTCCGGCGTCACCCCGCAGGTAATTAGCTTGACTGGAACCTATAACCCCACCACCAGTAACCTCGTCCTTGTCCCACCGCCCCCACAAGTCGGGGGCATCTCAGTCATGCTTTCCGTCCCTGCCAACCCCACAGACGTTGCTGCTGGCTCGATCGAATACTCCTGCGGTGTATGTAACGCTATACCCGCGCCCACCCCCGCCGTCGGTGTCCAGATCGCTCCCCTCAACGGCACCTACACCGGAACCCTCACCGGAACTATCACCACTAGCTCCCAGACCACGCCCATCAGTGGCACGGCTAGTGTGACTTTTACCCAGTCCGCCACTCCCAACTCTTCCGGCCAGTTCCCCCTCACCGCCGCCGTCACCTTCCCCAGCAGCAGCGGTATAGGCACAACCACGCTCCCCGGCCTTGTCAGTGGTATCACCATCGAGCTCAGTACCGAGCCTTGCATATTCCCGTTTAGCAATGTCACCTGCAATGTAATTGGGCCTGGTTCAGTTCTTTTTGCCTACACCAACCCTACTGCCACGCAGATCACGGTCACCAACCTCCAAAATCTCAACACATCCGCCATCACCTTGACCGGAACCCTCACCCGCCAATAACCCACCCGCACCAACCCCATCCACCCCATTGCCCCGCATTCCCCCCGCAGCGTACCATTCACTCATGAACGCTGGGCTTCGCTCCTTGCTCCTGCTTCCTCTCGCAGCACTTGTTGCCTGTGGCTCGTCCTCGCCATCAGCCGCGGGTGGCACCGCACCCACGAGCGGCACTTATGTCCTCAGCATCACATCTGGGACGAGCCTCGGAACCACTTTCACCGGCGGTCTCAATATCGCAGGGTCGGCCGTAACCGGAGTATTCCAGTTCAGCAATACTTCTTCAGCCTGTAATGGAACATATATTCCCGTCACCGGCACCATCAACAGCAGCAATCTGCTGACCCTCACCTCCAGCGTCTTCGCCGGCAACACCGTCACCATCACTCTCCAGTTCCCGCTCACCCAGGACACCACCTACACCTATAGCGCTAGCGGAACCGCCCAGATCGCCGCAGGGTCCAGTGGAACAAACTGTGCCATCTCATCTGCACCCGTCTCCGCCCTGTACCTCGCACCCTACACAGGCACATGGACCGGAGCGATCAGCAACGGAACGGTCTCTGGCACGGCTACCGTCGTGGTATCGGAACCCATCACCACCGGGACCACCTTCAACCTCAACGCTTCCGGCCAGTTTCCCGCCACCGGCACTCTCTCCTTCACCAGTTCCACCTGCACCATTGCGTCTATCGCCCTCACCGGAGAGGTCACCGGTTACACCCTTCAACTGAATCAGTCGGTCTCCGCGCCACTGAGCCCAATTGTCGTCTCCGCTTCAGAGACCACTTCGCCCGTCACCTTCAATGTCCTCATTCCGGGTTCGTCTTCGGTCACCTGCCCGGCCGGTTCTTACTCTGGCACCATCACGCAGTAGCCGCGCTCTTTCACCACCGTCAATCTGCAACCGGTATCCCGGCCGGCGTTGCCTGTTCTCTCTTCCGCGTCAGAAAGTAAGCCAGTAAAATCACCGCCCCGACGGCTCCCACCACAGCCTCCGAGCCTGCCAGGCCGCGCCCGCCCCACCGATCGCCGCCCCATCCATCCACCAGCAACATGTACTGCACCGGCACGTTCCCCAGCGAGTTGATAATGCTGTACCGCCCGCTTCCGCTCTTGCCTGAGTCTCCAAGGAACTCCAGCACCACCGCCGTAAACATCGCGAAGCAGGTGCCCAGCGTCAACAAATAGAGCGTTACCCCCAGGTAGTAGGTCGAGGTGCGAAGAGGGCCCAGCCACAGCACGCACAGCGCTGCGCAATTCACCAGAGATACCACCAGATACATCACTGTGGCGCGCACCCGTGTTGGCAGGATCGCTGCAACCGCCGAGCCGCCAGCCATCAGCAGCCCGCCGGCAAGGCCATTCATCCACGCCACATTGTTGCCGTTAACGCCGTATTGCGTGGCTACGCCGGAAAGTAGTCCAGCCGCTGCGCCGCTCGCCATCGGGAACACAATGCAGGCCGCGTACGGCAGCGCCTCCCAGCGCCAGAACGTGGATTTGCATTCCAACCAGATCCGGTGCATCGTCCCGGCAAAGGTCCCTTCCGCGATCACCTCCTGCCGCGGAGCCGCCAGCGAAAATAGCGTTGGTACACCAATCAGTACGGCCGCCGTAAGTCCCAGAGTGTCCCGCCCTGCTCCGGAATAACTCAACTTTACCAGGATCCATGCTGCCAGAGCGCCGAATCCCATCGATCCCGCCTGGTAGAAGCTGCCGCCCACGCGCCGCGACCGCTCCATCCGCATCGCGCCCAGCATGCCTCCACAGCTCGATACCACCAACTGGCTACAGCAAGCGCTCAGCAACATCAGCGTCATGGCCGCCGTAGAGGACAGGTTCGGTTGATGGAACGACACCGCCATCGCTACAGCAGCAAGCATCCCGCCTACCAGTAACCACGTCCGCCGCCGCACAAAGAAGTCTGTAATCGGGCTCCAGAGAAAGTAGAGCCACGTCGGCAGACCCATCAAAAACATCATGTGCGACTGCCGGCCGCTGCCGATCCCCTGCACACTCAGCAGGTACGCCAGCACCCCGCCTTGTACCACTCCGTTGGATACCACGGCAGAAGGAGCAATCAGTAGCGAGTACAGCCATGGCCGGTCCTTCGCCGCAGCGCTGCCCCACTGCCCACCGCCCAGAGCAGCCTCCGCGCCCACCGACTCGATCTCATTCATCCCCAAAATCTAACATGCCGTGCTTCCGTCAGACGCCACCCTGCAGCTCCTAGCGCCAAAATGCATCCCCACGCCCACGCCGCTCCTCTATATCCTTAATACAAACGCATCGTACGGATGCATCGCTCCGTCCAATCCAAGGAGTCTCCCGCAACGCATGGCCGCCACAGCCACAGCTCCTCCCGACCTCTCCGCCGAGTGCTGCGCCGGAGTCAATCCCTGGCTCATCGCCTCGGCCGTCATGCTCGCCACCTTCATGGAAGTGCTGGACACGGCTATCGCCTCGGTCGCCCTCCCCTACATCGCCGGCTCCCTCTCCGCCACCACCGACGAGGCCACCTGGGTACTCACAAGCTACCTCGTCGCCAACGCCATCGTCCTTCCCGCCAGCAACTGGTGTTCGCTGCGCTTTGGACGCAAACGCTTCCTCATGACCTGCGTCGCCATCTTCACCGTCGCCAGCTTCGCCTGCGGCTCCGCGCCCACGCTTGCTTTTATCCTCATCGCGCGCGTCGTGCAGGGAGCAGGCGGAGGGGCCCTGCAGCCGCTCTCCCAGGCCATCTTGCTCGAATCCTTCCCGCCGCAAAAGCGCGGAGCAGCCATGGCCCTCTTCGCCTTCGGAGTTGTAGTCGCGCCCGTCCTCGGCCCCACCCTCGGCGGATGGCTCACAGACACCTACTCCTGGCGCTATGCCTTCTACATCAACATTCCCATTGGCATACTCGCGCTGTTCATGATTAACCGCTATATCCACGATCCCGGCTACATCAAGAACGCCCGTGTCCCCGCCTTCGATAACCTCGGCTTCGGGGCGCTCATCGTCTGGACCGGCCTCCTGCAGATCATCCTCGACAAAGGCCAGGAAGACGATTGGTTTGGCGCATTGTGGGTTCGCTGGGCCGTCTTTTTCTTCATCACCAGCTTCGCTCTCTTCATCTGGCATTCCTGGCGCAAGCACGAGCCCATGGTCGATCTCAAGCTGCTCAAAAACCGCAATTTCGGCGTGGGCTGTGCGCTTATCTTCCTCTTTGGCATCGCCATCTACTCCACCATCGTCGTGCTGCCCCTCTTCTACCAGGAACTGCTTGGATACACCGCTTTCACCGCCGGTCTGGTCGTCGCGCCCCGCGGTATCGGAGCAATCTGCGGCATGCCCATCATCGGTTTTCTGTCAAACAAGGTCGACCCGCGCTATCTGCTCACATTCGGCTTCTTCACCTTCGGCCTCACTACGCTTTACTTCGGCAGCATTACCCTCGACATCTCCCCCACCACGTTGCTTTTTCCGATCCTCATCGCCGGATTCGCCCTCTCCTTCGTCTTCGTCCCCATCAACATCGCCGCCTACGGCACTCTGCCCAACCAGCAAATTGGAAATGCCAGCGGCCTCTTCAATCTCATGCGCAACGTCGGCGGCTCCATCGGCATCTCCATCGCGCAGACCCTGCTCACCCGGCGCGCGGTCGTCCACCAAAATGAGATCATTAACTCCGTGCCGATCGCCGGCCAGCAGTTTCAGAACTCTCTCGGCGCTGCCCGCCACGCCCTCACCAACACCTTCGGCCCCGCCAACTCTCTCCATCCCGCCCAGTCGCTCCTGTACGACCAACTCCACCGCCAAGCCTCGCTCTGGGCATTCGTCGATGTCTTCCGCTGGCTCTGCCTCCTCTGCGTCGTCTGCCTCATAGTTGTCTGGCTCTTCAAGAAGGTCAAGCCAGGCAAACCACCCGCCGGTGCACACTAATCAGTCGTCATCAGCTCAACTCAATTCAAGAAAGGATCACACCATGTCCAACCCATTCGTCCACCTCGAACTCTCCACCCCCGACGCCGCCAAGGCCAAGGCCTTCTACTCCGCCCTCTTCGGCTGGGAATTCACCGATAACGATATGGGACCTGCTGGAATCTACAGCACCTTCCATCCCTCCTCCGGTCCCGGTGGTGGCCTCTTTTCCATGCCCGGTATGCCTACCTTCTGGCTCGCCTATGTCGGCGTCGAAGATATTAATGCCGCCACTGAAAAGGCCAAATCCCTCGGCGCAACCATCCACAAGGGCCCATTGGAGATTCCCAACATCGGCTGGATGACCATCCTCGCCGATCCCACTGGAGCCACCATCGCCCTCTTCCAACCCAAGTCCGCCTAACTCCAGCCGGGCGCCCCATCCATCGTATTCGGGTGCCCCATCCTCGACGCGCAGTTTCATCGCGTGGCAGGGTGGGGTGCCTTTGTCTCAACTCTGCCGGGTAGCCCACATCTTCCCGCACTAAACTGCCCTTCAATCCCTGAGGTTCGCTTCATGATCCGCCGCCTCGCCCTCGTTCTCGCACTCTTCGCCCTCGCCACCCCTCTCTGCACCCAGCAGGGCGACTCCACACTCACCCAGGCTGAGATTGACCAGGTCCGCGAGGCTCGCTACTTCCCCGCCGACTGCGTCCTTCTCTTCGTCAAATTCCTCGACCTCCGCACGCAGGAGTTGCAAGACCTCTACGCCCATCCCCGCCGTCCCGGTCGCGAGCAGGACACCCACGACCTCCTCCAGCAGTTTGCCTCCATCACCGACGAGCTATCCGACAATCTCGACGAGTACGCTCCACGCCACATCGATCTCCGACGGGCACTGCCCAAAATCCTCACCTCCATCGACCGCTGGACCGCGGCCCTCAATGCCCTCCCCGACAACGACGCCTACGCCGTCACCCGCAAGCTCGCCCTCCAGTCCCTGCGCGACCTCCGCGAGTCCACCACCCAGCTCGCCGCCGACCAAACCGCCTGGTTCAAGGCCCATCCCCCCGGCAAATCCTCCGACGACAAAAACGGCCCCCTCAACATCCCCCGCTAGTTGCCACCCACCAACGCCGTCATCCTGAGCGAGCGCAGCGAGTCGAAGGACCCCCGCATTTGTCCTT
>DATKGA010000191.1:0-15528 GCA_035510935.1 Acidobacteriaceae bacterium
GAGGAAGGAGCTGCCGCGGATTCTGGAGATGCAGCGGGACCTGCCGGTGATCATGATTACCGCGTATGGGACGGTGTCGAACGTCGTGGATGCGATTCGCGCGGGCGCGGAAAACTTCGTTCAGAAGCCGTGGGACAACGAGAAGCTGCTGGCGGATATTCGCGCGGCGATCGGGCGGCATCGCGCGGAAGAAGAGCTGGTGCAGCTGAAGCGCGCGCTGAAGCAGCGGTACAACTTCGAGAATATTGTGGGCAAGAGCGAACCGATGCTGCGGCTGTTCGACCTGGTAGCGCAGGTCGCGCCAAGCCGGTCGACGGTGCTGATTCAGGGCGAGAGCGGAACGGGCAAGGAACTGATCGCGAAGGCGCTGCATGCGAACTCGCCGCGGCGGGACAAGCCGTTTGTGCCGGTAAATACGGGGGCGGTGCCGTCGGATTTGCTGGAGTCGACGCTGTTCGGGCACGTGAAGGGCGCGTTCACTTCGGCGATTGCGGCGAAGAAGGGGCTGTTTGAGGTGGCCAATGGCGGCACACTCTTCCTCGACGAGATTGGGACCATGGGCACGGACATGCAGGCGAAGATTCTGCGCGTGCTGCAGGACCGGCGCTTCATGCACCTGGGCGGGACGCAGGAGATCCAGGTGGACGTGCGGATTATTGCCGCGACCAACGTCGATCTGACTCAGGCGGTGAAGGAAGGGCGCTTCCGCGAGGACCTGTTCTACCGGCTGAACGTGATCTGTCTGGAACTGCCGCCGTTGCGCGCGCGCAGGCAGGATATTCCGCTGCTGGCGGCCCACTTCCTGAAGTTCTATGCGGACGAGAACGATGTTCCGGTGCCGACGCTGGCACCCGAGGCGATGCGCATCCTGATGGACTACGAGTGGCCGGGCAACGTGCGTGAGTTGGAGAACGCGATGGAGCGCGGTGTGGTGTTGGCGACGACGAAGACGATTACGCCTGACCTGCTGCCGGCTTCGCTGACCGGGAATACGTATTCGGCGAGTTTGCTGGATCACCGGCCGGACGCGAGCCTGTTCGACTTGATGGAGGAGATCGAGCGGAGGATCATCGCGGACCGGCTGGAGCGCTGCCACTGGAACCAGACGGAGGCTGCGGAGTATTTCAAGATTCCGCTGAGCACGCTGAACCAGAAGATCAAGCGGCTGAATGTGGAGATCCGGAAACGGGTTCGGGACTAGTCTCTTCTGCGTTGAGGGTGGGTGCGCGGAGGGTTTCGGAGACGACGTACCTTGTCTGGCTGCTGTATATGGCGGGATGCGCGGCTGCGTTTCGCAGAGGCGACATCGCCGTTTACCAGATGCTGCTGAGCCGTCCCGATGAGGGCGAGAGCCGGATTTCACTTACGCGCGAGGACTGGAATCTGGCCGGGGTGCGTACGTAACGCGTGGCTACGCTCCGAAGGCGAGGTCGATCAGGGTCTTCTCTTCCAGCTCATGAGCCTTCGCGGATCCGGTTGCCGGACTTGAGCTGGCGCTGCGCTTTACGCTGAGGACGGCACGGTCGCCGGCCATGCGGCGCAGGTGCGGGAGGACGTGGAAGAGCGCGCCCATATTGGCCGGCTCCTCCTGTACCCAGACGATTTCGGTTGCTTCGGGATGTTGATCGAGGGCGGCCTGCATCTCCACCTCGGGCCACGGGTACATCTGCTCGAGGAAGATGATGGCGACGGAGGTATCCTTGCGGCGCTCGCGTTCGACGCGGAGGTTGTGGCCGATCTTGCCGGTGCAGACGAGCAGGCGACGCGGGGATTTTACGGAGTTGTCGGGGATGACGTTGAGGAAACGCGGCGCGGTGAAGTCGGTGAGCCTGGAGGATGCGTCGGGGTGGCGGAGCATGCTCTTGGGCGTAAAGACGATGAGCGGCTTGCGCCATGCGCGGAGTGCCTGGCGGCGCAGCAGGTGAAAGTACTGCGCGGCGGTGGAGGGCTGGCAGATCTGGATGTTGTCGCCGGCGGCGAGCTGCAGGTAGCGTTCGATGCGCGCGCTGGAGTGCTCCGGCCCCTGGCCCTCGTATCCGTGGGGCAACAGCAGGACGAGGCCGGAGAGCAGGTTCCACTTGGCCTCGCCGGCCGCGATGAACTGGTCGATGACGATCTGCGCGCCGTTGGCGAAGTCTCCGAACTGCGCCTCCCACAGCACCAGCGTCTCGGGGCTGTCGCGAGAGTAGCCGTATTCAAAACCGAGCACAGCAGCCTCCGAGAGCATGGAGTTGTAGACCTCGAAGCGCGCCTGATCTGCACTGAGATGTTGAAGCGGGAAGTATCGCTCTTCGTTCTCTATGTCGACCAGAACGGCGTGGCGCTGGTTGAAGGTTCCGCGCTGCGAGTCCTGCCCGCTAAGGCGCACCGGCGTTCCGTCGACGAGCAGGGAAGAGAAGGCGAGAAGCTCGGCCGCGCCGTAGTCGAAGGCGAGCTTGCCATCGCCCATCTGCACGCGCTGCTCGTAGAGTTTCTGCACCTTGGTGTGGATGTGGAAGCCTTCGGGCGCGCGCGTCATGCGACGGCAGAGATCGGCGATGCGCTCCGGAGTGAGGCTGGTGGGCACATCGTACTCGGGCAAAAACGGGCCGCCCTTGTATGGGGCCCAGTAGTCCGGCATCTGCGCCAGACGCGGCTTGCGCTGGGTCTGGCTGGCGGTCTTCTGGTCGGCCAGAAACTCCTGCTGCACCTGCTTTACTTCAGCGGAGGGGTCGACGCGCATCTGCGTGGCGTAGAGCTGATAGAGGGATGGCCGACTCTTGATGATGGCATAGCGCAGCGGTTGCGTGACGGTGGGATCGTCCACCTCACTGTGCCCGTGGCGCCGGTAGCCGATGAGGTCCACCAGCACATCGGAGCGGAAGCGTTGGCGGAAGTTGGCCGCGATGGCGGCTACGCGAACCACGGCGTCGGGGTCCTCGGCGTTGACGTGGAAGATGGGGATGGGCAGACGCTTGGCCAGGTCGGAGGCGAAGCGTGACGAGTTCCCCTCCTGCGGCAGCGCGGTAAATCCAAGCAGGTTATTAACGATGACATGCACTGTTCCGCCGACGTCGTAGCCGGGCAGCGATCCCAGCACCAGACTCTCGGCGACGATGCCCTGGCCCGCGAAGGCCGCGTCTCCGTGGACCATAATGGGCAGCACACTGCGGGCGCCGTCCTGGCCCAAGCGTGTCTGCCGGGCGCGCGCGCGGCCCAGCAGCACCGGATCGACTGCCTCCAGATGACTAGGGTTGGAGGCCAGATGCAGCTCGATCGCACCGCCATCCTCGGCCTGATACTCGCCGGTTGCGCCGATATGGTACTTCACGTCGCCTCCGCCCAGCACGCTACGCGGGTCCACATCCTCAAATTCGGCGAAGATCTCCGACGGCGCGCGACCGATGGTATTGGTCATGACGTTCAACCGCCCGCGATGGCTCATCGCGATCAGCGCCCTGGACACTCCGGCGAGAACGCTGACGCGCAACACTTCATCGAGGAAGGGAATCAGCGCGGTGAGGCCTTCGAGCGAAAAGCGCTTGGTGCCCAGATAGCGCGACTGGATCACCTGCTCGAAGATGTCGGCGCGGATCAACTGGGTCAGCACATGCTGCTGGTCGGCGCGACGGGTCGGTTGCTCCACCTGCTGAGCGAGCCAGAGTCGCTGCTCCCGGCTGGGGATATGCATGAACTCGATGCCGAAGGTGCTGCTGTAGAAGCTGCGCGCCTGTTCGGCGATCGGGCCGGTGGGCGCGGGGACGGGAAACTGCTCCGGCGGAAGGTACTGGCCCAACGGATCAAGCCACGATTGCAGGTAGCCCCAGCGGCGAAATACGTCGAAGATCACCTCGCGCTGGGCTGAGTCGACGGATGCAGAATCTGCCGTCGCGCCGGGTGGTTGAAGCTGTGCGGAGCTGGACATTGCGTTCCCTCTGTCGTCCTTTAGATGCCTGAGTGTGTAGTTCGGGCTCTGGCGCGAGGAACCGCGGCCAAAACCGGCCCGTATAGTTATTCCATGGACGCGCGTTGCAGAACGATCAGAACCGGGTCTCTAGTGTTGTTGGGTCTATCGACGGTACTCAACTTCTTTGGCGTATTTAATGCCCGAGCACAGACGCAAGTCCCCGGCCAGCCTGTGCCCAGTTCGACCTCACAACAACCATTACCCGATCTCAACACTTTGATACACCAGGCAGAGGCACAACAGCGGGCGGCGTGGAAGACGCTGCAGCAGTACACCTATCGCTACGTCAGCTCGGAGCAGGACCTTGACTCTCACGGGGCAGTGAAGAAGACCACCACTGAAGAGGCTGAGATCCTCTGTGTGACGGTCGCATGTTTCAGTAAGGTGGTGGCGCGCGACGGCAAACCGATCTCCGCCGACGAGTTGAAGAAAGAGAACGACAACATAGACGCCAGCATCGCGGAGATCAAGCAACGCAATGCACAGATCGCTGCCGGCCAGACACCGCCCAAAAAGAAAAATTCGGAGAACCTCTCCTTCGCTTATTTCCTGCAGGTCGGTTCGGAGATGGGAACATTCAGCAATATCCGCCGCGTGCAACTGAACGGCCGCGACACCATCGCCATTGATTACCAAGGAAATCCCCGCGCAAAGTCGCACACCATGCTGGATGGAATCTTCCGCAATCTGGCGGGAACGGTCTGGGTGGACGAGCAAGACCACGCGCTGGTGCGCATTGAGGGCCATGTCTTTGAGGATTACAAGGTTGGCGGGGGACTGCTGGCCGATGTACACAAGGGAGCGACGATCGAAGGGGAGTGGATCAAAGTCAACGACGAGGTCTGGCTGCCTGCGTCGTTCAGCGGGCGTGGATCGGCGCGCATCGCGCTGTTCTCCTACCACAGTGCCATCATCGACGAGCGCGAGTCGGATTACCGCAAGTTTCGCGCAAGTTCGACGATTCTGCCCGGTGTAGCCGAGGCCCCTGATACCGAAGTCCCTGGGGTAACGCAAACTCAGCCATGACGTTGGGAGCGAGTGGCAATCCGGCTGATATCGGGGTTAAACGGCGAGAAGGGATAGCCGTGGCCATCCCTCCCGCAAATCCTGGTGTAGCCGTTGGTGCGGCTAGATTGTGCAGCTAATTACTGGAGACTGTACAAAAGACTAGAGAGGCTGAACGTCAGACGCCTGCCAACCCTTGGGTCCTTTGACTACGTTGAACTGCACAGCCTGACCTTCTTGAAGGCTCTTGAAACCGTTCGAATTGATCGCCGAGTAGTGAACGAACACGTCCTCGCCGTTCTGACGGCTGATGAAGCCAAACCCCTTGGCATCGTTAAACCATTTAACTGTTCCTTGTTCCATGTTAATTATTTCCTTAAATACAATTGAATTTGCCGCTGGATTCAAATCGGGGATCGACAACATACAAACGTCGCAGAAACCAATCTGTTTCAAACGATGATTGAAGAGTAGCACACTTTGCAACGAATTCAGCGTTAAAAATTTGCAACTGCTGTGTTTATAGAGCTGAGCGCTCGGCTCAAAGACCTTTGTCAGCAAGATCGCCGCGGGCCATACGGTGAGGAAAGAGAGCTGCCGGACACTGGCGGATCAGGCTGGCAGGTGGGTGCGGACGATCTGTTCGGCCCGCGCCAAGACCTCTTCCAAGTTCATGGCGGTCGAGTCGAGGAGTACGGCGTCCGGGGCCGGTCGCAGGGGGGACTCGGCGCGATTGCGGTCGCGGCGGTCCCGTTCGCGCATCTCGTCCACAATTGCCTGCTCGTCTGCGCGGTACTGTTCGGCGGACCTGGGAAACGGGGCCTGGCGCGACTCGGTCTGGCGCGCAGTGACCGGTTCGATGGGTACTGCCTGACGGAAACGCCGGTTACCGCGAACCTCCGGTGCGGCGTCCAGGAAGATCTTGACATCGGCGTCGGGAAAGACCGCGGTGCCGATGTCGCGACCCTCCATCACCACGCCGCCCTTGGACCCCAGGGCACGTTGCTGCTCGACCATCCATGCGCGGACGCGGGGGTGAATGGAGATGCGCGAGGCCGCCGAGGTGACATCCGCCTCGCGAATACGCTGCGAAACGTCCATCCCGTCGAGCTGGACGCGGTTGCCATCCAGGTGCGGCTCAAGGGTGATGCGGGTCGCCTGGGCGAGCTCGAGTAGTGGGCCCTCCTCGTCGAACGAGAGGTCGCCCTCGATTGCCTTCAGAGCCAGCGCGCGATACATGGCACCCGTCTCGATGTTAAGGAAGCCGAAGTGGCGCGCCAGATGTGCCGCCAGAGTGCTCTTACCGGCCCCGGCCGGGCCGTCGATGGCGATGACCGGCCGACGCGGACCGCTGGATGCATCGAGGTTCGGCAGCGTATCTTCTTCTTCTGCCAGTAACTTGGGTCGGCCTCTCATCCGGCGGAGTCATCCTTTCTGGGTTTGAACTTACGCGCAGGCGGACGATTGCCGAAGGGCTTCTTGTTGCCTGCAAACTTGGCGAAGGTACTGCTGGGCTTGCCGGTGAAGGGCGCAGCTGGCTTGCCGTAAGGCTTTTTGCCGGCGAATTCGCCTGGCTTGGAGGAAGACCTGGTAAAAGGTTTCTTTGCGAATCCGCTTGGCTTAGCGGAAGACTTGGTAAAGGGCTTGCCCACGAACTTACGCGGCGCAAAGTCTCCGGACGGCCTGCCGACGCCTTCCGCACCGGTGGGACGAGCAGGCCTGTCCGAGGAGGAGGGCCGCGCTGGACGGTCGCGTGGCGCGTCGAACTTCCGGTAGACTCGCTTGCCGCTTTCGCCCGCTGAATTCCTATCATCCTTTTCTTTTTGTTTACCATGAAACATTTTGTTTACAAATGGCTTACCTGAAAATTCTTCTTTTGACTTGGAAAAGCCCGCGGATTTGGAAGACCGTGGTTTACCGCTGAACTCCTGGCCGCGAGAAGGGCGCGGGGCATAGGAACCCGGGGTGCGAGGACTGCCAAACGCAGGCCGTTCGCCGCGATCCGCCTTGCGATCGGAACGCTGCGTAAAGTCCTTGCGGGGTGGGCGTGCATCGCCTCCCGTGGAGGGCCGCAGCGACGACCTGGAAGCAGAACCCTCTCGCTTGCGCCCGAAGGTCCCAGGCTTGCTGAAGCTCTTGCGCGGGGTACGCGGGCCGCCTTCCTCTCCTCTTGGTTTGCCGCCCTCGCTTCTTGGCTTAAAGACACGTGGTTTGCGAGGCTGGATGACTGGCGCGCCGTCTACTGAGGCTGCCGCGGCCAGATTACCCTCCGCGTCGTTGACCCCGGGGGAAAGTTCCTCCGGAACCTGCGATGGCCTGGCTGCTGACGCAAGGCGACGCGCCTTCTCTTCCTCCCACGGTTTGTCGAAGCCAGCCGTCTTGTCGAAGCCCGAAGTGCGTTTGCTGAAGGGACGCCGCTCGCGGTCGGGGGTTGGCCTGGAACCATCACGCGGCTTGAATCCAGATTTAGCGCCGAACCCTGGCTTTGTACCGCGTTCAAACGGACCAGGCTTCGCGCCGAACTCCCTATTGCCATTACGCGACGGCTTTGCCTTGGCCAGGTAGCCGGTGCCGATCTTGCGCGGCCTGGGGATGAACTTGGTGATGCGAGGCGCGGCTTCCGCGGCACTCTCTGCATCGGTGGCCGCTCCTGCTTCGACTGCAAGCTCCCCTGCGATCGCGGCGGCTTGTGCCTTACCTTCTTCTGCATGTTCTGACTGCGGCGCGAGGAAGGCGGGAAGCGAGCCGAAGACGTAGAGCATGGTGCGGCCTTCGACGGCGACTGTATCAAGCTGGCGCGCCGAGAGCAGAGCGTGGATGACGTCGCGGATGCGCGAGCGCGAGGCCAGCGGCGAGAGGAAGCTCTCGATCTCGTCCTCGCTGGCAACCGCCGCCTGACCGAGGTAGAGCGAAATGAGCGCGGAGAGCGCCGAGGGCTGTCCCGCATTGGCGCCTGCTTTGATCTGCTTGGTGAAGCGCGCGCTGCTCAGCTCCCACAGAGTGGCCGCGCCGTCTGGCTGAGCAAGGGGAAGCACTCGCAGATGGGTCCAAAGCTCACCTAAAGCACGAAGGATTGCGGCCTCCGTAACCTCCTTGCCCACCTCGGTGGTGAGGTCGTAGGCGGAGAGCGGGCCTCGCCGCGTGAGCGCCTCGAATGTGGCCAGAGCCAGCGGCGAGACCTTGAACGGACCGGAGGCAGCAGGCGGTTGCTTCCATGCCTTGTCTCCTCGAAGGGTGAAGATGTAGGAGAATACGGCGGTGGATGCGACGAAGTCCGGGGTATCGCCCGGAGCTCCGGCGTGGACCGTGCCGGGACCCACGCCCAGCAGGTTCAGTGGCACTGCGAGCCCTTCCGCGACGAGGCGTGCAAGCAGGCTGCGTGCCTCCGCGGTTTGGTCGATTGCAGGAGTTGGTGTGGGCGCGCCCAGCACCGCCTCAACCAGCGAGGGCGCAGGAGATGCGATTTGCGGACGAGGGACAAACAGCACCAGACCGGCGCTGTTAATCCAGGCACGCAGGTTCTCGATGGTCAGCAACGCTTCGCCCTGCTGGTGCCACCGTTTCAGGCGCGTTTCCGTTAACTGCGCTGCGGACGGAATGGCGGGGTTCGTGTTCTCGTTATTGCTCGACGTGGTCAAAGTGGAGATGCCTTCCTGCTGGGCGGCGCGCTCTAGTCGGAGCGAAGGCGACAGCAATCCTTCGCACATGCGTCGGAGAGATTCATGTTTCACGGCCGAAGTCCAGGCCGGTTGCAGACAATTATCAAAGAGCGAGGTGCAGGATTGGGTGAATCAATGAGGCGGCTAAACCCGCTGTGGTACTTCCATTCTAAATGCGCTGGAAGGCGCGTCGGATGTCCTTATGAGAATATCGCAGCGCGATAGGCCTTCCGTGAGGACAACTCATAGGATGCTCGGTCTTGGCCAACTCGGCCAGCAGCCAGGAAATTTTTGTTGAATCCAGCGGCATATTGATCTTGATGGCGGCGTGGCATGCGATGGAGGCGGCAATGCGGCGGCGGCGGGATTCTGCGTTCTCCTGCTGTTGCTCGCGCTCGGGGACGTCGAGCACCTCCTCGAGCATGCGCTCCAGCTCGCGGCCCTCCAGGCCCACCGGCGCGGACTTGATGGCCAGGGTGCGCGGTCCGAAGGGCTCAGCCTCGAATCCATTGAGGTCGAGTTCGCGCGCAATGGCCGCGAACGACACCATCTGCGCGGGCAGGAGATCGATCAGCAGCGGCAAGAGCAGTCGCTGGCGCTGGACTTGCTCCACCTCGCGGTCGCGCAGGATCTTTTCAAAGAGCACGCGCTCGTGCGCCACATGCTGGTCGATGATCCACAGGCCCTCCTCGTTGGCGGCCAGGATGAAGGAGTCGCGCAACTGACCCAGCGGCTTCAGCGTGGTCAGCGCGTTCAGAGTCTCGGCTTCACCCGCTCCGGCAGCTCGCGCGCGGGCATCGCCATCGCCCGGCGAGGCAGCGTCCGCAGCTTCACTGCCGCAGGATTCGGCCGCCGGCTCCTCTTCCTCGTATCCCACAGCGATGCCCTGATCGCCGAAGGCGAGTCGTTCCGCGGACTGCTGCACAAGCTTCTCCCGCAACATGAAGAGGTCGATGTCATGGGCGGTGGGAGCGACCACGGACTCTTCGACGATTCCTGGCCCGACGAGGGCGCGCGGGGCGATGAAAACATCATCCGGCGCACCCGGCATTGGGCTAACGTCCAGGAGCAACGAGGATCTGGCCTGCGAGATGCCAAAGCCGCCATGCGACTCGCCCAGCGCGGTGGCAAAGCTTGCCGCAGGACGCGCCGTCATCAGGGTGGTGCGCACGGTGTCACGGATGAAGTCGTGGACAAAGGCGGATTGGCGGAAGCGCACCTCGGTCTTCGCCGGATGTACATTGACATCCACCTCCTGCGGCGGCATTTCGAGAAAGAGAAGCACTACGGGGAACGACGTGGAGGGGATGATGTTGCGATAGGCCTCGGCCAGCGCATGCAGCACCACTCGGTCGCGCACCAGGCGGTGGTTGACGAAGATGTAGACCGAGTTGCGGTTCAGCTTCTGCAACTCCGGCTTGGAGACGAAGCCGGAGAGGCGCAGAAATCCCGGCTCCTGAGGAGCGTAGCCGGACTCGCGCTTCCAGGGCGGAGGCTCGGGCAGGCCGGCTCGATTGAAATCGATCTCAGCTGCCGCAGGCAGCATCATTTCAGTCGTCTCGCGGCCAAAGATCTGGAAGATGCGGTCGCCGGTGGTTGCAACCGCGGGCGCAATCAGTAGCGACTGGGTGGAGGAGTGCAGCTCGAAGTGGCGCTCTGGATGGGCCAGCGCGTAGTGCGTCACCAGCGCGGCTATATGCCCTAGCTCGGTCTGCTCCGACTTTAAAAATTTACGTCGCGCGGGCGTGTTGTAGAAGAGGTCGCGCACTGCGATGGTAGTGCCCACGGGCAGCCCGGCGTCCTCCACGCGAACGATTTTTCCGCCCGCGATCTCGACGGTCGTCCCAGCTTCGTCTTCCGCTGCGCGCGTCTCCAGGGTCAGGCGCGAGACGCTGGCAATGGAGGGTAGCGCCTCACCACGGAAACCCAGCGTGCGGATGGCGAGCAGGTCGTCGGAGGTATGCAGTTTCGAAGTAGCATGACGCTCGAAGGCCAGCAGAGCGTCGTCGCGCACCATGCCGTGTCCATCGTCCACAATACGGATGAGCTTGCGACCGCCCGCTTCCACTTCGACGCGAATGCGCGTTGCGCCCGCGTCCAGCGAGTTCTCCAGCAGCTCCTTGACCACCGAGGCGGGACGTTCGACGACCTCGCCGGCAGCGATCTGGTTGGCTACCTGGTCAGAGAGTATGCGGATGCGTCCCATGGATCGATTGTACTGTTGCCAGACCGGCGTGGATGGTGAAGATTTGACGCTGAGGAAGCGATCTACCGTCTTGTCTTCTTGGCCTTGCTGGGCGCGGCTTCGCGGTCGCCCATGGTATGAAGGCGCATGAAGTTTGTGGCGCCTGTGCGGGTGCGCGTTCCAGCCACGATGCCGACGATCTGGCCGGAGAGGACGCCGGCCTTCTGCTCCAGCATCTCCTCGGCGACGACGACCATTTTGTCGATGCTGCGCGCGTGCTCGCAGAGGATGGGGAAGGTGCCCCAAAGCAGGGTGGCGCGACGGATGATTTTTTCGTAGGGAGAGAGTGCGAAGATGGGCGGCACGGGGCGGTATTTGGAGAGCAGCCGCGCGGTCAATCCGGTCTCTGTGAAGATGGCGATGGCGGCCAGCTCCAGGTCTTCGGCGGAGTGCGCCATGCACTCGCAGATGGTTTCGGCCACGGAGAGCCGGGTGGTTTGCGGCGAGTGCCGGCGCCACGGAGGATCGAGGCGGATCTGATGTTCCGTCTCGGCGACGATCTTGGCCATCATGGCCACTGTTTCCACCGGGTACTTGCCTGCCGCGGTCTCCGCAGATAGCATCACGGCGTCGGTGCCGTCGTAGATTGCGTTTGCCACGTCGGAGGCCTCGGCGCGGGTGGGCCGGGGGTTCTCGATCATCGACTCCAGCATTTGGGTGGCGGTGATGACGGGCTTGCGATACTCCGCCGCGCGTTGGATGATGTGCTTCTGGATGGCGGGGACTTTTTCCGGAGGAACTTCGACGCCCAGATCACCGCGCGCCACCATGATGCCATCGGCGGCCTCGAGGATCGAGTCCAGGTGCTCGACCGCCTGCGGCTTCTCCAGCTTGGCGATGATCCAGATGTCGGAGTTCAAGGCATCAAGCCGGCGGCGGACGTGGCGAATGTCGTCCGCGGTACGGACAAAGGAGACGGCAAACGCATCGACCCCGGCGCCCACGGCGAAGATCAGGTCTTCCTCGTCCTTTTCGGTGAGAGACGGCACATTGACTGGGATACCGGGAAGATTGATTCCCTTGTTCTCGCCGAGGGTGCCCCCATTGACAATCTCACAGATGACGTCGGCGCCGGCGATCCGCACCACGCGCAGTTCGATCAGGCCATCGGAGAGAAGAATGCGCGAGCGCCGCTGCAGGTTCTCTGCCAGCGTCTGGAAGGTGGTGCCAACCACCGAAGCCGAGCCCTCCACATCGCGCGGCGTAATGGTGAGGCGATGGCCCGCGACCAGATGCACCGGCGTATGGTTCTTCAGCCTTCCGGTGCGGATCTTGGGTCCCTGGAGGTCTGCCAGAATACAGATGGGCTTGCCCACCTCGTCGGAGACCGCATGCACCATGCGGATCAGCTCGCTCTTCTGCTGATGCGTGCCGTGGGAGAAGTTGAGCCGGGCCACATCCACGCCTGCCATCACCAGTTGGCGAAACACCTCCGGCGAAGAACAAGCCGGCCCCAGCGTAGCTACAATCTTGGCTCGCCGGTTGTGGTCCACTCCGGCAAAGCCGCCGGATTTGCCGGAGAGTGCGCGGGATGCAGCGATACTGTTCGCGGTTTCCATAAGCTCTCCGGGTTCCTTCCAAGTGATGTGCGGAGCGTTGTGGGTCTGTGAGATGCGTTGTAGGGAAAGTGATTGCTTCAGCTAGCGTCGATTTATGTTTTTGCGCTAATCAAAACCATTCTAGCAATCCGCGGCGAAGCATGCCGAGACGTAGAGCTTCAGACCTGGCGGTGCGGCCGCCCAGCGCCGCCGAAGTGGGCCTCGATCTGTGCGTTGAAGTGGACATTGAACTCCGCTCCGCAGAGAACGCTGAGGGAGATGATATAGAGCCAGAAGAGCAGCGCGATGCCCGCGCCCAGCGGTCCATAGACCTCTGAGTAGTTGGTGAACCGGGTCACATACCAGCCGAAGATCAGGGTGGCTGGGAACCACAGCACGGTGGCCAACATAGCTCCAGGCAGAATCCTCCACCACCATGAAGGTGGTGCGGAGGCGGCGGATGGGTTGGATGATCGACGGCCGGGGCCCTGGCTTGCAGGCACCACGCACTCGGCCGGCACTCCCAGACGATAGATCAGCGCGATCAGCCCGACGCTTGCTCCCACCGCCACCGTCCAACGCAGCAGCAGGGTAGCGGCGTAGATCGGTTCACGCACCTCGGGGCCGATGATCGATACCAGCCATTCGGTTACCGCATGGCCAAAGACGACCAGCAGACTGGCAATGGCGAGCGGCACCAGGGACAGCGGCACCAATTCGAAGGAGCGGCGGCGGCGTTGCCAGAAGCTCCAGCAATCGCGGGGCAGACCACGGGCGCGGCGCAACCCCTCCATCAGGGTGGAGATGACGTTGGACGCTCCGGCGAAGCTGACCACTCCGGCGCCCACTAGAGCGCGCACCGAATGAGCGTGCTTGGGAGCATTTTCAAAGGTCGCATCCAGCAGCAGGCTTACACTGGCCGGCAACACCCGGTCGAAGAAATCGGCAAGCTGGAAACGCACCGGCGCGGTGTCTGGAAGCAGGCCGATCACCGCGGCGGCCACGATCAGCGCGGGAAAGAGCGCGACGATCGCCGAGTAAGCGGTGGACTGCGCCAGGTTCAGACAGTCGTGGGCCAACACGCTGAGCAAGGTACGGTGCAGTGCGCGAACGAGTATGGCGTACCAACGCAGAAGGCGCTTGATGCGGCTGCGATGGTTGCGCGCGCGTGCGGCTGAGCGCGTTTGGAACGCGATATGCCTCGGAGCAGGCTGCCCCGATGGTTGAGTCGGGCCTGCTGCGTTCAGCTCTTCCACTTTTCCAGGAACTCAGTGACCGAGGTTGGTTCCATGTGGCGCATGGGGGCGAACTGGCCGGTTGCCTGCGCGAAGAGGACCTTGCCATTGGCAGCCAGAACTGCCAGGGCAGGCACGCCCCTGGAGATGGGAACGCCATAGCGTGCGGCCACGTCGATATGGGTGTCCATGTGCCCAACCCACACATGCACCAGAACGAAGTTCATTTGCAGCAGCTCCGCGTTTGGCGCCTGATGGAAGTATAGGTCGAGCACCTGACAATCGCCGCACCAGTCGCCGCCGAAATCGAGGATCACGCGCTTGTGCTCGCGCTTCGCCTGGGCCAGACCAGCGGCGATGTCAGCGGCGGGGTCTGCCGTCTCCGAGTAGATGTGTTGCGGCGAATACGCGGGCACGGGGGGACGGGACTGGGTTGCGACCGGGGCAACCGGAACAGGAGCATGGTGTGTCGTCCAGAAGTACATACAGGTCATGGCCAGAAGAAAGACCGCCATAAGCCCGAGTAACGGACCCTTCGTCAACGGAGCGGCCTTCTGATCTGGCGCGGGTTTGGAGCGGGATCGCGTGCGAGTCGTCATAGGTCTTGACCTCGGTCTTGTTCAGGTTCTCGAATGCGGTGGGGCCATGCGCTCTGCCCGATTTTTAATTATCCAGCTCGCTGCTGTCCGTCATCCCCGGCGTCGGGGGTAGTGGCGCAGTGGAGTGAGGAGGACGGCTGGCTTCCATGATGCATGAGGGACGCCCACGACGCAAAGCGGGTACTTCTGCAGCCGAACTACGGGGTGGTGTATTCTGAAGGAAAGCGATGATTTTCTCCAGAGATTATGTAGGGTATCTGGCGCGCCAGACGGTAAAGCACCTGGTGGACGCCAAGATGATCGAGACGGCGAAGGCGGCTGTCTTGAACGAGCGGGTAGCGGCGGCGATGGTGGACGAGCTGGCGCTGGAAGACCGCATCAATGAAGAAGTCCGCGTGATTCTTGACGCCTTCCAGGAAGACATGCTGAGGACCGGCGCGAACTATCAGGAGATGTTCAAGAAAGTGAAGAACGAGCTGGCACGCAAGTACAAGGCGGTCCTGTGAGGATCTCGAGCGACAAGTTGAACAAGCTGGCCCACACGGTGGCCGACACATTGGCCGAGATTGACGAATGCGACTTTCTGGAGGACCGTAATACCATCCGCCAGGAGGCGCGCAAGGCGCTGGAGAAGCTGCTTGCCGAGGAGACCAGGCTGGATGCAAATGCGAGACAGAAGATTGCCTCGCAGCGAAAGATCATTCTGGAGGGCTCGCAGGAGTGGGAGATACTCTACCGCAAGTACTACAACGACGAGGTCAAGAAGCTGGGCCTGTAGATGCGCTGGTCCCGCTGGCCTGGTTGAGCTGCCAATTGCCGGCTGATATAGTTGAGGCTGCACTGGAGGGAACATCCTCCTGCGCGCGATGATGGCGTTATGGTGTAACTGGTTAACACGCCGCCCTCTCAAGGCGGAGAGTCCGGGTTCGAGCCCCGGTAACGCTACCAAATATCTCCTCTACAATCAATTAATTATAGGATTAGAGGGAGCTGGCGCCAAGGGTGCCTCCTTGTCCGGGGGATACTTTGGGGATACTTTTGTACCCGTAATCTAGTCCTGTGTTAACCCCGGCGCACAAGATCTGATTGCCGAACGCCAAGGTATTAGTTCAAACGCGAAACGGCCGGGATGGGGTTCGGGCCATCATTACACCAAATAGCCGATCACTAAACTCTGTCTGATATTTAGGACAGTTTTGATCGATGCAGGACGTGGTATGCCGCATTCGCGAGTCGGGCTACTGTGCTTACCGGCGCTCATATGCCCATTATCGGAGATATGCAAACTCGTATCACTCTCC
>DATKGA010000192.1:0-7857 GCA_035510935.1 Acidobacteriaceae bacterium
GTCTTCACCAGCTCGGCGTCGGTCAAGATCCCCGCCGCCGCAATCATCCGCGCGTGAGCCTTCGACGCCGCTACCTCCTGCGGTAGCAGACGCACATCGAACGGAAACGACCGCTGCCACTGCTCAAACACGGCATCCAGCGGCTCGCGGAAGCGCCCCGACCACATCTTTCCGGATTGTTTTGCGTTGGACATCTACGGGTTCTTGCCTCGGTTATTTCTTCTCACTTCCGCTCTTCAGTTGTGGCATCTCGGAACCTTTGCTCAGCGTAATCAGCCCACTTCGCGCGTAGGTCATCAGCTTTTCGCGAGTGTCCGTAATGTCGAGGTTCCGCATCGTCAACTGCCCAATCCGGTCGCGCGGCGAGAACGCCGATTCCGTCTTCTCCATGCTCAGCCGCTCCGGCTTGAACGTCAGATTCGGCGAATCGGTGTTCAGGATCGAATAGTCGTTGCCGCGTCGCAGCTCCAGCGTGACTTCGCCTGTCACCGGCTTGGCGACCCAGCGCTGTGCGGCCTCGCGCAGCATGATGGCCTGCGAATCGAACCACCGCCCTTGATACAACAGCCGGCCAAGTTTGCGTCCGCTCTCGCGGTACTGCTCGATGGTGTCCTCGTTGTGGATGCCCGTGATCAGCCGCTCGTACGCAATAAACAGCAGCGCAAGCCCGGGGGCCTCGTAGATGCCGCGGCTCTTGGCCTCGATAATCCGGTTTTCGATCTGGTCGCTCATGCCGAGGCCGTGCCGTCCCCCAATCTGGTTGGCTTCCAGCATCATGGCGACAGGATCTGCATAGTCCTTGCCATTGAGCGCGACCGGGAAGCCTTCTTCAAATCGCACAACGACTTCTTCGCGCTTGATCCCAACGTCGTCGCGCCAGAAAGCCGCGCCCATAATAGGGACAACGATCTTCATGGAACTCGTAAGCAGTTCAAGGTCTTTCGCCTCGTGCGTCGCACCCAGCATGTTGGAGTCGGTCGAGTAGGCCTTCTCCGCCGACATCTTGTATCCAAAACCAGCCTTCTGCATGTAGGCCGACATCTCGGCCCGTCCGCCCAGTTCGTCGATAAACGTCGCGTCGAGCCACGGCTTGTAAATCTTCAGCTCTGGATTGACCAGCAGGCCGTAGCGATAGAAGCGTTCGATATCGTTGCCTTTGAAGGTCGAGCCGTCGCCCCAGATATTGACGTCGTCTTCCTTCATCGCCGTCACCAACATCGTTCCTGTCACAGCCCGGCCAATGGGTGTCGTGTTGAAGTAGGTTGTGCCTGCGGTGGTGATGTGGAACGCGCCCGCCTGCAGCGCGGCAATGCCTTCGCGAACCAGCGGGCCGCGGCAATCGATCAGGCGTGCCTTTTCCGCGCCGTACTCCAGCGCCTTCCGCGGAATCTCGTCATAGTCCGCTTCATCCGGCTGACCGAGGTTCGCCGTGTAGGCGTACGGCAGCGCGCCCTTCTGCTTCATCCAATGCAGCGCGGCGCTGGTGTCCAGCCCGCCGGAAAAGGCAATGCCCACCTTCTGGCCTACGGGCAGCGTTTCGAGGATTACCGACATGGCAATGCAGACCTCAATCTCTCCGCAACAGTGTGGTTAGCTTCGCTTCTTCGCCGCCTGCAATCCGCGGTCGCGCGCACTGGAAATGCGCTTCGCTCCGCCCAGCAACATCAGCAATATCGCCTTCTGCGCGTGCATCCGGTTCTCTGCCTGGTCGAAGACAATCGATTGCGACCCATCCAGCACTGCATCCGTCACCTCCGCGTTGCGGTGCGCCGGCAAACAGTGCATAAACACCGCGTCCTGTTGCGCATGCGCCATCAGCGCCTCATTCACCTGATAGGGCTTAAAGATCGGCGCCCGCCTTGTCGCCTCGTGCTCAAATCCCATGCTGGTGCATACATCCGTGTATACCGCGTCCGCTCCGGTCACTGCCTTCACCGGGTCCTGCATCAGCGTGATGCTGCCGCCGGTCAGCTCGCTGATCTCGATCGCCTTGTGGATGATCTCCAGCTTGGGCGCGAACCCCTTGGGACTGGCAACCGTGCAATGCACGCCAAGTTGCGCCGCCGTCAGCATCAACGAGTGGCATACATTATTGCCGTCGCCCACATAGGTAAAGTGCAGGCCCTCGGCTGAACCAAAGCGCTCCTCCAGAGTGAAGAAGTCCGCAATCGCCTGGCACGGATGCTCCAGGTCGGACAGAGCATTGATCACCGGGATGCGCGAGCACGCAGCCATCTCCGTGATCGTATCGTGCGAGTAGGTGCGCAGTACGATCACATTCATCCAGCGTTCGATGTTGTGCGCCATGTCGGGCAGCGACTCGCGTTCGCCCAGCGGCGACTGTGTCTGGTCCACGAACAACGCATTGCCTCCCAGCGTGTTGATCGCCGCCTCAAAGGTCAGCCGCGTGCGCAGCGATGCTTTCTCAAAGAACAGCACCATCTGCCGCCCGTCCAGCGAGTGGCGAAAGTCCTCCGGATTGCCCTTCACCGCGTGCGAAAGCTCCATGATCGCAGCCATCTCGTCCACCGACAGGTCGGAGATGGAGCACAGGTCGCGCCCGCATAGACGCTTGGACGCCTCGGAAAATGCGCTGTCGGACTGGATGCCAAGCTGCTTCGAGGACCGCGCCGGTTCCGGGTTGGTGTCCTGCTTCGGGTTCATCATGACGGTTTTACTACCCATGGGAATCTACTCCTGCCGGCGCTTGGCCGGCCAATGCTGCACTGTTCAACGTAAGTGTGGTGAGGATTCCATCCAGCGCCGCAATGGCCCGGTCAACGTGCGCGCGCTCGAGGATGAAGGGTGGCAAAAATCGCAGCACGGTCTCGCTGGTGCGATTCACAATAATGTGCTGGTCCAGCATCGCAGTGGCTGCCCGCTTGGCCAGCTCCTCCGAGTCAAGCTCGATGCACAGCATCAACCCCATGCCGCGCACCGCCGTAATGCAATCGTGCCCCTTGCGCAGCCACTCCAGCCGGTCCTTGAAGTAGCCGCCCACATCGCGAACGTGCGCCAATAGGTTGGTCTGCTTCATGGTGTCGATCACCGCGATGGCAACCGCGCACACCAGCGGGCCGCCGCCGAACGTCGTCCCATGCATGCCCGGCGTAAAGGCGCGCGCTGCCTCATCCGTGCATAGCATCGCGCCAATTGGCAAGCCGCTCGCCATCGGCTTGGCCACCGTCGTAATGTCCGGCAGAATCCCGTAGTGTTGGTAGGCAAACCACTCGCCCGTGCGCCCCATGCCGGACTGGATCTCGTCGGCCAGCAGCAGCGCCCCAGTCGAATCGCATAGCTCGCGCGCCGCCGCTAGAAACTCCTGGGTCACCGGGCGCACTCCGCCTTCGCCCTGCACTGCCTCGATACAAATTCCGCAGACCGGCTCAGCCTGCGCATCGTGGAACTTCGCGCGCAGGTCCGCCACATCGTTGAAGCGGACGAACTCCACGCCTCCCATCACCGGCTCAAACGGCATGCGGTACTTCTCCTTGTGCGTCGTCGCCACCGCGCCCATCGTCCGTCCGTGAAAACTCTGCTCCACCGCCAGAAAGCGCGTCCCAACTTTTTTCCCTTCCGCCCGCAACAGCCCAGCGTGCGCCCTCGCCAGCTTCAGCGCCGCCTCCCACGCCTCCGTGCCGGAGTTGCAGAAGAACACCCGGTCCAGTCCGCTGATCTCGGTCAAGCGCAGTGCCAGCTCCGCCGTGTGTTCGTGGTAGAACAGGTTCGAAGTATGCAGCAACCGTTTGCTCTGCGCCGCAATCGCCGCCTCCACAGCAGGATGCCCGTAGCCCAGCGCCATCACGCCAATCCCGCTCAGCAGGTCCAGGTAATCGTCTCCCTGTTCATCGCGCAGTGTCACGCCGCTGCCGCCCGCAAACAGCACCGGAGTGCGTTGGTAAGTCTGCAGCATCAGCTTCTGTTCTGCCGCCTGGATCGATGCCAGCTTCAGTTGACCTTCCTGCATAGGTTCGCTCATGCCACCATGACCTCCGTTCCGTCGTTGACCTTGGTCGAGCACAGGTCTGGTAATAGATACGCCGCCTCCGCGGGTAGAATTCTCACCCGCTTCACGCCGTGGGTCAGCGCGTCACGGCAAGCGTTCAGCTTGGGCAGCATTCCGCCGGTAACAACCCCCCGCCGTTCCAACTCCGGTACATCCTTCAGCGAAAGCCAGCGCATCACCTGTCCGTCTGCACCCTTCACGCCAGGAACGTCGGTCAGGAAAACCAGCGCGTCAGCCTTGGTGCAGATCGCACAGGCCGAGGCCATCTCGTCGGCGTTGATGTTGTAGTACTCGCCGTCAAACCCCAACGCAATCGACGAAATCACCGGCACCGCGTCCATCTTCCAGATCGCCTCCAGCCACAGCGGATCGGTCGCCGCAATCTCTCCCACGAATCCCAGGTCCGGCACCGTCTTCTTCTTGCGTGCGCGAAAAACATTGCCGTCACCCCCCGCCAGCCCCATCGCCGACTGCCCATGCGTGCGCAGCGCGGCCACCAGCGATTTGTTCACCCGCCCGGCCAGCACCATCAACGCGGCGTCGCGCGTCTCCGCGTCCGTCACCCGCAGCCCGCTCACAAACTCGCTCTTCTTGCCCATCTGCGCCAGCGTCGCGGTCAGTTGCTTGCCGCCGCCGTGTACCAGCGCTACCTGGTTGCCGTCGCGCACCAACTCGTAGATCGCCTTGCCGCACTCGTGCAGCAGCTTCTTGTCTTCAATGGAGGCGCCGCCCAGTTTGACCACGTATTTCACAGCAGGCCCTCCGCTTCGTCCCATCCGCACATTACGTTCATATTCTGTATTGCCTGGCCCGCCGCGCCCTTCAGCAGGTTGTCCAGGCAGGACACCACCACCAGCCGCCGCCCGTCCTTCGCCAGTTCGAATCCAAGGTCAATGTAATTCGTGCGCACCACATGCTGGATCTGCGGCAGCCCCGGTGTCGCATGCACGCGCACCATCGGGCTCGCCGCATAAAACCCCCGCAGGCATGCCTCAATCTGCTCCGGCTGCATGCGCTGGGCCAGTCGTACATAAATCGTCGAAAGAATCCCGCGCGGAATCGGCAGCAGATGCGGCGTGAACTGGATCTGCTCCGCCGTCAGCCCAAGCTGCTCCAGCATCTCGCCCGTATGGCGATGCCCGAACACCGCGTACGCCGAAAGATTGTCCGCCGCATACATGAAGTGTGTCTTCGCCGTAGCGGCCTTGCCCGCGCCGCTCACGCCGCTCTTCGCGTCGCACACGATCCCGTGTTCCACATCCACCAGCCCCGCGCGCAGCAGCGGAGCCAGCGCCAGAATAATCGACGTAGCATAGCAACCTGGGTTCGCCACCAGCCGAGCCGCTGCAATCGCATCGTGATGCAGCTCCGGTGCGCCGAAGACGGCCTCCGCCTGCAGCTTGTCCGCCTGCGCCGCATCCGCGTCGTGCAGTTGATAGACGGCGCGGTTCGCCGCATCGTTCAGCCGCCATGCGCCGCTCAGGTCGATCACCCGAACCCCATGCTCCAGCCACTCCGGCACCCACTGGCGGGAGTTTTCATGGGGCAGCGCCAGAAACACGATCTCCGTGCCTGCCTCGCGGATCAGCTCCCAGCTAAACGCGCGGACTTCTGGCTGCAGCTTGCCCTCTCCCAGTGCAAGCTGCGGATGAATCTGCTCCAGTGGAACTCGTCCGCCCTCGGCGTCGTCAGCCACGCGACCAAGAAACAGCGGCTTGCTCTCGGCCAGCCGCGGATGCGCCAGCAGCAACCGCGCCAGTTCTCCGCCCGCATATCCACCTACCCCGGCCACAGCCGTGCGCACCGTCGCCGGCACCTGCTTGCCGCGCGTCCGTGATGCTGCGTCGAGTTCCGTGCTTAGATCCTGCATAGCAACCAGCCAATCCCTTGAGTCGTCTTTCGCTCCCGCATCACTCCAACCAGGTCAGCCAATATATCCTTCAATGCGAATCTTCAACGTTCGCGCCTGCCGCTCGTCCGGGCAAATAATAAACACCGTATCGTCGCCGGCGATGGTGCCCACCACCTCCGGCCAGTCTTCGTAGTCGATCCCTGCCGCCACAGGCTGTGCAGCGCTGGTGGTCGTAATCAGTACTAGTTGGTTCATCGCCTGGCGGACCTCGATGCCGAAGCTGCTCAGTACCTCACGAATCCCCGGCAACACGTCCTCGTCCTCCTCCGCCCCGTTGCCCGGCAGCGCATAGCCCGCCGGTCCCTTGGAAAGCCTCAGCTCGTGAATGTCCCGAGACAGTGTCGCCTGGGTTACATGAAATCCCCACCGCGCCAGCCTGCGCCGCAGCTCGTCCTGGCTGGGCACAGGCGACTGATTGATCACTTCACGAATCGCGGCATGGCGTTGTTGTTTCATCGGGCCCCATCCGTGTCTATTCTTCTATGTGTTGCAATCCTGCTCGACCGGTTGATGTATAAACATGCACTTAATATGTATAATTATACACGAGCCCTTTGTCAAGACCTTCGTGCCATGCCCTTCTGTACGAGTACGGGCAGCGAATCCATTCCCATCCTCACAACTTGTAGGCCTTGCGCACCAGGTTCACGGCCAGGTCCTTCACCACTTCATATGCCTCCGCCTCGTCCAGGCGGTGTTCGGCAACCAGCCGTGCCAGATAGGCGCAGTCGACGCGGCGCGCCACATCGTGCCGTGCCGGGATCGACAGAAACGCGCGCGTATCGTCATTGAAACCGACTGTATTGTAAAAGCCACCGCTCTCGGTTGCGCTCTCGCGGAAGCGCATCATCCCCTCCGGTGAATCCAGGAACCACCACGGCGGGCCCAGTTTGACCGACGGAAAGTGGCCGGCAAGGGGGGCCAGCTCACGCGAGAAGGTTGTCTCATCCAGGGTAAACAGAATCAGGGTAAAGTTCGGCTCGTTTCCGTACTTCGACAGCAGTGGCCGCAGCGCGCGCACATACTCCGTCGGCGAGGGAATGTCGGCTCCCTTGTCGCGCCCAAACTTCTCGTACACCACCTTGTTGTAGTTGCGGATGGCACCCGGATGAAGCTGCATGGTTAATCCGTCCTCCACGCTCATTCCGGCCATCTCCGTCAGCATCTGTGCCTGGAACAGCTCCACATCGCCCGTCTGCTGGCGGCCGGTAAAGATGCGCTGATAGAGCCGCTCGGCCTCCGCCAGCGACAAGTCGGCCGTCATCGCGGTCAGGTGCCCATGATCGGTCGCCGTCGCTCCGTTCTGCTTGAAAAATGCTCGCCGTGAACGCAGCGCCGCCAGGTAACCCTTCCAGTTCGACACGTCTTCGCCGGAGACTTCGCCCAGCTTCTTCAGGTTCTCCTGGAAGCCCAGGAACTCCGCGTCCACCACCGCGTCCGGCCGGAATGTTGGCAACACGCGTCCCTTCCAGCCCGAGGCCTTGATCGCCTGGTGGAACTCCAGCGAATCGAACGCGGAGTCCGTGGTCGCCAGCACCTCGATGTTGAAGCGATCGAACAGAGCGCGCGGCAGATACTCCGGCGTCGCCAGCTTCTTCGAGATCGCCTCATAGAACTCGTCCGCATTGGCGGGCGTCAAGCGTTCCGTCAGGCCAAAAACATTCTCAAAGGCGTAGTCCAGCCACAGCCGCGTCGGTGTACCGCGGAACAGGTAATAGTTCTTCGCGAATATGCGCCAAACCTCCCGCGGATCGGCGTTCTCCTTGCCGTCCTCCTGCGGGATTCCCAGCGATTCCAGCGTGATCCCCTGAGAATAAAGCATGCGGAAGATGTAGTGGTCGGGCTGAATGAACAGCGCCGCCGGATTGGGAAAGGGCTTGTTCTCGGCAAACCAGCGAGGATCGGTGTGCCCATGCGGAGAGAGAATTGGCTCCCCTTT
>DATKGA010000193.1:0-25908 GCA_035510935.1 Acidobacteriaceae bacterium
CCGATGGGGACGCCGATGATTGCGTTCTCGATGTCAGAGCCTCTGGCTTGACACCGAGTGTCACCGCCAAGAGGGACGCGTAAGCGGGCGGCATGTCTCGTTGGAAGTCTGCCCACTGTTGAAACAACTTACGGTCAACGCCCAAAACATCCGCGCAGGCGTCAATTCCAAGCCCCGCTTCCTCGATTACCTTACGAAGAGCCATCTTCCTCACATAATCTCGATGATCATCCGAGATTCGGGAGTTCCTGTCGAAATGCCACGCGCCGTTGATCTTATCGGCAAAAACGAGGAGAATTTCACCCCGCGTCCTACATCATCTACCAGACGCATTCCACATGCAACAGTCACTCGTGTTTGTCAAGTGGCGTTTGTGGTACTTCCGGATGTGCCAAAAGGAAAATCGAGAGCAATAATTGCCATTCCTCGCTCTGAGATTTGGAAAGGAGTCCGGCGAGTGGCCGGGCTCCTTTGCCGGGTTGCAACATTTACTCGGAGGCGGCCATTTCTTCGGCTTCGCCTTCCTGGCGCATCATTTCCAGTTCGCGTTCGGCTTCTTCCCAGGCGGTCTGGACTTCCTGCTGGATCTTGGCTGCCGCTTCTTCCAGCTCCGGTGAGAGCTGGACGTTGCGGTAGTATTCCATGCCGGTTCCGGCGGGGATGAGTCGACCGACGATCACGTTTTCCTTGAGGCCGCGCAGGTTGTCGACAGCGCCGTTGATGGACGCTTCGGTGAGCACGCGCGTGGTCTCCTGGAAGGACGCCGCGGAGATGAAGGATTCAGTGGAGAGCGAGGCCTTGGTGATGCCGAGGAGCAGCGGGCGTCCGACAGCCGGACGGCCACCGTTGGCGATCACGCGGTCTTTCTCTTCGCGGAAGCGGAACTTATCGACCTGCTGTTCGAGCAGGAAGCTGGAGTCGCCGACTTCCTCGATCTTCACCCAGCGGAGCATCTGCCGGACGATGGTTTCGATGTGCTTGTCGGAGATGGCCACGCCCTGGAGGCGGTAGACTTCCTGGATTTCGTTGACCAGGTAAGCCTGCAGCTCCTTCTCACCAAGGACGGCGAGAATGTCGTGGGGGTTGAGCGGACCATCCATGAGCGGCTCGCCGGCGCGGACGCGCTCGCCTTCCTGGACGTTGATGTGGACGCCGCGGGGCACGGAGTATTCCTTCTCCTCGCCATTGTCGGCTGTGACGTAGACGTGGCGCTGGCCTTTCGAAACTTCGCCGAAGCGGACGACGCCATCGATTTCGGAAATGATGGCGGTTTCGCGGGGCTTGCGGGCTTCGAAGAGCTCGACGACGCGGGGGAGACCGCCGGTGATGTCCTTGGTGCGCGTGGTTTCGCGCGGGATCTTGGCAAGGATGTCGCCGGGGAAGAGCTCGTCGCCGTCTGCCACCATGAGGTGGGCGCGCGATGGCATCAGGTAGCGCTTGCTGCCGCTGGCTGCCTTGATGAGGATGGCGGGCTGGCGCTTCTCGTCGGAGGAGTCGGCGACCACCAGGCGGCTGAGCCCGGTGACTTCGTCGACCTCGTCGTTCAGCGTGACGCCCTCCTGCAGGTCCTTGAAGTGGACGGTGCCGGCGATCTCGGTGAGCAGCGAGAAAGTATAGGGGTCCCACTCGCCGAGGATGTCGCCCTGGGCGATCTTGGCGCCCTCTTCGATCTTGAGCTTGGCGCCGTATACGATGGCGTAGCGCTCCTTCTCGCGACCCTTGTCGTCCACAATGGCGATAGAGCCGTTGCGATTCATGGCGACCAGGTCGCCGGACTTGCTGCGCACGGTGACCAGGTTGATGAAGCGCACGGTGCCCGCGTTCTTGGCTTCAATGTGCGAAGCGTCTGAGACCCGGCTGGCGGTTCCGCCGATGTGGAAGGTGCGCATGGTGAGCTGGGTGCCCGGCTCGCCGATGGACTGCGCCGCAATGACGCCGACGGCCTCGCCCATCTCCACCATCTTGCCGGAGCCGAGGTTGCGCCCGTAGCAGAGAATGCAGACGCCGCGCTTGGACTCGCAGGTGAGCACGGAACGGATCTTGACCCGCTCAATGCCCGCGGCCTGCACTGCGGAGGCGAGGTCCTCGTCGATCTCCTGGTTGATCTCGACGATGGTCTTGCCCTCGTAATCCTTCAGCTTCTCCAGGCTGACTCGGCCGATGATGCGGTCACGCAGCGGCTCGATGATCTCGCCCGCCTCGATGATGGGAGTGACGTAGATGCCTTCGACCGTGCCACAGTCGTGCTGCGAGATGATGACGTCCTGTGCAACATCGACCAGGCGGCGCGTCAGGTAGCCGGAGTCGGCGGTCTTGAGCGCGGTGTCTGCCAGGCCCTTGCGCGCGCCGTGGGTGGAGATGAAGTACTGAAGCACGGTCAGCCCCTCGCGGAAGTTGGCCGTGATCGGCGTCTCGATGATCTCGCCGGAAGGCTTGGCCATGAGCCCGCGCATGCCCGAGAGCTGGCGGATCTGCTGTTTGGATCCGCGAGCGCCGGAGTCGGCCATGATGTAGATGGGGTTCATGGCTCCCTCTTTGTCGTCGCGCTTCATGTTGTTGAACATCTCATCGGCGACGCGTTCGGTGACTCCCGACCACATCTGGATGACCTTGTTGGAGCGCTCGCCGTTGGTGATGGCGCCATCCAGATACTGCTGCTGCATGGCAAGCACGGTCTTCTCCGCCTCGCTCACCAGCGTGTACTTGGAGTCGGGAATGACCATGTCGTCAAGGCCGACCGAGAGTCCGGACTTGGTGGCGTAACGGAAGCCGAGGTCCTTGATGCGGTCCAGCGTCTTGACCGTGGTCTCCAGGCCGAGGTTGAGGTAGCAGTAGTTGACCAGTTGGCCGATTCCCTTCTTCTTCAGCAGGCCGTTGACATAAGGCATGCCCTCGGGCAGTGCATCGTTCAGGATGGCGCGGCCAACCGTTGTGGAGATGAACTGCTTGTTGAAGTGGACGACTTCGGTGTGGTTCAGGTCCTGGTCGTCGTAGGCTGTGGTCATGTCCAGCACCGGGCCGGTGTAGCGCAGGCGGATGGGCGTGAGGGTCTCGATCTGCTTGGCCTCCAGCGCCATGAAGACCTCTTCGATGTTGGCGAAGACGCGGCCCTCGCCGATAGCGTTGATCTTGGCCTTGGTGAGGTAGTAGATGCCGAGTACGAGGTCCTGCGTGGGCACGGTGATGGGCTGGCCGCTGGCGGGCGACAGGATGTTGTGCGAGGCAAGCATCAGCACCGACGCCTCAATCTGCGCCTCCGGAGACAACGGGATATGCACGGCCATCTGGTCGCCGTCGAAATCGGCGTTGAAGGCGGTACAGACCAGCGGATGGATCTTGATGGCCTTGCCTTCCACCAGCACGGGCTCAAACGCCTGAATGCCCAGGCGATGCAGCGTGGGCGCGCGGTTCAGCAGGATGGGATGGTCCTTGATGACCTCTTCCAGGATGTCCCAGACAATGGGCTCCTGCATCTCCACCATCTCCTTGGCCTGCTTGATGGTGGTGCAGTGGCCGGTCTGTTCCAGGCGGTGATAGATGAAGGGCTTGAAGAGTTCCAGCGCCATCTTCTTGGGCAGGCCGCACTGGTGCAGTTGCAGCTCCGGGCCGACCACGATGACCGACCGGCCGGAGTAGTCCACGCGCTTGCCCAGCAGGTTCTGGCGGAAGCGGCCCTGCTTGCCCTTCAGCGTGTCACTGAGCGACTTGAGCGGGCGGTTGTTGGCGCCGCGCAGCACACGGCCTCGCCGTCCGTTATCGAAGAGCGCGTCCACCGCCTCCTGCAACATGCGCTTCTCGTTGCGCACGATGACCTCGGGCGCGTGCAGGTCCATCAGCTTCTTCAGCCGGTTGTTGCGGTTGATGACGCGGCGATACAGGTCGTTCAGGTCCGAGGTGGCGAAGCGTCCGCCATCCAGCGGAACCAGAGGACGCAGCTCGGGCGGGATCACCGGAATCACGTCCAGGATCATCCACTGCGGCTTGTTGTCGGACTTGCGGAAGGCCTCCACGATCTTCAGGCGCTTGGAGTACTTGAGCTTCTTCTGCAGCGATGTCTCGGTCTTGATGCGCTCGCGCAGTTCGATGGAGAGTTCGGTGATTTCGACCCGCTTGAGCAGCTCCTTGATGGCCTCGGCTCCCATCATCGCTTTGAAGCCGGAGGGCCGGTACTGCGCGTCCAGCTCGCGGAAGCGGGTCTCGTCCTTGATGACCTCGCGCTCCTTGACCGGAGCGTCGCCGGGATCGACCACAACATAGCTTTCAAAGTAGAGAACGGCCTCCAGCTCGCGCAGGCTGATGTCCAGCAGGTGCCCGATGCGGCTGGGCAGACCCTTGAAGAACCAGACATGCGAGCAGGGGCTGGCCAGTTCGATGTGGCCGAGCCGCTCGCGACGCACTTTGCTGAGCGTCACCTCGACGCCGCACTTGTCGCAGATCACTCCGCGGTGCTTCATGCGCTTGTACTTGCCGCAGAGGCACTCCCAGTCCGTGATGGGGCCAAAGATGCGCGCGCAGAAGAGTCCGTCGCGCTCCGGCTTGAAGGTGCGGTAGTTGATGGTTTCTGGCTTGGTGACCTCGCCATGCGACCAGGAGCGGATCTTCTCCGGGCTGGCAAGCTGGATCTTGATGGCGTCGAAGTCGAGGATCGGTCCGGTGAGTTCGAAGGGGCTGGAGCGGAACATAGTTTGCGTCTCCGTTTTTTTCTTCTATGCAAGCAGGCAGCGGGTTGGCTGCGGTTCAAAAATCTGTTCCGCGATGACTTGAGGCGCATCGCGATGCCTTTGGTTCTGTTTCCGGTGCTTATTCAATTGTGGTGTTGCCTGTCTTGTTGCGGGGCTACAGCCCCTCTGAATCTGGGCGGGAGCAGAGGGCCGAGGCCCCTGCTCCGTCCGTGTTGCGTTAGTCGGCTATGGCAAGCGACGGCAGCGGCACCTTTTTCTGGTCGATGAGCTTGATCAGCTCGACGTCCAGGCAGAGCGACTGCAGTTCGCGGATAAGAACGTTGAACGATTCGGGCACGCCGGGTTCGATGGCAGCCTCGCCCTTGACGATGGCCTCGTAGATCTTGGTGCGGCCGTATACATCGTCAGACTTGGCGGTGAGCAGCTCCTGCAGGATGTAGGCTGCGCCATAAGCTTCCAGCGCCCACACCTCCATCTCGCCGAAGCGCTGCCCGCCGAACTGCGCCTTGCCGCCCAGCGGTTGCTGCGTGATCAGGCTGTACGGCCCGATGGAGCGCGCATGGATCTTGTCGTCCACCAGATGCGAGAGCTTGAGCATGTAGATGTAGCCCACGGTGGCGGGCTGCTCGAACGGCTCGCCGACCATTCCGTCGTAGAGCTGCGTCTTGCCTGAACTGGGTAGCCCAGCCGCTTTCAGCAGCGCCTTGATCTCGGTCTCGCGCGCACCATCGAAGACAGCGGTGCCGAACCAGATGCCGCGCCTCATGCCGGCGGCGGCGCGGATGACCTGCGTGTCGTCCAGGTCCAGAAGCTGGGTAAGCGCGGCGGTCCCTGCGAAGCGCGCTTTCAGAAGCTCACGCACCTCGCTGGCCGTCTTCATCTCGGCGGCAGCCTCGGCAATCTGCTTGCCCAGTTCGTGCGCCGCCCAGCCCAGGTGGGTCTCCAGAATCTGCCCGACGTTCATACGCGAAGGCACGCCCAGGGGGTTCAACACGATCTCCACCGGCGTCCCATCGGGCAGATAGGGCATGTCTTCCTCCGGCAGGATGCGCGCGATAACGCCCTTGTTGCCGTGGCGTCCAGCCATCTTGTCGCCCACCGACAGCTTGCGCTTCATGGCGATGTATACCTTCACCATCTTGATGACACCTGGTGAAAGCTCGTCGCCTTTCTGCATCTTGCCGATCTTGTCGTTGGTGATCTTGCGCAGCACGTCGATCTGGCGCGAGGTCATCTCCTCGATCTCGTCGATCTGCTCGTTGACCCGCGGGTCCTTGTCGGCATAGCGAATGCGCTTGAGGTTACGCGTGCTGATCAGCTCGATGGTGTCGCGGTTGAGGATGTCGCCCTTGGAGAGCAGCTTCTTGTTGGTGCGCTCGTCATGCAGGTCGCTGAGCACCTCCCTGGCACCAAGAATTCCTTCCAGACGCTTGAGCCGCTCGTCGGTGAGAATGCGGATCTCGTCGGCCAGGTTGCGCTCCAGCTTCTCGATCTGCTCCTGCTCGATCAACTTGGCGCGATCGTCCTTCTCCTGTCCCTTGCGGCTGAAGATGCGCACGTCGACGACGGTGCCCTCGATGCCGGGAGGGCAGGTGAGCGAGGCGTCGCGCACGTCGCCCGCCTTCTCGCCGAAGATGGCGCGCAGCAGCTTCTCTTCCGGGGTCAACTGGGTCTCGCCCTTGGGCGTCACCTTGCCGACGAGGATGTCGTTGTGGCCGACGCTGGCGCCGATGCGGATGATGCCCGACTCGTCCAGATCGCGCAGTGCGTGCTCGCTGACGTTGGGGATGTCGCGCGTAATCTCTTCCGGCCCCAGCTTGGTGTCGCGCGCCTCGATCTCAAACTCCTCGATGTGGATGGAGGTGTAGTAGTCGTCGCGGACGAGCTTTTCGGAGATGAGGATTGCGTCCTCGAAGTTGTATCCGCGCCACGGCATGAACGCCACCAGGACGTTGCGGCCGAGGCCGAGTTCGCCCTGCTCCGTGCATGGCCCGTCGGCGATCACCTGCCCCTTGACCACGCGGTCGCCATGGCGAACGATGGGCTTCTGGTTGATGCAGGTGTTCTGGTTGGAGCGCTTGAACTTGGTGAGCTGATAGATGTCCGAGCCGACCTCGCGCGAGAGCTGGGTGGGGTGGTGTTCGCCTTCCACGCGCACGATGATGCGCTCCGAATCCACCGAATCCACGATGCCGTTGCGCTTGGCCAGAATGACGGCGCCGGAGTCGCGCGCGGTGACGCCCTCCATGCCGGTGCCGACGAAGGGAGCTTCGCTGACCAGCAGAGGCACGGACTGCCGCTGCATGTTGGCGCCCATCAGCGCGCGGTTGGCGTCGTCATGTTCCAGGAACGGGACCAGGGAAGCCGCGACCGAGACCAACTGCTTGGGCGAGACGTCCACATAGTCCACGTCCGACTTATTGACCAGAACGAAGTTGCCCTGACGCCGCGCATCGACGATGTTCTGCACGATGTTGAGCTTCTCGTCCAGCTCGATGTTGGCCTGCGCGATGGTATGGCGGTCTTCCTCCCAGGCCGAGAGGTAGAAGCTGTAGGGCTCCACCTCCACCGGGCGCTTCTTCTCCTTGCGCAGACGATCGTTCAGCTTGCGCGCCTCACTGGCCTCGATGTGATCGCCCTGGCGCAGCGTGCTTTCGCCGGCGTTGACCACCGCGAAGAAGTCGAGCACGCGGCCATCCTTGACCCGGCGGTAGGGCGACTCGATGAAGCCGTACTCATTGATCCGCGCAAAGCAACTGAGCGAACTGATGAGGCCGATGTTGGGGCCTTCCGGGGTCTCGATGGGGCAGATGCGCCCGTAGTGGGTGGGATGAACGTCGCGCACCTCGAAGCCCGCGCGCTCGCGTGAGAGGCCGCCCGGCCCAAGCGCCGACAGACGCCGCTTGTGGGTGATCTCCGACAGCGGATTGGTCTGGTCCATGAACTGCGAGAGCTGGCTGGACCCGAAGAACTCGCGGATGGCCGCCATCACCGGCTTGGCGTTGATCAGATCGTGCGGCATGGCCGTCGACATCTCCTGATACACGCTCATCTTCTCCTTGATGGCCCGCTCCATGCGCACCAGACCGATGCGGAACTGGTTCTCCATCAACTCGCCCACGGCGCGCACGCGGCGGTTGCCCAGATGGTCGATGTCGTCCACCATGCCGATGTTCTTGCGCAGCTTCAGCAGGTAGCGGATGGTGCCGTAAAAGTCCTCCGGCGTCAGGGTGCGCTTATCCAGGCCGCTGGCATCCTGGTTCTCGTAGAGCTTGATGTTGAACTTGAGCCGGCCCACGCGCGAGAAGTCGTACTTGCGCTGGTCGAAGAACATGCCCTCGAACAGAGCGCTGGCGGTGTCCAGGGTCGGCGGATCGCCGGGACGCAGCTTGCGATAGATCTCGATCAGCGCCTCTTCGGGCTTGCGCACCGAATCGCGGCGCAGGGTGTTGGTGATGATGTTGCCCACATCGTCGCGCTCCGGGAAGAAGACTTCGATGGAGGGCACGCCCGCCTGCAGAATCTTGTGCAGTTTGTCGGCGGTCAGCTCCTGGTTCGACTCATACAACAACTCGCCGGTGGTCATGTCCACCACATCCGACGCGGTCATGGCGCCTTCAAACTCGGTCGTCTCAACTTCCACCGAGTCTATCTTGTGGGAGCGCAACTGCTTCAGCGTGTGCGGAGAAACCTTGCGCGTGGCCGGAGCAAGCTCCTCGCCCTTCACCGCGACGGCAACCGCGGGACGCGTGCCCAGCAGGTTGGTCGACTGCGACTCCGGCGCCACCTTCCAGAACAGCTTGCCGTCCTTCACCTGGATGGTGTCCACGGTGTAGAAGGTCTTCAGGATCTCTTCGTCGGTGCGCAGGCCGAGGGCGCGCAGGAAGATGGTTCCCAGGAACTTGCGCTTGCGGTCGATGCGCACATACAGCGTGTTCTTCTGGTCGTACTCGAACTCCACCCAACTGCCGCGGTAGGGGATGATCTTGCCCAGGAAGTAGGTGCGGTTGTTGGCCGTCTCGAAGAAGACGCCGGGCGAACGATGGAGTTGGCTGACAATGACACGTTCCGTCCCGTTGACGATGAAGGTGCCGTTGGCGCTCATCAGCGGAATATCGCCAAAGAAGACCTCCTGCTCCTTCATGTCGCGCAGGCTCTTCACGCCGGTCTCGGGGTCCTTGTCATAGACCTTCAGGCGGATGGTCACCTTCAGCGGGGCGGAGTAGGTCATGCCGCGCTCTTCGCACTCCGCCTGGTCGTACTTCAACTGCAGGCCCACAGGGTCGCCGCACTTGGTGCAGAAGTCGGGCGTGTTCTTGTTATAGGTTCCGCAGAAGCTGCACAGCACATCGCCCGGATGGAAGGGATCGGTAATCACCATGTGTCCGCAGTTGGTGCACGCGGTACGCAGATGGTTCAGCCCCTTCAGGTAGCCGCACTTGCACTCCCAGTTGCCGATCGAATAGTCGACGAACTCCAGCTCGCTGACGTTGCGGAAGTCCGTGATGGGGAAGACCGAGGTGAAGACCGACTGCAGGCCGTTGTCCTCGCGCTCCTGGGGCAGCTTGTCCATCTGTAGAAAGCGCTCGTAGCTGCGCCGCTGCACCTCAATAAGATTGGGGATCTGAATGGAGGTGGAAATCTTGGAAAAATCGAGGCGGCTGCGGACCGCGCGCATTTCGCTGGACATGAAAGAGTCTCCTAAACTTCTGGGCAACATCTGCTCGAGGGGCCTGCCTTGGAGTGCTTCCGGAGTGTTGCACCTCCGTCGCGCTCGATGCTGGAGAAGCGTGCTGCAAGCTCTCCGTGTTTTAACCTGATTGCGCTTGTTTCGCCGCTCCGCCCTCGATGCGGCGTGGCTTGTGCGCAGTTACTGGTTACGTCTGAATGTGCCAGCCCAGAGAAAATAATTAACTTTCGCCGGACTGTGGGAACTGCTATAAAGACCGCGTAAGGATGAACGCAAGCTCTTCCGCGAGGATCGACGGAAGACGCAAAGACGCGCTCGCAGGGACAGCACGCCCCGAGAGCGCAAAGATCGACTTGTGCACTATTGCTTTATCTAACTGGATGCCTGCCACCCTTTGAAGCTCGCCTAGCCTCAAGGTTTTGCTGCCGCTTCTGTTTCGGTGTCACCGTGCATGTCCGCCGCCAGACTTGCAAAGTGGCCGGCCCCGTAGCCCGCGCTCGCGGGATAGGCCGGAAGAGTTGCCGTAGATGCCGAAGCCAGCCTTAGCTGGATGCTAAAGTTACCCTGATCAAGATTGCCGTAGAGGATGAAGTTGCCTGCGCTGCCGAAGCATCGCAATCCCAAATGCCAATGGTCGAAATTTTCTTTTGAGGTGTCCGGAAGCGCTATCTGCCTACCAGCACACCAAGGCAGAGGCGGTTCTCCATCGGTAAGGATACCGCGTTCCGCCCCGGCGTGCAAGTCGTTGGCGTAATTATTTAATTTCGACGGTGGCAATGCCTTCAAACTTCTTGGCGATGGCAGCCGCATCTTCCTTGGATATGTTCTCCTTCAGTGCCTTGGGTGCGCCGTCCACCAGGTCCTTGGCCTCCTTCAGGCCCAGGGCTGTCACTTCGCGCACGGCCTTGATGGTGGAGATCTTGTTCGCTCCCGCATCCTTCAGGATGACGGAGAACTCGGTCTTCTCTTCCACCGGGGCCGCTGCTGCTGCTCCGCCGCCGCCCGCTGCCGGGGCCGCAACGGCCGCAGCCGCCGAGACGCCGAGCCGCTCTTCCAGCTTCTTCACCAACGCCGAAGCCTCAAGCAGGCTGAGGCTTACGATCTGATCTTCCAACTGTTGAATGTCCGCCATTTTATCTCTCCTAAACTATTTTGATTCAGAAACTTATATGTTACTTACTGCGTGTCCAATTGCGAAGAGTCGGAACCCTCTCCGTTGCCTCACCCCACCCAGGTTTCCGTTGCGCGGGCGGATGCCCAGACTAGCAATCCGCTATGCGCCCCCAGGGGGACAAAGCCAAACTTTATTCGCCCTCTGCCTTCGGAGCGTCGTCAGTTGGTGCTTCAGCCGCCGGTGCTTCGTCAGCAGGTGCTTCGGCTACCGGAGCTTCGGATGCAACCGCTTCAACCTCCGGAGTTTCAGCCGCGGGTGCCTCGACTACTTGTGCTTCGGCCGCCTGAGCCTCGACTACCGGAGCCTCTACAACAGCCGCCGGTCCTGCAAACTTGCCCTTCTCCACGCCCTGATTGATGACGACCGCCAGGTCGCGTCCCGCAGCGTTGAGCACCGTAACCAGCCGCTGCGCGGGAGACTGAATCAGGAAGAGCAGCTTGCTGAAGAGTTCTTCCTTGCCCGGCATGGTGGCCAGGGCCTTGATCTCTTCTACGTTCAGTACCTTGCCGTCGACGATGCCCAGCTTGAAGGTGAACTCCGAGTTCTCCTTCACCCAGCCGGCCAGCGCCTTGGCCAGGGCCACTGGGTCGCCCGAGGTGTATGCCACCGACGAGACGCCCTTGAGCCCCTGCAGTGCCGCCTCGATCTTGGTTCCCTGCCCGGCGCGCGCCGCCAGCTTGTTCTTCACCACATGGTAGCTGCCGCCGGCTCCGCGGATTGCCTTGCGCAACCCGTTGTCCTTGGCTGCGGTCAGTCCGGTGAATGTGCCCACGATGGCGGAGGTGGAGTGCTGTAACTCGCTGGCAAGCAGCTTCACCTTCTCCGTCTTCTTTCCTCTGGTCAATGGCATAACTGCATCCTCTTCGCTTTCGCCGCCTGCTCCTCGCTCACGCGCCAGAGGTGCGGCCTGTTTCTTTAGACTGTCTTGCCCGCCAGCTCCAGCACGGCTGAATCGAGCTGCACGCCGGGCCCCATGGTGGAGCTGATGGTCATGCCCTTGACGTACTTGCCCTTGGCCGCAGAAGGCTTGGCCTTCAGCACCGAGATGATCACCGTCATGGCGTTATCCACCAGCTTTTGCGGATCGAACGAGAGTTTGCCGACCGGCACATGCACCAGTGCGGTCTTATCGGTGCGGAACTCGACCTTGCCCGCCTTGATCTCCTTGATCGCGGCCACCACGTCCATGGTGACGGTACCGGTCTTGGGGTTGGGCATCAGGCCCTTGGGGCCGAGCACCTTTCCCAGCCGCCCCACCGACTTCATCATGTCGGGCGTGGCAATCAGCGCATCGAAGGCGGTCCAGCCTTCCTTCTGAATCTTCTCCACCATCTCGTCGCCGCCGGCAAACTCCGCGCCGGCAGCCAGCGCATCGGCCACCTTGTCGCCAGAGGCGATCACCGCGACGATCTTGGTCTTGCCCAGTCCGTGCGGCAGCACAACCGTGCCGCGCACCATCTGGTCGGCATGCTTGGGATCGACGCCTAGACGGATATTCAGATCGACGGTCTCGTCGAACTTGGCGTACTTGGCCTTTTTGATGAGTGGGACTGCATCGATCAGGGTGTACGGCCGCCGCTCCACCAGCGCGCGCGCCTTCAGCACATTCTTGGACAGCTTTCTAGCCATTCTTCCCTCGTCTCCCACCGCGCGAACCTGGCAGCGCTGTTTCTCGCTGAACCCATCCTTCTGTTTGACTTCAACTGCTGGCTGGATGAGCCGTTCGGCCGTGGTACATGTGACTGGCCCCCGCATAGGGCGGAGACACTCTTTCCAGTATGCCGGAACGAAGGATTTTCGTCAATGAGCGTCTATTCGTGCGAGAATTCCGCCAACCTACAATGCGACCTCTCGCCGTTTTGATCCTCGTCGCCTCTCTTGCCAGCAGCACCGCCCTCGCCGATGACGGCGCCGCATCCATCGCCGCCGGTGGAATCGTAATGACCCGTGAGCCACGCATCACGATGGCTAAGGAAGTGCTCAGCATCAGCGAGAGCAAAGTCATCGTCGATTACGACTTCCGCAACGACACCGACACCGACATCACCACCGAAGTCGCTTTTCCGATCCCAGACTACGAGCTTGATATGGGCAGTATCAGTCCCTCCGATCAAGGATTCGATGATTTCAAGCTATGGGTAGACCAGAAGCCGGCTCACTACACAATCGAAGCAAAGGCGATAGTCAAAGGTCAAGACTACGGCGCACTTTTACGCGCGATGGGAGTAGATGTTGCAAGCTTTGGTCATAGTAAAGACAACGACACACAGCCGCAGATACAAAGGCTCAGCACAACCCAGAAAGAGCGTCTAGCTAAATTGGGCTTGATCGATAAGATTGATGGTCAGTTTGCTGGAGCAAACTGGAAGGTTCGCAAGAAGTATTATTGGTCGCAGACATTCCCAGCACATGCAACTGTGCATATTCGTCATACGTACACGCCAGCACTCGGCAATAGTAACTCCATCGCGTACGGAACATTGCTAACGACCGGCAAAGTTAGCAAGGAAGATTACGAGTTGGCAAGTGTTTGCCCAACGCCAGTGTTGCTCAGCGCGTTACGCACGGACACGCAACAATCCCACCATGTTGACGGTATCGATTACGTCGATTTCATCCTGACGACGGCGAACACATGGAAACAGCCAATTGAGGACTTCACCCTTGACATTGAGCGTCCACCGCTGATCCGAAGCCCCAACTTTACGGCCACAGGGGTAAACTTCGTAAGTTTTTGCTGGGATGGTCCGGTCGAGAAAATAGACTCAAATCACTTCCGCGTGCACATGACCAATTTTGTTCCGTCGAAAGAACTACGTATCGGTTTCCTACAGGGCTATAAATAGCCCCTGATCTACTCCCAAATCCTGGCCAGCACCAGTTCAAACCCGGCGATGGGGCCGGTGCCCTGCACGGACGTAGGCTGCGCGAGGAGTTCCGGCTGTTCGCCGGGGCGGTAGATGGTGACGGACTTCTCCTTGGGATCGATCAGCCATCCCACTGCAACCCCGTTTGATATCCATTGCTCCATCTTGGCTTCGAGATCGGGCAGCCTGTCGCTGGGCGAACGCAGTTCGATGACGAAGTCGGGGCACACCGGCGCGAAGCGTGCCTTTTCCTCCTCGCTCAATGACTTCACCTTCTTCATGGAGACCCATGCCGCATCTGGAGCGCGGACCGAGCTATCCGGCAAAGTGTAACCGCCATCGGGACCGGTGGCGACGCCCCGGCCATCGGCTTCAGCCCACTGGCGAAGAAGAGTAGTAATCCGTGAATTCATAACGCTGGTCGAGAAGCCGCCGGGTGACATCACTAAAATCTCTCCCTTCGCATCTCGCTCAAAGCGCATCGGTTCATTGGCCGCGCAGAAGCGCATGAATTCAGCGTCCGTCATGGGACGGTCTAAGCGCAGGCGTACCGGCAGCTCGATCTCGTTCAGCGCGAGGTTCATAACCATAGTCTACTCCGGCTCAGGCCTGTGGCTGCGCCCAAATCCTGGCCAGCACCAGTTCAAAGTTCGTCAATCAGCGTCTATTCGTGCGAGAATTCCGTCAACCTACAATGCGACCTCTACCCGTTTTGATTCTCGTCGCCTCACTCGCAAGCAGCCCAGCCCCCGTCACCGCCCTCGCCCAGGTTGGAGCCGCCTCCATCGCCGCCGGTGGAATCGTAATCACTCGCGAATCGCACATTTCGATCGACAAAGAAGTCCTCACCATCGGCCAGGGCAAAGTGCTGGTCGAGTATGACTTCCTCAACGGCAGCGACGCCGACATCACCAACGATCTGGCCTTTCAAATGCCTGATTACGAGTCAGACCAGCGGCCTCCATCCAGCCAGGGATTCGAGGACTTCAAGGTATGGGTTAACCAGGTACCGGTCCACTACTCCACCGAAGTCAAGGCCTCGGCGAATGGTCACGATTACACTTCCCTGTTGCGCTCGATGGGCATCGATATTCAGAGCTTCGGACACTATAACGATCACAATGTTCCATCACAACTCGACCAGCTAACTGAAAAGCAGAAGGACCGTCTGCTCAAAGCCGGTTTATTAGTTCAGCAAAATAACGGTCCCAACTGGGGGGTCCGCAAGAAGTATGTCTGGTCGCAGACCTTCCCTGCGCACAGCACCACTCACATTCGCCAGGAATACACACCGGCGCTCGGCCATGGTAACTCCATCGCCTATGCAACCACCGGCGACGCGAGCAAGGAAGATTCCGATCTGGCAAGCGTATGCCCAACGCCTGAGTTGCTGAATGCTTTACGAAAGGGCACGCAACAACCCCACCCTGTCAACGGAATCGATTACGTCGACTTCACCTTGACGACAGTAAAAACATGGGTGATGCCGATTGTGGACTTCACTTTAATTGCGGATGGTTCTCCGGCAAGCCGAAGTCCAGGCTCTTCGTCCAGCGCGGGAAACTTAGTAAGCTTCTGCTGGGATGGTCCGATCGAGAAGGTCAATGACAATCAATTGCGTGTGCACAGGTCCGATTTTGTGCCGCATAAAGAACTGCGCGTCGGCTTCCTGCAAGGCTACAAATAGCGTTCAGGCCAAAAGCGGCCGCCTTACGGGGATGTGACGCGGACGCTCACTCCATACCCTTGCAGCGGGATGGTGGTATCCACTGTGTCGGTATCGGTCTCGATCACGGTCATCACCTGGGAGTCGTTGCAGACCACATAGACCTTGCCGGTCGGCGCCGCGTCTGTGGTGGCGATCCAGGCGGGATGGCCATTAATGGGGATGGTCGCTGTCACCGTGTCCGTGATGAGGTTGACCACCGACACCGAGCAGAGTGTTGTGCCCGAACCCGCCGCGCCCGAGCCGCAGGGCAGGCTGGGATTCCCCGCGTTGGCCACATAGGCGCGGGTGTAGTCGCTGAGCACCGACACCATGATTGGGTTGGGGCCCACGGGGATATTGGCCACCACCTGCCCAAAGGTGGCGGCGTCCACCGGATTGCTGGCATCGCAGCTGGGGTTGATCTGTAGCGACTGCGCCGTACACAGCGGAATGTTGATGATCGTCACTGAACCATTCGACGTGCCCGTCCCCGCATTGGCCACCACCAGTTCATCAAGGGCCGATGCAAGGTCGGCCCACACCGGACGGGTTCCCACCGGAATGGTGCTGAGCGGAGTGTCCAGCGCGTTGGTCTGGGAGTTGATCACGGAGACCGTGCCGTCGGTCTGATTCAGGATGAAGACACGGCGGTCGTCCAGCGACATCAGGCCAAACACCGGCCCGCGTCCCACAGGAATAAGGGCAGAGATGGTAGGCGACGCGGTTGTGCTGTTGGGGTTGTCGATTGCCTCTACCTGCCCCGGCCCGCCGCCGACGGCAGCGCTGATGGCATAGAACCGTGGGGAGGAGGATTGACCCAGCACATACACCGGCTTATAGGCGGTTGCCACCGGCAACTCCTGTTTCAGCGCCGGCGGCACTCCCAGCAGTTGATCGATTGAGTTCACTCCGGGGTCGGCAATGTAGGTGTTATTCGGCGTGGCGAAGATGCTTGCCGGGATTGCCCCAGCCAGCAGCGTGGATTGCAGCACGGTGCCTGGAATATACGCCGTCGTAATTGGCCACGAAGTCACGGTGGTGTCGTTGTTCAGCGTATAGACGTAATGTCCGGTGTTGTCCAGGGACATGTAATAGGGATCGAGGCCCATCGGCGCGGTCACCAGGATCGTGTCGCCGGAGAAGTCCACCATGGTCACCGATCCGTTGCCCAACAGAGACCAGTAGGCGGTCGAAGTCGCGGGATTGTGGCCAACATTGGCGTTCTGCACGCTCACATACTGCGATCCCTGATAGCTCACTCCCTGCTGGATTGTGTAGGTAGCGGACGGGCTCCATGCCCCCACGAAAGTGATCGGTCCACTGGCCGGGATCTGAGTTGGGGTGGACAACGCAAGGGCATATTTGGTGGTCTGTTCCGCCGGCCCCACCACGGCGATCGCGCTCACGACCGGCCGATAGGTATTGCCACATCCGGCGATCATCGCCAACGATGCGGTCACTACCGCTGCCACAGCCGAGCGCAACGTCCTGGAAATCCTGCGCCGCTTCCCCATCCTTGCCAACTGCGCTTCCGCCAATTGCAAACCTTCTCCCACGTTCCCGTCGATGCTGACGACGCTCAAGGCTCGATTGTAAATCAACCGGGCCGCGCGCGCGGCCCAGCCCATCAAAACCCCTCGAACCCACGATCCTGTCTCTAGGCGTCCGCCCTGCCGTGCAGCCAGCCGAAGTTCAGGTGCAGCGTGAGCAGGGTATAGCTCAGCATCTCGTGGGAGTAGCGCAGGGCCAGGTCGTAGTCGTCGATGTGTCCCAGCGTTCCGCGCGGCGAGGTATAGACGGTGAGGCCCGCGTCCTGGCAGAGCTTACGGACGCGAAACAGGTGGGTGCCATCGCTGACCACCACAATGCTCCGCAGATGCCGCTGGCGGGCGATCTCGGCCAGCCTGCGCACCTGCTGCTCGGTGTCCACCGACTGGGTCTCTGCCACAATGCGCTCATACGGAACGCCATTGGCCAGCAGGTAATCGCGCCCCACGCCGCCCTCGGTCATTCCTTTGTCCAGTTCGCTGCCGCCTCCCAGGGTAATCACCAGCGGAGCAATCTGTTCGCGGTAAAGCTCCACCGCGTGGTCCAGGCGCGCGTGCAGCACCGGCGATGGCCGGCCTCCGTACTCCGCCGCGCCGAAGACAGCAATGGCGTCCGCTGGACGCGCCTCATCCCGGCCCGCAACCGCATTGATCTGCAGGGTGAGCCAGCCAAACCATCCCAATACCAATAGTAAAAGCACGCCCATCAGGCGCCGCAGCAACCAATGCACCATAGATTCGCGCCGCTTTGGGGGACGCGTGCCGCTCTTTGGCAGACGAGAGCGTAGCTTGGGCGGATTGGAGGGTGCTGGACACATAGTTGTCCTCGACAGTGCAATCCGTCCAGCTGGCTGCCGGTTGGGAGTGCAGGATGTCGCGCAGCACACAGTATCACTCTTCCCGCCTCACCCGACAAACATCGTCCGCAACTTAACCTCCGTCGGAGGTATGCTGGACATGCGCTGTTCTACCTCGCATCTCAGCTACAGCCCCTGGCACAGGAGAAAAACTTGACGGCAGAGATCCTCCGTATCCATCCGGACGAGCCCGAACCGGAGCTAATCGCCCGAGTCGTTCGAGCGCTGGCCGCTGGCCAGGTTGCCGCGTTGCCCACCGACACCTTCTACGGCCTGGCCGTCGATCCCATCAATCTGCGCGCGGTCGACCGCATCTACGAAGTGAAGACGCGCGCCCGCCACAAACCGCTCTCGCTGCTGATCAGCGAGACAGCGCAGGCGTACGGCCTCGCCCGCGAGATCGACACTGCCTTCGACCGCCTGGCCGAGCGGTTCTGGCCCGGTCCGCTCACCATCGTTGTCAAGGCCGGCACCCGGTTGCCGCTGCGCGTCACCGCCAACACCGGCAACGTCGCCCTGCGCGTACCGGAGGCGGCCATCGCGCGCGCTGTTGTCGCCTGCCTCGGTCTACCCATCACCGCAACCTCCGCCAACCTGAGCGGAATGCCGGAGTGTACCGACGCAGCCAGCGTCTCCGATCAGCTTGGCACGCAGATCCCGCTCATCATCGACGGCGGTCCGACGGCACGCTCCGTCCCCACCACCATCGTCGACCTCTCCGGCGGAGGCCTCTCCTGGATGATCTTGCGCGAGGGCGCCATCCCCACCCACGAGATCGCCCTCACCCTACAGCACTAGACTTTAGCCTGTCTGCATGGCGGAGTAGAATTCTGAGCCAGGAGGATCGAACATGCGCCTGAACACGATACCTCTTTTCTGCGCTTGCCTCACGACACTTTGCGTTTCACTGCCGCTCTCCGCACAGGCTCTGCACCCAACCGGACCGCTACCCTCGTTCGAAGTGGCAACCGTCAAGCCAATGGAAGAACCACCACCCCCTCGCAACAGCGGCCCACCTCCTCTGCCCCACGACCAAGTGCTGATGTACGTGAATACAAGAATGCTGATTGCATTCGCATACAACGTTCAAGCATTCACAAAGAGCGAAGTTGTCGGAGGGCCGGAATGGATCGATAGCCAGATCTATGAAATCCACGCCAAAATCAATGGCACGATGAGCGATGCGATGCAACAGATGCCCGCTAAACAGCGCCAGGAGCAGACTGATCTGATGGAGCAGTCGTTGCTCGCCGACAGGTTCAAACTGCACGTCCACTTCGAAACAAGAGAACTGCCGGAGTTCGCATTGGTTGTTGCGAAGGGAAGCCCAAAGATGCTTCCCTCAGCAGCCCCATCAGACACATATGGCAGGATGACCCAAAACCCGGACGGACAGAGCTGGGAATTCAAGGCCAAAGGAATCTCGGTCCAAAATCTGGCTTTATTTTTGCAGATGCAGCAGGAAATCGGCGGACGCGTGATTGTGGATCAGACAGGACTCACTGGTGCCTATGGCGTGAAGATGGATTGGGAGCGCGATAACGGTGCGGGAGCACCCGAGGCCACGACCTCACCGAATGAGACCGCACCCTCCCTGTTCACCGCCTTGCAGGAGCAGCTAGGCCTGAAACTCGTCGAAACCAAGGGCCCAGTCGAAGTAATCGTTATTGACCACATCGACCGCCCCTCGCCCAACTGATCGCCCTCACCCTGCAGCACTGAGCGTATATATTCCAGGCACACGCTCGAACGCCTCCCACCCGGCTTCACACTAAATTAAGGTGAGACATCTACCCTCGACTGAAAGCCTTCAGGGTTCAAGGCAGCAACGGCCGCCATGCCTGGAGCAAAGATAATCGCCCAACAAAGTTGATCGCACACTATTAAGGAGAACTGATTTGCCATCCATTCAAAAGATCATGCTGCCTCTGGCTTCGCTGCTTGTAACGGCAGCTATGCCCTGCCTCGCCCAGTCCGACTGGGGAGTTGTGAAGACCTTTCCCATCGGTGGCGAGGGCAGCTGGGACTATGTCACCGTTGACGCGCCCAACCACCGGCTCTTCGTCACCCGCTCCACCCACACCCAGGCCATCGACACGGAATCAGGCAAGGTGCTGGGCGACATTCCCGGCCAGGTACGCTCGCATGGCGTCGCCATCGTCCCTAAGCTCAACCGCGGATTCATCACGGATGGCGGAGGCACCGGCTCCATCGTCGTCTTCGACCTGACGACTTACTCCGTACTGGGCAAGCTTGCCACCATGCCCGACTCCGACGGCATCATCTACGACGCCAAGCTGGACAAGGTGCTCGCCGTCTCCGGCGATGGCAACGCGCTGATGACCTTTGCGCCCGACATCGATCCCAGGAGCGGCAAGATCGACCCTCCCATCAAGTTGGATGGCGCACCGGAGTTTCTCGCCTCCGACGGCAGCGGCAAGGTCTTCGTCAATCTGGAAGACAAGGATGTGGTGGCCGTGGTGGACCTGAAGTCGCGCTCGGTTGTATCTCGCTGGCCGGTCGCGCCCGCCGGTCATCCCGTTGGCCTGTCGATCGATGCCGCCGGCCATCGCCTCTTCATCGGCTGCCGCAACCCGCAACGGCTGGTGGTGATGAACGATGAGACCGGCAAGGTGGAAGCAGCGCTTCCCATCGGGGCAGGCGTGGATGCGACCGCAGCAGGTGCAGGCCTCGCCTTCGCCAGCGCGGGCGACGGCACCCTGACCGTTGCCGCCGAGAAGGGCGGTACATTCCAGGTGGCGCAGACGGTCAAGACGCCCGCCGGGGCACGCACCATGGGTATGAACGCCGAGACCCACCGCCTCTTCCTGCCTACCGCGGAGATGGCGCCCGGCGCCAACGGACGCCCCGCTGCCAAGCCAGGCACGTTCATGATCGTCGTAGTTGGTCAGCAGTAGTAAAAAACCCGGGGTAGCGTCGCGGCTTCGGCCCTACCCCGCCGGCAGGATCGCCTTGCGCAGCGCAGCAACCAGATCGCCAAACTGCACCGGATCGGGAGCGTCTTCGCCCAGCAATACTTCCATCTCGCGCGCTATGCGCGTGCCTTCGTCGAAGCCGTACATTCCCAGTGAACCGGCCAGCTTGTGCGCGGTATTGCAGGCTTCCTGACGCAGCTCATCGCTCAACCCACCCGCGGCTGCAGACGATGCGGCCCGGTCCAGCAAGGCGAGTCTCTCCTCCACCAGCGCGCGGTTACGCTGCCAGATTGCGGCAAGCAGCGATGCGGTCTTCTCGTCGGAGCCGGTCATTTCACTCCTTGCCGGCCTCGATAGCCGCGCCTCGATTGCCGCGCAATCGGCCCAGCCTTGTGCAGGAAGCCCCTTGCCGTCAGTCCACCCAGCCTAGTTTTTCCGAGATCTGCGCGGCCAGCGTGAGCGGATTGAAGGGTTTGAACAGGACGGCTGAGACTCCCAGCCCGGCAAAGCGGCGCTGGTCCACGCCCTGCACCTTGGCGGTGAGCAGCAGGACGGGAATGCCGGCCAGGTCCGGGTTCTGCTGCAGCAGGCGGAACGTGGTGGGGCCATCCATGCCGGGCATCATCACATCCATCAGGATGGCGTCGGGAACGGGCTTGCTGTTGGCTGCGGCGAGAATCCCGTCGGCCCCTGAGCTGGCGGTGACAATCTCCCAGCCCGCCGTCGTCTCCAGGGAGAGTGCTGCTACTTCGCGGATATCGTCTTCGTCGTCGATGATCAAAATACGGCGCATGGCTTAACTACTCTCTCATACGGTGAGGCGGCTGGCGACCGGTTCGTTTTGCTTGATCGCGATGCTGCCTGCCTTGGCTTTCGATTTCAATACACGTGCAAGTTCGCCGAGCAGAAGGCCCTCGTTGAACGGCTTCTGCACCCAGCCCTGGGCCTCGCCCACCAGCAGCGGTCGCTCGCTGGGCGAACTCACACTGAGTACGATCACCGGAATCGCAGCGGTCGCAGGCGAGCTCTTCAGTTGGTGTAGCGTCTCCCAGCCGCTGAGTCCAGGCAGGTAGTGGTCCAGCAGAATACCGGAGATGGCGGCCGACGGCGCGTTGCGCATGGCCTGCTCATGGGCCAGCGCAATTACCTCTTCGCCGCTGCCTGCCTCGATCACATCGTATCCGTGGCGGCGCAGTTGTTCGCAGACTACGGTGCGTATGCCGGGATCGTCGTCGCACACCAGGATCAGCCCCTCGCCCCGCTCGCTCATCGGCGATGTCTGCATGGGCATCGAGTTGTCGCTGGCCCGCACGCTTCGCGAGAACTGCACGCAGAACGTGGTGCCTGGGGCAGTCTGCTCCGGCCTCGCCCAGTCGCGGTTGGGCTGCGCCCAGATCATACCCCCGTGTTGCTGAATGATGCTGCGGCAGATGGCCAGGCCAAGCCCGGTGCCGCCCTTCTTGCTGGAGTCCGAGGACTCAACCTGCTGGAAGCGGTCGAAGATGCTCTCCAGCTTGTCCGGGGGAATGCCGCGCCCGCGATCAATGACTTTGATAGACAGCGCCTCGATGCTGGCGTCGATCTGCACCGAGACAGTGGAGGTGGCGGGCGAAAACTTGATCGCGTTGGAGAGCAGGTTGGTGAGCACCTGCAGGATGCGGTCCGGGTCTGCGTCGAAGTAGATGGCGTCGTGCGCCGCATAGCTGTTCAGTTCCAGCCGGATCGAGGAGGAATCGGCCAGGGCGGTCATGGTATCGACCGCTTCGCGCGCCAGATCGTAGATGGAGCAGCGGCGCATATTCACAGTTGCCCGTCCCGACTCCATGCGCTCCAGATCCAGGATGTCATTGATAAGGCGAATCAGCCTTTCGGTGTTGCTGGATGCGATGCGCAGCAGGTTTTGCGCCCTGGCATCCACATTGCCCAGCAGGCCGGAGGATAGCAGACCAAGCGCCCCGCGAATGCTGGTCAACGGTGTGCGCAATTCGTGGGAGACGGTGGAGATGAACTCGTCCTTGATCTGGTCCAGGTCCGATCGCTCGGCGAGCCGTTTCCTCTGCTCCTCGGCGTGAGCGCGGCTACGCTTCAGCGCTTCGCTGAAACCGGCAAGCTCGTGCTCCTGGCGGCGGACCTTGCGGTCCAGCCACAGCGCGAAGACGACGAGCAGGACAATGCACGTCAAAAAAATGCTTAAGATAATGGATGCTTGCTGACTCATCGTCGATGGCCTATATGCTACAGCGGGATCGGACGCTGAGAGATTAAATATGGCAGGTTCGCACCAACCAATATACTCCCTAAATTATTCAGGCAGAGACAGTTTCGGCCCGGCGGTTCAGAACCCGGCCCCACTGCTTGCCGGCGCGCCCCGCTGCCGCTCCCTTGTGCAGCGCGTAGCCCGCCACCAGAGGCAGTGCCAATGTGGCCTCGGCGTACACCATCTGCTCGAAGGTGGTGTCTACCTTGCCCCAACTGCTCGCCTCCTTCAGGGTCGATCCCGAAAGCGCCCCGTCGCGCACATCCGCCACCGTAATCTGGATGGCGTACTTATGCATCGATGCGTCCACCCCCAGCACCTCCGCCGCAACCACAATGTCCTGGGCAAAGTTCTTGGGCACGCCGCCGCCGATCATCAGCAGCCCGGTGGTCGGGTTGGCGATCTTCAATTGGGTCAGCTCGTAAAAGTCCTTGGCTGAATCGATCGACACCATCGGCTGCCCTTGCCTCGCGTGCTGGTGCATCACAAAACCGAAGCCCGCTGAGCAATCCGAGAACGCCGGGCAGAAGATGGGCACATCCTTCTCATACGCCGCCAGCAGGATCGAGTCATTATTGCCCGCCTCGGGCGTGCGGTCGTTAGCCGCGAGGTAAGCGCCAAACTCGCGCAGAATCTCCCGCGAGCTGTAAGGCCGCGGTTCCAGCGAGTTGATAATCTGCTCCGTGGTCTCGTCGCAGATGCGCAGCTCCTCCTCGTCGATGAAGGTGTCGTAGATGCGGTCGATCATCAGCTCGCGCAGCTCCGCGTCGCCGTTGCCGTACTTGTACTCGTCGCCCGCAATGTAGTGGCGGAACCCAAGCGCCTCGAAGAAGTCCTGGTCCACAATGTTCGCGCCGGTGGACACAATCGCGTCCACCATGTTGTTGCGCACCAGGTCGACAAACAGCTTCTGCAATCCCGCCGAGATCAGCGACCCCGCCAGGCACAGGATCACGCCGCACTCGGTATCGCGCAGCATCATCTCGTAGATCGCAGCCGCCCGCGCCGTGTCGCGCGAGCTGTAGGCCATCGAGGCCATCGCGTCCACCAGCGCCACTACGTTGTGCTGCGTGATGTCGATGTGCTTTACGGGCGTCTTGAGCAGTTCTTTTTTAGTAGCCATGGGGAGCGGATATTCCTTCGTAGGAGTCGTCAGCTACCAGAATATCGCGACTGCGCAACCGAGGCGCGCAAACCATCATTAATTTACGGGTGCCCCATCCATCGCGCCTTTGTTTCAAGCGATGGGTGGGATGAGAACCGAGCTCAATTCGTCATTCTGGCACAGCCAGAATCTCGGTATTTGTCTCTTGCCGTTTTGTTTGTCATTCCGTAGCGCAGCGAAGGAATCTGCTTTTCGTCTCGGTTACGGCACATAGTAGATCGTCACCGACGAACTACCACGCAATACGCCTCCTCGCGCAACCGCGATCCGCTTGCCATCAGGCGACAATATCGTTGTAAACACGACGCCAGGGTTCAGATTCAATAGGACGCGTCCCGAAGGCACATCGTAGAGGGCGATGTGCTTTGAATCGTACAGTACCATTTCGTCGCCAAATGCAATGTAGTCCTCGCAATCCGCGAGTAGCCGATTGTGCCCTTCTATGGATATCGTCGCACCGCAATGATCGTTCAGTAGAGTTGAGGCGGGGCTCGGTAGCTTCTCGGGTCTTCCGCCCGCCTTCACGCGGAATGCATGACCCTTCGCATCAAAGAACCAGAATTCGTCATTGCTGACGACATAATGCACAGGCTTGTCTTTCACCGCTGAGGGAGCGTGTAGTCTTCTTATCGTGTCCAGTAAAGGAAATCCGCCCGGAAAATCTTCATCCATCGCCTGTTGGAAATTCGGCCCGCGAAAATACTTGCAGTCATCCTTGACCGGTTCGTTGCAAATAGCAAATCCGCTTCGATCGGCTGAAAGGAAAGTCTGGCAATAGGTCATTTCACAATGAATCGACTTTAGCAACACGAAGTGAGTGTCAAGAACCTCGACGATATGCGCTGAGGTTGCGAGAAGTCCACCGTTTGGGCCAGGCTCAATATGACGGAAATTACTATCTGAAGTATCACGATCTATCGATGCAATTGTATTCCCATGAATATCCATGGCCGTATTGCCGAACTTGAATGGCTCGTTACGATTGCAGGGCGGAATCTGATAGACGATGAGAATCGTATTGTCGTCAACCCAATGAACAGTAGGAAGATCGCTATGACACCGCCGTGAGACCTCTGAGTTATTGTCCAGAGGCAGCTTTTCAACTAGGACGCCATTGCCTTGGGCTGGGCATAATGGTGGCGTGGTCATCGCAAGAACAAGAAGCGAGATAAGCATCCATTTACGCACGCGCACAGTATATCCACCAATTTGCTCGAACGCCCAGACTATCTAACTTAGCTCGCAGCAGCGAGCACGGTAACCCGCCGCAGACGAATCTTCCCCTCGCGCTTACGTGTCTGGGCAATGTCGTAGGAAGACTGCATCCGCATCAGCGTCTCCATCCGCACGCCGAAGGCCTTCTCAATCCGTAGTGCCATATCGCCGGACAGACTGGCGTTGCCGTTCAGCAGGCTGGAGAGCGCGGGCCGCGAGACCTTCAGCGCCGCCGCCGCCGCGGTCACCGTCAACCCCGCAGGCGCGAGTATCTCCGTCCGAATGAAATCACCGGGATGCGGTGGGTTCTTCATCGCCATCGGTCTCCCCTCCTGTCCTAGTGGTAATCCTCTAAATTCAGATCGCATATCTCGCGTTCGACAGCATCAATGCGAAACGTCAGGCGCCGGTTGCCAGTCACACTGAGACTCCATGTGCCTTTGCGGTCGCCAGTCAATAGATGGGCTTTCCACGACGGGAGCGACCGCAACTCGTCCGGATCGTCCATGCCGTCCAGAAACGCAAACATCTTGCGCAACTTGTCCGCCGTATCGGAGGAGACACCCTTCGCACTATCTTCTTCGTAGAGCTTTCGCAGGCCCTTGTGAACGAAGTTGCGAATCCTCATTGACAGCTAGTGTCGCCTGTCACGCAACACTTGTCAATCCGCATCCGTGAAGATGGCCTCGATGCTGGTATCGAACAGCCGCGCAATCCGGAACGCCAGTGGCAGCGATGGGTCGTACTTGCCGGTCTCGATCGCGTTCACCGACTGGCGCGAAACCTCCAGCCGCTCGGCCAGGTCGGCCT
>DATKGA010000194.1:0-33581 GCA_035510935.1 Acidobacteriaceae bacterium
CCACGGCAAGCTCATCGCCGAAGACCTGCAGCGCAAGCTCCCTCACCCGCACTGACGCAACACTGACCTCGCACAGACTCTCCGAACGCGGTCAGTCTGCGTTGATATTTTTACTTCTGCACCGAGAACGCGAACACCGTCTCTGAGTGCATTGTCTGCCCCGGCTTCAAGAGTGTGCTGGGGAACGCGGGCTGGTTGGGCGAGTCGGGATAGTGCTGCGTCTCCAGGCAGAACGCAGTGTACTTCGCATAAACCGCGCCCGTAACGCTCTTGTATGCGCCATCCAGCGAGTTGCCGGAGTAGAACTGCAACCCAGGCTCCGTGGTGGACACCGTGAGCACTCGTCCCGTCTTCGGGTCGTACACCTTCGCCGCCACCTTCATCTGCCCAGCGGCACCCCGTAACACCCAGTTGTGGTCGTATCCCCCGCCAATCTTCAACTGCTCGTTCGGCTGGTCGATCCGCGCCCCGATCACCGTCGGCTTATTGAAGTCGAACGGCGTTCCCGCCACCGGCTTCGGCCCGCCCACCGGGATCAGCCCAGCGTCCACCGGCGTGTACTGGTCAGCATTGATCTGCATCACCTGCGAGAGGATGGTGCCGCTTCCGTCGCCCGCCAGGTTGAAGTATGTATGGTTGGTCAGGTTCACCACGGTCGCCTTGTCAGTCGTAGCGGAGTAGTTGATATGCAGTGCACTGCCCACCAGCGTGTAGCGCACATGCACCGTCATCGTGCCGGGAAATCCCATGTCGCCGTCCGGCGACACCAGAGTCATCTCCACCCCGCCGGGAATCTCTTTACCCGCCCACGCATGGTCGCCAAAGCCAACCGGCCCGCCATGCAGCGCATTGGCGCCGTTGTTCAGCGGGATCTGGTAAGTGTGTCCGTCGATGCTGAACTTGCCGCCGCGAATCCGGTTGCCATATCGCCCTACAATCGCGCCGAAGTAGGTCTTGTGGTTCCCCTCCGCCGCGTATCCTTCGGCAGAGTTGTATCCCAGCACCACATTGCCCAGCTTGCCGTCGCGGTCCTTCGTCTCAATCGATACCACGCGCGCGCCGTAGTTCGTAAGTCGCACCTCAACATCGGCGTTCTTCAGCGTATATACGTCCACCGCCGTTCCATCCGTCAGCTTGCCGAATGCAGCCTTCAACACCGTGGTTGCCGCAAACGCGCTCTGTGCTCCAAGTGTAGTCATCATAGTTATTAGAATAACTTGCACCCATCTCATCGTCATCGTTCCCCATCCGTTCCGTTGCTGCGTTTCAGTCAGTTGCAGTTGCCCGTTTCATGGGCCGCATCGCAACTATACGTGAAAGCCGCAGGCCTTCGCCAAGCCGCGTATAGACTGGCAGCCCCATTACCGGCGTAAGATGGTACCGCTCTGAAAATATCCTTTGAGGTTGACACTCTGCCGTGACCACTCACTCGCGCCCCTCCCGCCTGCTCCTGCTGCTTGCGTTTACCGCCATCGCCTATACCGCGTTCGCCGCGCCGCCACCCGACCACTGGGTCGGCACCTGGGCCGCGGCACCCTTCGCCGCCAATAACGGTCGCCCTGCGAGTCCAACCCTTGTGCCTGTCGCCGCGCCATCTGCGCCTACCGCTCCCGCGCAGCCCGCTGCGCCTGCATCGGCCCCAACTCCGGTGCCCCCCGGCCGCCCACCTGCCTTCATCTACGGCGTTGCCGATACCACGGTGCGCGAGATCGTGCATGTCTCCCTCGGTGGCCCACAGGTGCGTGTTATCTTCACCAACGAGTTCGGCACGGAACCGCTTTCCATCGAAGCTGCCCACGTCGCTGTCAGCCAGGGTGGCAGCACCATCAATCTGGTCTCTGCAGCCAGCCTCACCTTCGGCGGCCGCACCTCGGTCGTCATTCCTCCCGGGGCGCTCGTGGTCAGCGATCCCGCCACGGTGAAACTGCCCGCCGCCGCCGACCTGGCCATCAGCTTCTTCCTCCCCGCGCAAACCATTCATCAACTCTCGCAGCATGGCAACGCCAACCAGACCAGCTACGCCGCGCCCGGCAACGTGGTCGGCGCCAAGACCCTCGATAGCCCCACAAAGCTCACCTCATGGGTCTTCGCCAAGGGCGTCGACGTCAAGGTCTCCGCCGACAGCGCCGCAGTCGTCGCTCTGGGTGACAGCATTACCGATGGCGCCTTCAGCAGCCTCGACGCCAATGCGCGCTGGCCCGACGAACTGGCACGCCGCCTGCTCGCCGACAAGAAGACAACCAACCTCGCCGTACTCAACCAGGGCATCGGCGGCAATCGCATCCTTAACGACGTCACTGGCCCCAGCGCGCTGGCACGCTTCGACCGCGACGTTCTCGCTCAGGACGGCGTCAAGTACCTCATCATTCTGGAGAGCATCAACGACATCGGTCACGCCACTGATCCCGTCCGGCCGAACGGCATCGTCAGTGCCGACGATCTCATCGTCGGCCTCACCCAGCTTGCAGAGCGCGCACACTCTCACGGCATCAAGGTCTACGCTGCCACTCTCACTCCCGACGGTAAATCCAAGTATGACTCACCCGCCGCGGAGACCATGCGCAAGTCTGTCAATCAATGGATTCGCACCACCAGCCAGATCGATGGCTTCATCGACTTCGACAAGGCCACCCAAGACCCCACCAACCCTACCATCTTCCTTCCCGCCTACGACCACGGCGACCACCTCCACCCCAACGACGCCGGCTACAAGGCCATGGGCGACGCCATCGACCTTAAGCTGTTTCAGTCGAAGTAGCTCCGCACGCAGCAAAAAATGGGGCGCAACCAGCAACCTGGCCGCGCCCCGTTTTGTGTGTCCGGTTAGAAGTTAATGCTGGCCTGCAGCGTGAACCGCCGCACCGAGTTGCCGCCGCTGATGCTCGTCGTCTGCCCAAAATGCGAGTTGCTCAAGTTGCCAATCGGGCTTGAATACGGAACCTCGTTGAACAGATTGAACGCCTGTGCACTCAGGGTCAGGTTGTACTTCCTGCCTGTTTGGGCGCTGCCTCCGCGTCCGCCGCCGCCACCACCGCGACCGCCTCCACCACCGCCGCCACCACCGCGACCGCCACCACCGCCGCCAAAACCACCACCGCCACCGCCGCCCTGCCCGCCTCCGCCGCCAAAGCCTCCACCCTGCCCGCCTCCAGGACCTCCAGGTCCGCCGCCAAGGCCACCCTGACCGCCTCCGGCCTGCTGCCGTGCGGCATTTCTCGCCGACTGCTCGGCAGAGAGTTCAGCAGCCGTCTTCGGCCCAAAGCCAAAGACCCGTGACACCCTGAGGTTGAGCGATATCTGGGCCGGCCCAGTGCAGAAGTTGAGCGGAATCTGGTTGACAGTCGATCCCGGCACCGGCTCATACTGGGTCGTAGTGGTGTTGTCTGTAAAATTCCCTGGAGTGATGCACTGCGCCCAGCTCCCATAGGCAGGCATGGGACCGGCCGCTGGGTTCCAGGCTGGCCGCACGGTGCCACCCAGAGTGACATTTTGTGTAACCCCATTCACTGGCAGAGGTACATTCTCCGGAACTCCTGTCGTGATGTTGTAAGGACTGCCAGACTGCGCATTGAGAAACGGGCTGGCTGAAAAGTGATAGGGCAGCGAAATGTTGCCGATCAGCGACAGACGGCTGCGCACCGCAAATCTTGCGCGGCCATAATCCACCGATGAGCTGAACGGGTCGCTCATCTGGGCATCGTTCGAATTGGCCCAGTTCGCCGAGTAGTAGCCGGTGAGGGTGGTGCCCTTAGGCGTCCGGATATTGATACTGGTGTTGATCTGGTTCTGCCGGAAGACGCCCTCCGACTGGTTGCAGCTAATCAGGTTCGCATTGCTCACGCTGGTTGTGCAGGCCGAGAAGGTAACCGGAAGGGTGCGCGTCATAAACTGGTGGAAGCCGCGCGCATTCAGATAGGTCACCGTAACACTGGCATACTTGCCCACCTGCTGCTCCACCGTAGCCGCCGACTCAACCGTGTACGCGCTGCGCAGGTTTGGGTCATTCACTGTGGGAACCAACGTGGCAAGTGTCGCGTTTCCCGTTTGGCACGTAGAGCTGTAACCCGTGAAGAAACCCGAAGTTGAATAAGTCGGGGAGCAATTCGTCGGATTGGTATAGTTATACGACTTCGAATTGGTTCCATTGTTCGCAATCTGCCCCTGGATATTGCCCAGCCCGAAGCGGTTGAAGAAGACGCCGAAGCCTCCCCGCAACACGGTAGTCGTCTTTCCGTTCTTGCGCGGAATGCCGTAGGCGAGAGACGTGCGCGGTGCCAGGTCGTGGTTGCTGTTGATCACATTCTGTGTTTCCAGTCGAACCCCGTAACTCCACGTCAGGTTCGGCGTCACCTTCCAGTCGTCCTCGGCATAGAACCCAAGGTCGGTCTCGCGCGCGCTGATCGTTGGCGTTTCACCGGCTGAATAGTAGTCCGTATACGAGAAGCCGTTGAGTACACCGCACTGATACGACGAGTAGAGCGGTGAACCGGCCGTCATGTTGGCCGTTGAGCAGGAAGGGTTCGCCGAACTGGCGCAGTTGCTCGGCCTGGTGGTAACGCTCGGGTCCGTGCAGGGATCCAGCAAATAGGTATAGCCGAACGAGCCGTAGGTACCACCGTTCTCGAAGTTCGTCTCGCTCGACGAACGCAGTCGCCCGCCTAACCGGACAAAGTTCTTGATCAACTGAATCGAGGTATAGTTCTGCACCTCGTAGTGGTTGCTGGTACTGCTGCTCTGGCTGCCACTGGGGACGCTGAAGCCGCCACCCGATACGCTGACAGACGGGCTGGTGCCCGGTGTGATCGAGTTCGATAGGTCACGCTGAAACTCGAAGCGCGACTCGTTGATGATCTTGGTGCTGATCAACTGTGTATCGCTGATCTGAATCGTCTGTTCGGAGCTGCTGCCGTTGGACGCTGCCTGTAGTGCGGTGCTCACCGAGGGGACGGTGCTGTTGTTACCCGCTTCATACTCATAGCGCGTCGTCATGGTATTCTTCGCGCCCAGCATCATGTCCACCCGCGGGCTCACGTCCCAACGCGTGGATGGCGAGGAATAAGCGCGCGCAGCAATTGGGAACGGATTGGTGGTGCACGGGAATGTATTTTGTCCACCGACTACCGTCGGCCCCGGCATACAAAGCACGACAGAACTCGGGGAATTCGAGTAGAACTCCGCAGGATTGAGGATTGAGTTGCTGGCAATATCGCGGCGAGAGCCGGAGAGCGTAAACGACATCCCTTTCTTGATCGGCCCCGTCACATTGCCCATGAAGAAGATCGTGTGATAGTCCGGCTGAGTGGTTACATATGGACTCGAGGTATTCAGTGCCTTGTCCTGAAACTGGCCCGAGGCGCTGCCGTGAAATGCAGTCGTCCCCGGCTTGGTGATGACCTCGATACGACCGTAGCCAACCTGGTCGTACTGCGCCGAGAACGGGTTCTGGTTGATGCGGATCGCCAGAATCGACGACTTCGGAGGAAGTTCCCCGCCGGTAAATCCATCGATATAAATCTGCCCGCCGTTGGGTCCGGCCGCGGGCCCCGCCAGCGCCTGAAGTTCGCTCAGCAGATCGTCCGGATCGTCCGATAGCGCGTCCAGCGCCGCTCCCGTAATCACCGTCGCGCTGGCATTGCTGTCCGGGTCCACGCTCAGGGTGACCGTGTCCGTGGTGACGTTCACCTGCTGTTCCGTCTCCGCCAGCGTCATGGAGGCGTCCATATTCAGGTTCGCGCCCGTCGCCACCTGGATCCCCGGCTTGGAAAAGTTGGCAAAGCCAGGCGCCTGCACGCTCAACGTATATGTGCCTGCGGGCACGCGAAAACTGTAGGTCCCATCGCTCTTCGAGGCGGTGGTCTGGGCCCGGCCCGAAGCTGGCGTAAGAGTCACAGCCGCCCCTGGAATCAAGGCATCGTCCGGATCCACCACCATGCCATGCACCGTGGCGCTGGTGGCGGATGCGGAGGACGGTGGCTGCTGCGCCATCGCCGCAAACGGGGTCAGAACAACCGGGACTACCAGGACAAGCACCAATACCAGCCAACGCATTCGGTAAGACATCCCAACTCCTAGATAAAAACGTATCGTACAAAAGTTAAAAACATTATTCTCCGCCGCCGCCGCCAATACTCATCCCCAGGCTCATACCGCCATTCGGGTTCGCGGTCAAAATCGGTTCAACCCCGGATACAAGTGTGATTGCATCCACTGTACTCGCTCCGGGAGATGGTTCGGAAGCCACAACCATCACCGCATCGCCGATCTTCAGATCAGTCAACTTGATTGTAGGAAGTCGCGGCATCATCTGCGAGAGATCAGCTCCTGCCGAGCGCCGCATGGCACCGGCCGTATCCTCTTGCCCAGTGGTACCTGCTGTATCATTCGTCCCAGCGTCGTCGACGCCAGCCGCTCCACTCGTCCCGCCGCCTCTCCGTCCTCCGCGTCCGCCGCTCGGCCCGCCGCCGTTGGTCTGCGCCGCAATCCGTGTCGCCGTCATCAACGGAATATTGCGCATATCGCAGTTGGAAGTCACATTGACGGTCATGCTCTTCTTGGTGGCCAGGTCCTTAAATGTAATTTTGCCCGTCGCCTGATCAATGCTCGTAACCAGGCCCGACAGGTTCAGGAACGAGCCGCTCATGATCTCCTCGGCCTGGATCGTAGTGGCGTCGGCAGACTTGTTGCCGAGGACCTGCATCTGGTCCTTGGGCTGGATCTGCGCGATTGTTCCCGGCTTGGAGTCCTCATACTTCACCGAGTCGCCCTCAAATCTCCGAAATTTCGTCGTGCTGGAGATAGTAACGGTCAGCTTCTTGGATCCCGACTGTAGCGTGATGATACCTTTGGCGGAATCAACCGAACTCACGATGCCGCCTGTCCCGCGCGCCTTCCAGTCGGCCTGCTGCTCGGCCTGCATCTGCGCAATCGCCGTGGACTTGATCAGCACAACACGCAGCGCGTTGAAGCTGGTCGCGCCCGCCTCAGCCTTACCGGTCGCCAGAACCCGATCGCCCAGAGCAATGTCGGAGAACTGGCCGGGCTTTGCAGCCTTCAGGTCCGTGCTACCCACGGGAAGCTGAACAACCTGCGCCGTGGCGGGAACGGTGACCGTGACCGTCTGGCCGGTGTCCGTGGACAGCGTAACTGTGTTGCCTGAAACCATCTTTACCGTGCCAAGCAGCGATACAGATGCCGACGGCGCGGGTCCCTGGGCCTGCACTGCCATCCCCAAGTAAGCCCCACCCGCCAAGGAACACAGCAGTCCGATGATGACTGCAACCCTGAGCGCGATAGAGCTATTTCTAATTGCCATCTGAATCCTTATGAGAACATGCCTCCAGGTAGGATATCCCCCCGGGCTTGACCATGGGATCAAGCTCATTGAACCCATGGTCTACCAACATGCAATGATTTCCCTATCTAGGATACGACTCCGCATTGCAAAAGTTTCGTCGAACTGCAACATTCCCGTGTTGCTGCATAATCTCTTCTCATCGATCATAAGGCGAAAATGGAGTACTCTTTGGGTTGATTCAACCGGCGCTTGGGTAAGATTCTGTCAACTGCCGATAGAAGAACAGTCCTTTCCCATGCAAAGAAAGCAATTCCAGGAAGATGCAATGCACTCAGAAGATCGGAACCGAATGAAACCTGCTGAAGGCCGAAAGCGCGCCGTCCTCGAACACATCCAACCCCAGGTCGATTGCGGCCGTACCCCGGCTCGCCGTTTCCTGGGCGACCGCGTTGCAGTCTCCGCGGCCATCTTCTCCGATGGCCACGATCACGTCCACGCCCGCCTTCTCTACAAGCACGACACCGACCAGGACTGGCACTCCACGCCCATGACTGCGCTGCCCAACGACCTTTGGTCCGCTGAGTTCACTGTAGACAGGATCGGCGCGTGGAGCTTTACCATACAGGCATGGGTGGACCACTTCGACACCTGGCGCGCCGACCTCAGGAAGCGCCTTGCCGCACAACCCGATCCTGCCAGCATTGACCCGGCAATACGCGCCCTGCCGCCGCAGGATATCCCCCTGGCTCTTACCATAGGCGCTGCCCTCTTCGACCAGATCGCAGCCCGTGCTAAAGGCGGCGACGCCCAACAGTTGAAGAACATCGCCGCTTCTCTGCGTGCGCTTGCCGGCAAGAATTCCCCGCTCTACCAGTACCCGTTCGCTGCGCAGGAAGAAGAGATCGCCGCCCGCTATCCCGACCTCAGCCTTGCCTCCGTCGCCGAAAAGGAACTTCACCTATGGGTTGACCGCGAACGCGCCCGCTTCTCCAGTTGGTACGAGCTCTTCCCGCGCTCAACTTCTCCCGATCCATCCCGTCACGGCACCTTCGCCGACGTAGAGCTCCAACTGCCGGAGATCGCCGCCATGGGCTTCGATATTCTCTACCTGCCGCCCATACATCCCATCGGACGCGCCTTCCGCAAGGGACCCAATAACAGCACCACCGCCGGCCCCGACGACGAGGGCAGCCCTTGGGCAATTGGAGATTCGCAGATCGGCTCCTCCGAAGGCGGCCACAAGTCCATTCATCCCAAGCTCGGCAACTTCGCTGACTTCGACCATCTGCTTGCCACCGTTCAAGCCAACGGCATGGAGCTGGCCCTCGACATCGCCTTCCAGTGCTCGCCGAACCACCCCTGGGTCACCCAGCATCCGGACTGGTTCCAGCACCGCCCCGACGGCAGCATCCAGTACGCCGAAAATCCCCCCAAAAAGTATCAGGACATCTACCCGCTCAACTTCGAATCGCCCGATTGGCGCGGCCTGTGGGACGAGTTGCTCTCCGTCTTTCAGTTCTGGATCGACCGTGGCGTGCGCGTCTTCCGCGTAGACAACCCGCACACCAAATCCCTCGCCTTCTGGGAGTGGTGCATCGCGGAGCTGCACCGCAACGCCGCCGACGTCATCTTCCTCTCCGAGGCCTTCACCCGCCCGCATGTGATGTACGCACTGGCCAAGCGAGGCTTCACCCAGTCCTACACCTACTTCACATGGCGCACGGAAAAATCCGAGATCGCGGCCTACTTCGAGGAGATCACCAAGCCTCCCGTCAGCGACTTCTTCACCCCCAACCTATGGCCCAATACGCCGGACATCCTGCACGCGACGCTGCAGTCCGGAGGCCGCGCTGCCTTCCAGCAACGCCTTATCCTCGCCACTACGCTCGCCGCCAACTACGGCATCTACGGCCCTGCCTTCGAGCTAGGCGAACACGTCCCGATCCGTCCCGGCAGCGAGGAGTACCTGCACAGCGAGAAGTATCAGCTTCGCCACTGGGACCGCCGCGATCCCGACTCGCTCGCCCCGCTCATCACCCTGCTCAACCAGATTCGCCGCACCAACCGTGCGCTGCAGAGCGACCTCTCGCTCCACTACCACCCGGTCGACAATCTGCAGATCATTGCCTACTCCAAAACCGCCCCCGCCACGGATGAGAGCCCCGCCAACGTAATCCTGGTGGTGGTCAATCTCGATCCCCACTACGAGCAATCCGGCTGGGTCGATCTCGACCTCAAGAAGCTTGGCATCCGTCACAACGAGACCTTCGAAATCGAAGACCTGCTCACCGGCAACCACTACCTGTGGCACGACCGCAGCAACTTCGTCGTCCTACACCCCAGCGCCACCGCCCACATCTTCCGCATCACCTGCACCCGGCCAGAGTAGCTTGTGTTCTCCTAAAATCCCTGCCCAAACTCCGCAGCAATCATCCCCGCCTCCGGGTCGGTTTTACCCGGCCGCGGCTGGATCAGCGGTGCTGCAAAGCCATACACCGCCACCCCGGCATAGCAGAACAGCGGCACCAGGTACCCCAGCGCCATGCTCCCCGTCGAGTCCGCAATCCTTCCCAGCAGCAGAGGAAAGAATGCCCCGCCCACAATCGCCAACACCAGAAACGAGCCGCCCAGCTTCGTGTTCTCGCCCAGTCCCTTCAGGCCCAGTGCAAAGATCGTCGGAAACATGATCCCCAGGAAGAAGCTCGACGCTACGATCGTCCAGGCGCCCAGCATCCCCGGATGCGTCACCGTGACCGTCATCAAAAGCACGTTGATTGCGCCGTAGAGTCCAAGCAGCTTGCTTGGCGCCACATGCTTCATGATCGGAGTAGAAATAAACCGCCCCGCCAGCATCGCCACCAAAGAATAAACGATGTAGTTCGCCGCCGTTTTCTCATCGATCGTTGTATACGCCTTCATATAAAAGATGATGTTGCTCCAGACTGAAATCTGCGCGCCCACATTGCACACGTTGGCGGCCACTGCAAACCATAGCTGCGGATAATGCAGCAGCGCCCGGAAACTCCCATGCCCCTCTGTATCGCCCTCATGCTCGCTCAGGATCTTCGGAAAATGCATTCGCGATAACGCAAATGCAAACAGCAGCACCACCGACCCGAGGGCGATGTACGTCGGCACAACCCGCATAATCTCTCCATGCAGATATCCTGCGTACGTTCCCGCGGCCTTCTGCGCGGCCACCTGCGCCTGGGTCAACTCCACGCCTGACAGGATGAACGTCCTTCCCACCAGCACCCCCAGAATCGTCCCCGGAGGATTGAACGACTGCGCAAAGTTCAGCCGTCGCTCGCTCGTCGGCGTCGGCCCGAACTGCGCTACAAACGGGTTCGCCGCCGTCTCAAGAATCGCCAGCGAACACCCCACCGCAAACAGCGCCACCAGAAACAACGAATACTTGCCGCTCACCGCCGCCGGCCAGAACATCAACAGCCCCACCCCAAACAGGCACAATCCCGATACCATCCCTGCCTTATAACCCCAACGCCGCATTACCAGAGCCGCCGGAACCGCCATACACGCATAACCGGTGAAGTTTGCAGTGGACACTAGTTGCGCCGAAAACTTCGACAGCTCAAACGACTTCTTGAACTGCTGCACCAGGATGTCCGTCAGGTTGTTCGACATGCCCCACAGAAAAAACAGCACGATCACCATTGCGAACAGCGCCATCTGCCCCAAAGGAAACACCGCGACGCCCTTGTTGCTCTCTGCCGTACCGCTCCCCGTCGATGTCGAATCCTGCATCCCCGCACTCCCGCCAGTTGGGCTAGATCTGGATCGCACCGATGATACCAGCCGAACTCCTCTCCGCACACTCCACCATCTGCCTTTCCGGCAGAGTAGACTTACAGAAGCGCATTTTTTCGCTGCAAGGGAGTCCGTACTTCATGTTGATTTCGATTCGCCGCTCTGTCCCCGCTGGAACCAGCCTGCTCTTCCCGGCCCTTCTGTTGTGCCTTATCAGCCTCACCGCATCGCAGGCTGTAGGACAGGAAGCCACACCGCTCACATCCTTCCAGAAGCAGATGGAACGCGTCGATATGGCCTTCGGAGTCACCGGCATCTTCAGCACCAGCGTCTCCGGCATTGAAGAGCGCGACGCAAGCAGCACCCACAACATGCTTGCCATCTCCCCTAGCAGCACCATGAGTGAACTCTTCACCCTCCGCTACGTCGCCAGGCCCCTGCTTGGCTACGAGTTCAACTTCGGCAGCTCACGAAACACGCAGAACTATGTCTTCACCCCGGCTCTCGTTCCCAGTCTTCTGCGCAGCGCGCAGACCGCCAACCGCGAGTTAACTCTTGGCTACGTCGCCCACACGCCGAAACTCTTCGGTATACAGCCCTACCTGGGCGCCGGCGGCGGCACTATCCGCTTCAAGCCCACCCAGTACGGCGGCGAGGGTCTTCCCTTTCAGTACCGCGCCGCCTACTACTATAACTTCGGCCTTGAAGATAACTTCACCGGCAGCGCGAGTCACCTCGGCGTCCGCCTCGGCTTCCGCCAGCTCATCTACCTGGCGCCCGACTTCCAGCAGAACTACCTCACCATCACCCGCCGCACACGCACCAGTGAACCCAACTTCGGCTTCTTCCTCCGCTTCTAGCCGGAGGTTCTCCCGTTGCTAAGCACAGATGGAGTTCCCCGCGCTCCGCCTTATGCCTGAAGTGTCAGATCGTCTGCCAGCCTGAAGTGCACAATCGATTCCGACGGTATGACGATGTCGCGGTTGCCCGTCAACCCGCCCAGCGCCGTTCCCGCACCAGCTCCGGCCAACCCTCCGATCAGCAGTCCCGTACCTCCCGAGGCCGCGCCGCCGATCAGCATTCCCAGCCCCGTTCCACCGCCGATCATCGCAGCAGATCGCTTGCCCTTGCCCTTCTTGGTCCGTGTCAGGTCGTGCGTCTCCAGCGGATAGCGTGTCCCATTCAGAGTCAGCGAGGTCAGCCGAAGCTCCAGAATCGACGCTCCTTTGAAGTGCCCTCTCTTGTGCGAAACATCCACAACCCCGCCCACCGGCGTGCCCTTGGGCAGAATCACCCGCCCGTTCGCATCCACCCACGACTCCACCACCTCGCCGTCGAAGGGCGTTCCAGCCGGCGTGCGCTTCACACTGATGCTTTGATTGATGCGGATTGCAAGCTCCGTACCCGCGGGAATGTTCACATCCGCCGCCTGAGTCACCGGTGGCCCTCCCGCAACTGCCTGCACCGTTCCGGCCGGTTGATAGTACGTCCCCGCAGCGGTCGGTAGCGGGCCGCCCGTTGTCTGGGGCGGCGCGGGGGCCGTCGTTGTCGAAATCGCTTCAGCAGTCTGTCCAGGGGATGGAGGCTGGATCGTCGTCGTCGTGGTATTCCCAGACTTATCCACCGAGACCACCTGCTGCGCCTGTCCGCTGGCTGCCGCCTGTTTCTTCGCCGCCTCAATCGCCTTGTCCTGCTGCGACGCGCAACCAGCCATCATCGCCACACCTAACACCAGTACAACTCCCGCTCGTATTCTGCGCTCTTCAGCTAATCGATTCGCCCACATAGTCTCATCCCTCGGTTTCATCCGTGCGTATCGTCAGTTCGACACACAGCGGAGCATGCGGGAGGACTCGATCAAGCTTGAATCCGCAGCCCGTCATTCCAGTAAGATGCATTTTCCGCGCACAGGTCTGCCTCAACGACAAGCGATTCTTGGTAAAGGATTATTTTGTTAATATTCCGGCTTAATGAGATCGACGGCCCAGGCCACCAGAGACCATCCTTCCCATCCACCGCCTGCCTAGAACGGCATCCGCACCGTCAGTACGATCCCATGGTTGTAGGTGTGGAAGCTGGTCAGTGCAATCTGTTCGCCCGCCCCGAGCGTCAGCCCCAGCCGCCCCGGTTTGCCCGACGCATCATGGCTCAGCGGCACCCGTCCGATCACGATTCCCGGCGTGGCAAAGGTCGCGATCTTGCCGTCGTTCGTTCCGCCTGAGTAGAAGCTCGAGTTGAACTCCAGCTCCGGCCAGAACAGACGCGCCACACCCGTCCGCGCCAATCGGTACTGCACCACATTGTTCCACATCACGGTATGCCCCAGCCCGGTCGCATTGGTCACCGGCAGTGATCCGCTCAGCGTCGTCTCCAACGCCAGCAATCCGAAGCCCTTGCCCCCTCCAATCGACGGTGTCACCACCGCGCAGCAGCTCCCATTGGCGTCCTTGCCGGTAGGCACCGTCGCCCCCAGATACGCCGTCACAATGGCGTTGCCGCTCTCCTCATTGCGCGAGAAGATGCGGAATTTGCTGTTAAACGACACGTCGCCGAACCCGTCCTTGGCGCCCGTATCGTGGTTGAAAAACGGTGGGAAGTTGAACAGCAGCTCGACCCTGCTGAACGGAATAATCTCCAGCCCCTTGCTGTTGCCATAGTTCCACGTGTCCTGCAGCTTGGTATTCGTCTGCCGCACGAAGTCCGAGCGCCCCTCCTGCTCCAGCCGTGGCGTCACCAATACCAGGGGAGTAATCCAGTGCGGCTGTGCGTTCTGCGTCGCCGTCACCTGCGCCTGGTAGCGCTCGATAAACGAACCCTGCGTCGCGGCGGTCTGCGCTCCGGCGGTTGAGGACAATATACAAAGCACCATGGCTGGTACGAGGAAGCGATCAAAGGAACATAGTCTCAGCATGTATAAATTTTATGCGATAGGTTATAACGTTTTTATACGACTTGCACCGGAGGCACCGATGAAATCTCTTGACACCCTGCTCACTCCACGCCAGGCTGCCGCCGCCATCGGCGTCAGCTACCCCACCATCAAGCAGTGGATCCTTGCCGGCAAGCTGCGCACCATCAAGACTCCCGGCGGTCATCACCGCATCCCGCAGGCCGCCCTCAAACACTACTTGCCAGCGCCCGCCAAGCCGCCCAGTACCACCTCGCGCGAACGCTTCCGCAACGTGAGCGGACGAAATCAACTCATCGGAACCATCGTCGAGGTCAAAATCAGTGGCCTCCTGGCCAAGGTTGTCCTGCAAATTGGAGAGCCACCCCGCGCCCAGTGCATCACCTCCATCATCACCGCCGATGCCGTCCGCGAGATGCAGCTCCGCAAAGGACAGAGCGCAGCCGCGCTCATGAAGTCAACCGAAGTCATGATCACCCACATCTGAATCTTCTATGCAGCGCAGCCATCCGCCGTCCTTTTCTATTGTTCGCAATAAGGCGGATGTTCACTCGCTTCGGCGCTGCTCTCTTACGCGCCAACCGGCCCATAGCACACCCTATTCCGTATAATCGATCAATCAATTCGCGCCTTACTAGGTCCCCCGGAGAACCCCTTGCGCAACCTCCTGCTGTCTGCCATCACCCTCCTCCTCGCAGCTACCTCCCTCCCCGCGCAGGACCTCACCGGCACATGGCAGGGCATGCTGGTAGCCACCCCCAGCATTCGCACCCTCATCAAAATCACCGCGCCGGTCAAAGGCCTCTCCACCGGAACCATGTACCGCGTCGACCAGGACGACTGGATGCCCACGCCCGTCGCCGCCATCAAAGTTCAGGGCAAGACGGTCACCTTCGCCGTGCCCCAGATGGACGTCGCCTTCGAGGGCAAGCTCTCGGACGACGGCGCCTCCATCACTGGAACCTGGGCGCACGGAGCCGCAACCCATCCGCTCAGCCTCACCCGCGTCACCGACGCAGCCGCCTGGCCCATTCCCCCGCCGCCCGCGCCGCCCAAGCACATGCCCGCCAACGCCGATCCCGCCTTCGACGTCGCTACTATCAAACCCGGTCAGCCCGGCCGCCAAGGCAAGCTCATCGGCTTCCAGGGGCGCCACTTCAACGCCATGAACTTTAATGTGAATGACTTGATCGCACTCTCCTACGGCTTGCACGCGTCGCAGATCGTCGGTGCGCCTGCATGGTTTTCCACCGACCTCTACGACATCGACGGAGTGCCCGACATCGAAGGCATCCCCAGCCAGAAGCAGCAGAACATCATGCTGCAAAAGCTTCTCGCCGATCGCTTCCAACTCAAGATTCATCACGAGCAGAAGCAGCTTCCCGTTTACGTCATCACCGTCTCCAAGGGCGGCCCGAAGATGACCAAGGACGCCGGCACCCCCGACGATCCCGACGCCTTCTTCTTCCGTGGCTTCGGCGACCTCACCGTCCGCAATCTGACGATGGCCGACTTCGCCATCTGGTTCCAGGGATCGGTCACCGACAAGCCTGTCGTCGACCATACCGGTCTCACTGACCGCTATGACTTCACCCTTAAGTGGACGCCAGACGAATCGCAGTTCGTCCAATTCCGCGGCTCAAACGCCCTGCCTCCGCCACGCGACGATCCCAACGCGCCGCCCAGCCTCTACACCGCAGCGCAGGAGCAGCTAGGCCTCAAATTCGAATCCACCAAAACAGCTGACGACGTTATCGTCATCGACCACGTTGAAAAACCCTCGCCCAACTGATGCCTACCCGCGATACACAACCCGCCCCTCACAGATCGTCGCCCGCACACGCCCCAGCATCGCCGCGCCATCGAAGGGCGTGTTCTTCGATTTGGATCTTGAATTAGACGCCGCGAAACTCCACTCCGCGCCCGCATCAAAGACCACCACATCCGCCCAGCTTCCAACCCGCAGCGTACCTCGCTCACGCAATCCAATCACTCCCGCAGGCTGCGCGCTCATCAATGTAATCACCCACGCCAACGGCATCCCATTTTCTCTGTGCATCACGCGCAACGCCAACCCCAGCGCAGTCTCCAGGCCGGTAATCCCGTTGGGTGCGCGCTCGAACTCCACCTCTTTCTCGTGGCTCGCATGGGGCGCGTGGTCCGTCGCTACGCAGTCCACGGTTCCATCCAGCAGCGCCGCAACAACCGCTCTTCGATCTGCCTCCGCGCGCAATGGAGGATTCATCTTGGCGTTAGTGTCATAGTCGCCAACCGCGTCCTCGGTCAGCGTAAAGTGGTGCGGCGCGGCCTCACAGGTCACATGCAGCCCATCAGCCTTGGCGCGTCGTATTTCGTGTAACGCACGGGATGTAGAAACATGCTGCACATGCAGGTGCGGTCTCACTCGCTCCGTGCGCTCAATCTCGCGCAGCAAACGTATGTCGCGCTCCACAATGCGCGCCTCCGCCTCCACCGGCATTCCCCGCAGCCCCAGCCGGAACGCCACCGGCCCGGCGTTCATGCTGCATCCGCCAAGCAGGCCGCAGGTCAGGCGCGTGTCCTCCGCGTGCTGCGACACGGGTACGCCCACCTTCGCCGCAGCCACCAATGCCGCCCGCATCACATCGTCTTCCAACACCGGCCTGCCGTCGTCGGTGAACCCCACCGCGCCTGCGCGCACCAGCGCTGCATAATCCGTAAGTTCCAGACCCAGACTGCCGACCGTCGCCGCCGGCATCGCCAACAGCTTCACTTTAGTCCCGCGCTCAGCGTCCAGCATCCACTCCAAACCAGCAACCGAATCGTTCACCGGAGTTGTATTCGGCATTGCCACCACAGTGGTGAATCCGCCTGCCGCCGCAGCCGCTGTACCTGTTGCAATCGTCTCCTTGTGTGTCTGTCCCGGCTCGCGCAGGTGTACGTGGATGTCGATCAGCCCCGGCGCAACTACGCATCCCGTCGCATCCATCTGGTTTTCTTTGGGTAATGTTTCGGCCAGAGAGTTCAGCCCGCCCGGCATCTCCACCGCGGCAATCCGCCCATTGCGGAGCAGTAGATCGCGCGGCCCATCGATTCCGCTCGCTGGATCCACCAGGCGCCCATTCTTAATCAGCAAGTCGCTCATACCCACACCCACAAGAAAGATCGGTGGTCGCTACATGAATTCCGTGCCGACCATCGGGAGGAGCAACACGAAGTCCAAAACCGCACGAAGTGCCTCATGCCGTCACCCCAAGCGCCCGCACCAGCAGCGCGCGGCGCACCGCGAGCCCCTGGCTCACCTGCTCCTCGATCGCAGACTGCGGCCCATCCGCCACTTCGCCCGTGATCTCCAGCCCGCGAATGATCGGCCCCGGATGCATCACCAGTAACTTTGGCGAGGCATCCGTCATCCGTGCCTCGCTCAGTTGATAGCGCGCAATAAACTCCTCCAGATCCAGGTCGAATCCCGCCAGCCGCTCCTTCTGGATGCGCAGCATCATCACCACATCGGCCTGTGCCAGCGCGCGTCCGAAGTCGCGCTCAATCTCGATACTGCCGGCGCCCTCAATGCCCTCACCCAACCCCAGCGCACTCTCCGGCAGCAGCTCCGGCGGCCCGCACAGCACCACGCGCGCGCCCAGCCGCGGTAGCAGCATGGCATTGGACCGCGCCACGCGGCTATGCAGAATGTCTCCTGTAATCACCAGCGTGATGCCGGTGAGCGTCTTCGCATCCACCGTGTTCGCGTCCCGCCCCAGTCGCTGCAATATCGTCTTCAGGTCCAGGAGTGCCTGCGAAGGATGCTGATGCATCCCATCGCCCGCATTCAGCACTGGCAGCCCGGTCAACCGCGCCAGCAGAGACGCCGAGCCCGACGAGGGATGGCGCAGCACTATCGCCTCCGCACCCAACGCGCGCAGCGTCAGCCCCGTGTCCTTCAGGCTCTCACCCTTTTCGATCGAAGAAGACTTGTCACTAACCAGCGTGGTGGTCGCGCCAAGCGACTTGGCCGCCAGCTCGAACGAGGTCCTGGTCCGCGTGCTCGACTCATAAAACAGCAGCGCAATCGTCCGCCCCACCAGCAACCGCGCCCGCTCTGTCGCATCCATCCGCTCCAGCCGTGCGGTCATCGCCAGAATTCCAGCAACATCCGCAAGCGAAAGATGCTCCACCGACAGCAGCGATCCCGCCGCAATCCGCGAAAAACTCCCTACAGGTTCCGGCTGCAATTCAGAGAGCAGGCCTGTTCCGGCCTGATGAGTCGCAGCCCTCTTCGCCCGTTCGGTCACTCGCTCTAGCCTCAGTCCACCAACTCGACCAGCAGCACCTGCTCCTGCCCGTCGACCTCGTTCAGCTTCACTTCAATGATCTCGCGACGCGAGGTCGGCACCGTCCGCCCGGTATAGGTCGCCTGGATCGGCAGTTCGCGGTGTCCCCGGTCGATCAGCACCAGCAGTTGCACGCTCTTCGGCCGCCCGTGGTCGAACAGCGCATCCAGCGCCGCCCGTATCGTGCGCCCGGTGTACAGCACATCGTCCATCAGCACAATGTCGCGCCCGTTCACGTCAAACCCAATCTCGCCGGGCACCACCGTAGGCCGCGGTCCGGTCGTCGACAGGTCGTCGCGATAAAGGTTGATGTCCAGCACGCCGGTCTGCACCGGGCGCTTCTCGATTCCGGCGATCAGTTTCCCCAGCCGTTCGGCCAGCGGCACCCCGCGCCGCTTAATACCGATCAGCCCCAGGTTGTCGGCCCCTTCGTTCTTCTCGACAATCTCGTGCGCCAGCCGCACCAGCGTCCGCTCAATCTCCGACGCCGACATCAGCCGGCCCTTCTCGCGGAGCCTCGACTTCTCTGGCAAGCTCGCTATCGTGGTCGCTTCCTTGGATTCGCTCATAGTTGGTTGCGGCGTTCGCACCGCCGAAGCTGATGATAGCAGCCCAGCCGCTCGTCTCGATCTCTTTCCGCTCAAAATTAGCGAACCCGCCGGCAAAATCCGCCGCTCCATCCCTATTCACGCCAAACCAGTGCCGCTCACACCGCCGCCGGACGGCGGCGCATCCTCAGCAGACCATGAAACGCCCCAAACAGCACCGACAGCACCACCAGCCCCGCGGAAAGGAAAGCAATGCCCGCCAACATCATCCCTCCGCGAAACTCCGGCGACTGAAGAAAACCAATCATCGCCGCCGGAACCGGTGTCGACGATTGCTGCACCGCCTTCTGCACCTGGGCCGTCATCTGCGCATCGAAGCTCCACATCGCGTGCATCCCGAAGCGCTCCACCAGCCCCGCACCGGCCATCGCAATCCCCAGCTCCAGCGCCAGGCACAGCCCCACCACCACGCCGATGCGCGCCCCCACCCGCACATCCATCCATGCCGTTGGCCTCCTGTTTTGGTAGAACCCCAGCGTAATCAAGGACGCGCTCATGATCCACAAAGAACTCACGAAAGTCAGTGCGTCGATCCGTATTGCTGCAAGGCTCAATAGCGCGGCTACGCCCGCCACAGCAATCGCACAGCGGATCGCCGTCTTCCACTCCACCTGCCTCGGACTCGCATCTGGCAGCGCGCCCGTCGTGCCCGCCGCAGCGTCCAGCGCGCCCACCGCTCCGCCCGCCTCCACCGACTGGTTCTCCAGCGCAAGGCTCAGTTGCGGCGCACCGCACTGGGGGCAGAAGGGAGACTCACCGCTTCTCTCCGGCAACTCTCCCCCGCAGCGATGGCAAAACTCCTGCATACATACGAAGCTATCCCACCCAACACCCCTTCGCAAGCAGGCGCAGCGCGCGGCACCGAGACGACCCGCCGGCAAAGCTGTTTGGGATCTTCCGCTACACCAGAACGCGTTGGCGCATGGCCAGCGATTCGGGCTTTGCGGCCAGATAGCGGTCGATGGACGCGGCTGCCTTGCGCCCCTCCGCAATCGCCCATACCACCAGCGATTGGCCTCGACGCATGTCGCCCGCTGCGAAGACGCCCTCCACTGAGGTCGCGTAGTTCTCGTCCGCGGCCACGTTGCCGCGCTGGTCCAGCTTCAGCCCCAGCTGCTCGATCATCCCCGAGCGCACAGGCCCAAGGAAGCCCAGTGCCAGCAGCACCAGATCGACCTCCAGCGTAAACTCAGAGCCTGCAATCGCGGTGAAGCTCGGCGGAGGGCCCACGCGCACCGCATGCAGATGAGTAACACGCCCCTGCTCGTCTCCGCTGAAGCTCACGCTGTTGATGCCCCAATCGCGGATGCCACCCTCTTCGTGGCTGCTCTCGGTGCGCAGTTGCAGCGGCCACATCGGCCACGGAGTCGATGCCGCGCGCTGGTCTGGCGGCTTGGGCATGATCTCGAACTGGTGAATGCTCTTGGCGTGCTGCCGCAGGCTGGTTCCCAGGCAGTCCGCTCCTGTATCGCCGCCTCCCAGGATCACCACCCGCTTGCCCTCCGCCAGGATATCCAGCGACGGGTCCAGTTGGTCGCCTTCGCAGCGCCGGTTCTGCTGCGGCAGAAACTCCATGGCAAAGTGGATGCCTTTCAGTTCGCGGCCCGGGATAGCCAGGTTGCGCGGATTCTCCGAGCCGCCCGCCAGCAGCACCGCATCGAAGTCATCGACCAGTGATTGCACGGGGATATTCACCCCAACGTGCGCATTGGTCACAAACGTCACGCCCTCCGCAATCATCTGCTGCAGGCGACGGTCGAGAATGCGTTTCTCCATCTTGAAGTTGGGGATCCCATAGCGCATCAGTCCCCCGATGCGGTCATTCTTCTCGTACACCGTCACAGCGTGACCGGCGCGGCGCAACTGCTGTGCCGCTGCCAATCCTGCCGGACCGCTGCCCACCACCGCCACGCGGCGGCCCGTGTTGTGATCCGGAGGCTCGGGCTGAATCCATCCCTCATCCCACGCACGATCCACAATGCTGCGTTCGATCAGTTTGATGGAGACAGCAGGCTCCGTGATCGCCAGCACGCAGGCCGCCTCGCAGGGCGCCGGACAGATGCGCCCGGTGAACTCGGGAAAGTTGTTGGTCGCATGCAGACGCCGTATCGCATTCGGCCAGCGTCCGCTGTACACCAGGTCGTTCCAGTCGGGGATCAGGTTGTTCAACGGACATCCGGTGTGGCAGAAAGGCACTCCGCAATCCATGCAGCGTGCTCCCTGTTCCCGTTGCTTCGACTCGCCAAATGGCTCGTAAATCTCCGTCCAGTCCTGTAGCCGTTCCTCTACTTTGCGCCGCGTAGGCTGTTCCCGTGGAATCTCAAGAAATCCCGTGACCTTACCCATGGTGCACCTGCCCTGTCGCCACCATGGGCGACACCGTTGCGGGGGAGATTTTGGCGACCGGCGAGATGTAAACCCCGTCGGCGCGCTCCACTCCCAGAACGCGCTTGTACTCGTGCGGAAACACCTTGATGAAGCGTGCCTGCGTCGTCTCCCAGTGTTCCAGAATCCATGCGGCGTGCGGACTGCCCGTCAGGTCGATATGGCGCTGCATCAGGCCGCGCACCAGGTCTACGTCTTCGCTCGCCAACAGCGGCTCCAGGTCCACGCCGGCCCGGTTGCAGAGGCGAGTGGAGAAGTCGCCCGCGTCGTCGTACACATAGGCGATTCCTCCGCTCATGCCGGCGGCAAAGTTGCGTCCCGCCGAGCCCAGCACCACCACCGTGCCTTTGGTCATGTACTCGCATCCGTGATCGCCCACGCCCTCCACCACCGCTGTGGCTCCGGAGTTGCGCACAGCAAATCGCTCGCCCGCGATGCCGCTGAAGAACGCCTCGCCGCCAGTCGCGCCGTACAGCACCACGTTGCCCACCAGGATGCTCTCCTCCGGCAGGAAGCTGGAGGTCTTCGGCGGATATACGATGATGCGCCCGCCGGAGAGTCCCTTGCCCACGTAATCGTTGGAATCGCCCTCCAGCTCCAGCGTCACGCCGGCCGGGACGAATGCCCCAAAGCTCTGCCCGGCCGTACCCGTGAAGCGGAAATGGATGGTCTCATCGGGCAGTCCGTCCGCGCCATAGCGGCGTGCAATCTCTCCGCCCAGCATGGCGCCCACCGTACGATGCACATTGCGGATGGCAAAGCTGGCCCGCACCGGCTTCATCTCTTCCAGCGCCGGCTTGGCCTGCTCGATCAGCGCATGGTCCAGCGCAAACGCAAGCCCGTGGTCCTGCTCCTTGGTGCGCCGCCGCCCCACATGCGAGGGCAACTCCGGCGAAAACAGGATCGAGGAGAGGTCGATGCCCTTGGCCTTCCAGTGTGCATCGGCCGTCACCGCATCGATACGGTCCACCCGGCCCACCATCTCATCGAAGGTCCGGAAGCCGAGCTTCGCCATGTGCTGGCGCACCTGCTCGGCCAGGAAGAAGAAGAAGTTGACCACATGCTCCGGCTGCCCCTGGAAACGCGCGCGCAACACCGGATCCTGCGTGGCGATACCAACCGAGCAGGTGTTCAAATGGCACTTGCGCATCATGATGCAGCCCATCGCGATCAGCGGCGTCGTTGCGAAGCCGAACTCTTCGGCGCCAAGCAGCGCCGCAATCACCACGTCGCGCCCGGTCTGTAGCTTGCCGTCGGTCTGCACCTTGATCCTGCTGCGCAGATCGTTCAGCAACAGCACCTGCTGCGTCTCCGCCAGGCCTAGCTCCCAGGGCAATCCTGCGTGCTTGATCGAGCTCTGCGGCGACGCGCCTGTACCGCCGTTATCGCCGGAGATCAGCACCACATCGGCGTGCGCCTTGGCGACGCCGGCTGCCACCGTGCCCACTCCCACCTCCGCCACCAGCTTCACCGCGATGCGCGCCTTCGGGTTCACGTTCTTCAAGTCGTAGATCAGCTGCGCCAGGTCCTCGATCGAGTAGATGTCATGGTGCGGCGGAGGAGAGATCAGACCGACCCCGGCAATGGAGAAGCGCGTCTTGGCAATGATCTCGTCCACCTTGTGACCTGGCAACTGTCCGCCCTCGCCGGGCTTCGCGCCCTGCGCCATCTTGATCTGGATTTCATCCGCATTCACCAGGTAATGGGCCGTCACTCCGAATCGCCCACTGGCCACCTGCTTCACCGCGCTGCGCCGCAGGTCTCCGTTGGCGTCGCGCACAAAGCGTTCCGGGTCCTCGCCGCCCTCGCCCGTGTTGGACATCCCGCCAATCCTGTTCATCGCAATGGCCAGCGTCTCGTGCGCCTCCTTGCTGATGGAGCCATAGCTCATCGCGCCGGTGGTAAAGCGCTTCACAATCTCCTTGGCCGGCTCCACTTCCTCAATCGGCAGCGGCTCAGCCGCGTACTTCAAGCGCATCAGTCCACGCAGCGTACACAGGTGCTTGCTCTGATGGTCGATCAGGTCGGTGTACTCCTGGAAGGTGGTCGGACTGTTCTGCCGCACCGCCTGCTGTAGCTTGCTGATGGTTGTCGGATTCACCATGTGGTACTCGCCGCCCTCGCGGTACTGATACTGCCCGCCCACCACCAGGTCCGTCTCCGACTCGGTCAGCGGCTGGTAGGCGTACTCGTGCTTCATCTGCGCCTCGCGCGCCAGCACATCCAGCCCCACACCCTCCACCCGCGACGCGGTCCCGGAGAAGTAGGTGTCCACCAGGGATTTGTTCAACCCCACCGCCTCGAACACCTGTGCCCCGCGATAGCTCTGCAGCGTGCTGATCCCCATCTTGGAAAATGTTTTCAGCAGCCCCTTATTGATCGCCTTGATGAAGTTTTTCTCTGCATAATCTGCCGTTACGTCGTCTGCCAGCAGCTTGCGCAGCTTCATGTCGCGCAGCGTCTCGAAGGCCAGGTACGGGTTGATCGCGCTTGCCCCATAGCCGATCAGCAGGGCAAAGTGCATCACCTCGCGCGGCTCTCCGCTCTCGATAATCAGTGCCACCTGGGTGCGCGTCTTGTCGCGCACCAGACGGTGATGCACCGCTGCCATCGCCAGCAGGCTGGGTATCGGGGCCATCGTCGAGTTCACACCGCGGTCCGACAGAATCAATAGCGAGTAGCCGGAACTCACAGCGTGCGCGGCGCGCTCACTCAGGTCATCCAGCGCATGCTTCAGGCCAGCCTCTCCCTCCGAAGCGCGGAACAGCGTCGGCAATGTGGTCGCCAGCAGATCACCCGAAGAGATGTGGCGCAGCTTCTCCAAATCGCGATTGGTCAGGATTGGGTGCGGAATCTTCAGCGTGTGGCAGTTCTCCGGCGCCTCGTTCAGAATATTGCGCTCCGTCCCGATGTAGCTGATTAACGACATCACCAGCTCTTCGCGGATTGGGTCTATCGGCGGATTGGTCACCTGCGCGAATAGCTGCTTGAAGTAGCTGAATAACTGCTGCGGCCGGTCGGACAGGCAGGCCAAAGGAACGTCCGTTCCCATGGACCCGATCGGCTCCTCGCCCTTCGATCCCATCGGATTCAACAGAATTCTCAGGTCCTCCTCGCTGTATCCGCAGGCGCGCTGGCGGCGCAGCAGGGTCTCCGGGTCTGACGTGATCACACGCCACGGCTCCGGTAGATCGTCCAGCATCACTTGCTGCTCCTTCAGCCACTTGCCGTAGGGCTTGCGCCCTGCCAGCGATTTCTTGATCTCTACGTCCGAGATGATGCGGTGCTCCACCGTATCCACCAGGAACATCCTCCCCGGCTGTAAGCGGCCTTTCTTGCGCACATCTTCGGCGGGCACCTCAATCACGCCCACCTCCGACGCCAGCACCACCAGGTCGTCCTTGGTCACGATGTAGCGCCCCGGCCGCAGGCCATTGCGGTCCAGCGTCGCACCCACCAACCGGCCGTCGGTAAAACACACCGACGCCGGTCCATCCCAGGGCTCCATCAACGATGCGTGGTACTCATAAAACTCCCGCTTCTCCTCGTCCATGTCCGGATTGCCCGCCCACGCCTCGGGTATCAGCATGGCCATCACATGGGGCAGCGAACGTCCCGACTGGAACAGGAACTCCACTGCGTTGTCCAGCGAAGCCGAGTCGCTTCCACCCGGCGGGATCACCGGATACAGCTTCTCGATCTGTCCGTCGTAGACCGGGCTGTCCATCACCGACTGGCGAGCGTTCATCCAGCTCACGTTGCCGCGAATGGTATTGATCTCGCCGTTGTGCGCCATGTAGCGATACGGGTGTGCCAGCTTCCAACTGGGAAAGGTGTTGGTCGAAAACCTCTGGTGCACCAGGCACAGCGCGCTTGCCACCAGCGGATTGGCCAGCTCGTAGTAGAACTTCTCAATCTGCGGCGCCAGCATCAGGCCCTTGTAGACGATGGTGCGGCAGGAGAGCGACGGAATGTAAAAGTCCTCCTTGTGCTCGATCTCCGACTGGGCAATCTCGTTCTCCGCCCGCCGGCGCACAAGATACAGCAGGCGCTCGAATGCGTCCTCGCTCATCCCCGCCGGAGCGCCCACAAACATCTGCTCAATGTACGGCTGCGAAGCGCGCGCCTCGCGCCCAATCAAATCGCCATTCACCGGAGTGTCGCGCCAGCCCAGCAGGCTCAGCCCCTCGGACTGCGCAACCCGCTCCATAATTCCTTCACACTGCAGGCGGCTGTGCTTGTCCACCGGCAGAAAAACCATGGCCACGCCATAACTTCCACGTTCGCCCAACTGCATCCCCAGCTTGCCGCACTCCTGCTGGAAGAACGCGTGCGGAATCTGGATCAGGATCCCCGCGCCATCGCCCGTCTCTGGATCGCAGCCCGCCGCGCCGCGATGCGTCAGGTTGATCAGGACCTCGAGCCCCTTCCGAATTATCTCGTGGGTCTGCTCTCCCCGAATGCTCGCAACCAACCCCATACCGCAGGCATCGTGCTCATTGCGCGGATGATAGAGCCCTTGTTGGTCGGGTATGCGGCGACAGCGATCTGATCGTTTCATGGCAACCTTCCGGTGCAGGATTCGTTCCCCAGCCAAAAGTAGACACTGTGCCCCTGCGATTTCTAAGCCCGAAAACCTAACCGGGATTCAATCGACACGTCCGCCGAAGCAAACCAAACAGAGTCAGTTACAGAGATGAGCAAGCTAGATATTTAAATATACCGCGAAAACGCGCTCCGTTGCATCTTTTGCAGCCCGCCTGCCACAACAAACCTCTGCAAACCCACCCCATCACTTCTATTAGACGCAAGCTAACCGCACGCAGTCGACGCCCTTCTACTCCGTCTTCTGCAAATAGATTGCAACGTAGTCCACGTAGTCCTGCGCGTATTTCAGGATCATCTTGCGGTCTTCCTCGCCCAGAGTTCGCCGTACCTTGCCGGGAACGCCGGCCACCAGCGAGTTGGGCGGAATAATCGTATGCTCCGCAATCACCGCGCCCGCTGCGATGATCGATCCCTCGCCGATCCGCACATCGTTCAGGATCGTCGCCCCCATGCCGATCAGCGACTGGTCCTCCACCACGCATCCGTGCACCGTCGCGTTATGCCCGATGGTCACCCAATCGCCCACAATCACGGGGTATTTCTCCCGCATCCCGTGCAGCACCGCGCAGTCCTGCACATTGCTGTTCGCGCCCAGGCGGATCAGGTTGACGTCCCCGCGCAGCACCGCGTTCATCCACACGCTGGCGTTCTCGCCCAGTTCCACATCTCCAATCAACTGCGCGGACAGGTCCACATAGCAGGTAGCGGGTACCACCGGCAGCTTTCCCAGATACGGTCGGATCATGGCTGGATTATTTCACGCCCACGGAACTTTTTTCTCGCCCCTCGCCGAACTTCTTCCCTCCGCCAGAAATCCGCCGCAGACCTGCGTTTATGCGCTATTCTGAAGACTGCCCACTTGGGACGATTTGGAGGTGTATACCCCTTGGCAGAGATTCGTGTGCAGGAAGGCGAGCCGCTCGAAAATGCGCTGCGCCGCTTCAAACGCAAGGTTCAGACCGAAGACATCATCAAGGAAGTGAAGCGTCACTCCTTTTATCTGAAACCCGGCGAGAAGAAGCGCGTCAAAGAAGCGCTTGCCCGCAAGCGCAACCGCAAGAAGATCCGCAAGGAACAGGATTAGTCCTGTTCCTCTCAACCGTACCTCATCGAACCCGTTTCTCCTTATACAGACTGGCCGCCTTCTCCTAACCGGTGTTGGCGGCCAGCGTTACCCTTCCCCCTGCCCCTGCCAACACCATTGACAGCCCGGCAGACACTCCCGACTGGGCCGCGTTCCCGGATTTCCGATCATTCTTCCGCCGCCGCCCCCAAACCACAGAAATAAAAAGCCTGTTGCGTCCCTCAATCCGCGAATCGTGGAGCCGGGATCGATCATCTCTATCTGCACGAAGGGAGAAACGGATGGACTTCGTAGACCGGATCTTAACCTGCACCGATTGCGGCGGAGAATTCATCTTCACCGCCGGGGAACAACTCTTCTTCCTGGACAAGCAATTCAAGAACGACCCCAAGCGCTGTAAGCCCTGCAAGTCCAGACGCGGCGCACAGTCTGCCGGCGCGGCCAATAGCGGCGGTCTGGCGGCTGCCGGCATCTCGCGCACCGAGACGCGTACCGTATGCTCGGAGTGCGGCATCGAGACCACCGTCCCGTTCAAGCCGACGCAAGGCCGCCCAGTGCTCTGCCGGCAGTGCTATAAGAACAAGCCCGCTCCCAGCGCTCACCCAGCGCAGACCGCCTCGGCTTCAGCAGCGCAGACCGCCTCGGATTCCGAACCAGCCTCCAGCCAATTGACGCCGTCCGCAACGGGCGCATCCCAGCAGGAGCGACGACAGCCGCAACCGGAGTTTTCTGCCGAGGATGTCTCCCTGGCAATCTGATTCCTGCGCTCGTGCCGCGACGAAGGCTGCTCTAAAAGTTGAAAAGCCCCGAATGTCGGGGCTTTCGCTCATTGCAATGCTGCATTTTGCTACGCCGAAACGGTGGTGACCTCCGCCGGATCAACCAGCACAAACCGCCCGTGCTGTCCGCGGTCCTGGAAGCGCACTACGCCCGAGACCTTGGCGAACAGCGTATCGTCCTTGCCCCGTCCCACGTTCGCCCCCGCCTTCAGCGGTGTTCCCCGCTGGCGCACGATGATGCCGCCGCCCAATATCGCCTGCCCGCCGAATACCTTCACGCCCAGCCGTTGCGCGTTGGAGTCGCGCCCGTTTTTGGAAGAACCTAATCCTTTTTTATGTGCCATTCCGTCGCCTCTTTCGCGCGGCCCTCAGGCCACAGCGTAATTGAAAAAATTACTTCGCGGCCGCCTCGGCCTTGTAGCTCTTCCCGCTCACCACAATCTCGTTGATTGCAACCTCGACAAAGCCCTGCCGGTGTCCCTGCATCTTCTTGTACTGCTTCTTGCGCTTCAGTTTGAACACCAGAATCTTGTCGAAGCGGCCCTCGCCAAGCACGGTGCCGGTCACCTTCGCGCCCGCCAGATCCTGCTCGAACTTGCCCTGTTCGCTGCTCACTGCCAGCACGTCGGCAAACTCGATCGCGCCATTCTCGTGCGCCGTGCGCTCGATCTTAAACGTCTCACCGGGAGAGACTTTATACTGCTTGCCGCCGGTACGAATCACTGCATACATAACTGAACCCTTGTGCGCGGCATTCATGCGCACGCACCCTTCGTGAATTGTTTTGCCTGGGGACGCAACCAGAGGATCTCTGTGTCCAGCCGGCCATTCCGAAACCAACGCGAACCTGCGGAGCGCGAACCACACTCCCTCAAGCAATCATCCGCCGTGTCCGAAACCTGCCGACCCTGCACCCGGAGAGCCGGATGCATTCGCCAAACCTGCCAAACTTAACAAGTGTATCCCGCTCCGCCAGATGGGTCAATCACAATGGCCCACACTCTCCTGATCGAGGACGCCCGGTTCTTCGTCTGAGACAAAACTCTTACCCACGCAATTCGACATTTGCTATATCGTAGGGATCAATCTTGACCAAAATCACTTCAGCCTGCTTTGCCCCGGCTCTCGGTACAAATGTCTGTCGATAACTGGCATCGTACCCAGTATGGCCGGCAAAAGATTATGGCCCTAACGAGAGCAATCCCATGAAGCGTCGTCTAACAACACGGCTCTGCATCGCGGCTCTGCCAGCCCTCTGCTGCGGACTGGCCTGTGTTCAGGTCATGGCCCAGACGACCGCTCCGGTCTCCCCTCTCTCCCCTCCCCCCACACAGGCTGCACCCGGTTCCACCAGCCCATCGCATCCTGTCCCCGATGCACCCACCGCGCGCTCCCTTCAACAACGGCCGCAGCGGACCCCCGAAGAGAGCGAGGCTGCACGCCTCGCAGCCCTGCAAAGGATTAACGGCCGGCCCTACGACCAGCCGTCGCACAAGGACCAGTTTCATGACTACCTCCGCGACTCCTATGGCCTGCCCGCATTCGCGCGCTCCACCGTGCGTACGCTTTACAACCAGGCCCAGGATGGCCCCTCCGGCTGGGGCCAGGACTTCCCCGGCTTCATGCAGCGCTTCGGCTCCAACGTGGCCATCACCGCAATTGACGGCAACGTGCGCTATGGCATGGAAGAGTTGTTCCACGAGGACCTGCGCTACATTCCCTGCCATGGCTGCTCGGTGCGGCGCAAGATCCAGAACGCACTGCTCTCTGAGGTCACCGCGCGCCACGACTCCGACGGGCACCGCTTCTTCACCCTCACCCCGGCAATCGCAGACTTCTCCGGGCCCATCATCGCCCACTCCTTGTGGTACCCCGACTTCGACCCCTTCGGTGGGGTCGTCGCCACCCGCACCGTCGCAGCCACGCGCGTCGGCGCGCATCTGTTCACGGAGTTCGTCCTGGAGCACCGTCACCACGACCCCAGGCTGGAGGACCATCAAAATGATCCCAACGCTCCCGCGAAACCATAGACCTTGTGCCTGAGGATGCGGCGGTTGGATACACTGGAAGTCCATGCCAACACCGTCCAACCCCCTGAAGGCCGTCCGTGGCACCCGCGACCTTCTCCCGCCCGAAACTGCCCTCTGGAACCGCGTCGAATCCATCGCCCGCTCGGTCTTCTCCCGCTACGGCTTCGGCGAGATCCGCACCCCCATCTTCGAGGACACCCAACTCTTCGCCCGCGGCGTCGGCGAAGAGACCGACATCGTCTCCAAAGAGATGTACACCTGGGAAGACGGGCTACGCGAGGACCTGGCCCTGCTGGAGGATACGTGGCTGGAGAAGCACTCCGACGCCACCTACGTTGGTACGCCGTTCGAACTCGAGACGCGACCGATTGCGTGGCGGCTGGCAACGATCAATGGCGTAGAGACATTTGTCGAGTTTCGAGTACTTCCGGAAATTTCGCCCGATTTTGAGGTTAGACAGCGTTTCTCCGAATTAAAAGCGCGAGGTGTCCAGTATTTACTAGTCGTTCCACAATGGAAATATGACCAGCTCAATCTGATCGGGTATTTCACTTTGGGGATCAAATTAGAGCCGCTGCCAGGAAGATTTGTAGCAAAATCTCAGGACATCACCCTCCGTCCCGAAAACACCGCCGGTGTCGTCCGCGCCTACATCGAGCACAACCTCGGCGACACGGGCCAGCTCCAGAAGCTCTTCTACATCGGCCCGCAGTTTCGTAGAGAGCGGCCTCAAAGGGGAAGATACCGCCAGTTCTGGCAGATTGGCGCCGAAGTCCTCGGCCCCATCACCTCCGGCTCCGAAAGCCCTCTGCGCGACGCCGAAGTCCTCGAGATGCTCGCCACGCTGCTTGATGAACTCGGCATAAAAGGCTGGCGGCTCGAACTCAACTCCGTCGGCTCTGCCGAAGATCGTACGCGTTACGTCGACATCTTGCGCCAAGCCTTGGCTCCCATCAAGCACCAGCTCTGCGAAGACAACCAGCGCCGCGCCGAGACCAACCCCCTCCGCGTCCTCGACTCCAAGGACCCCAACGACCAGGCCCTCATCGACGGGCTCCCAAAGATCGCCGACTACCTCGACGAGTCCTCGCGCCAGCATTTCGATGCGGTACTTTCCGCATTAGCCGCCTGCGGCGTTCCGTACACCGTCAACCCGCGCCTCGTCCGCGGCCTCGACTACTACACCCGCACCACCTTCGAGTTCACCGTTCCCACCTCCGCCGATCCAGCCAGCGGCCTCGGCACGCAGAACGCCCTCCTCGGCGGTGGCCGTTACGATGGCCTCTCCGAGATGCTGGGCGGCCCCAAAGCTCCCGGCATCGGCTTCGCCATCGGCGAAGACCGCCTCATCCTCACGCTCCAGGCTCAGGCCGCCGCAAAGGACCTCGAACCTCGAACCTTGAACCTCGAACCTCCCAAACTTGACGCCTACATCGCCCCACTCGGCCCCGAACGCAACGCCGCCGCTCTCGCCCTCGCCCGCGAACTCCGCCGAGCCGGCCTCTCCGTCGAAGTCGGCGACGGCGCCTTCCGCCTCAAGAAATCCTTCGAGGCCGCTGACCGCGTCGCCCGCCACATCGTCATCCTCGGCGAAGACGAACTCGCTTCCCGTATCTTTACAGTCAAGACATTCGCTACTGGACTGCAGACCAAGATCGCTCGAAACGAGCTCGCGCAATCGCTGCGGGCGTGACCTTGGCAATGGACCATACGAGCCTGTCGATCCTGCTGGTCATATTTGCGGCCACCATCATTCGCTCGACCTTCGGATTTGGCGAGGCACTGATCGCGGTCCCGCTACTGGCCATGATCCTTCCACTGCGGGTTGCTGCACCGCTCGCCGTTCTGCTCTCCATCACCATCGCGACCGTGGTGGTGGTGCAGGATTGGCGCAAGATCCATCTGAGCAGCGCGGGTTGGCTTCTGCTGCCGACCCTGCTGGGCATCCCTATCGGCGTTGCTCTACTCACCAGCTCGCACCAACAGGTGGTCAAGGCGATTCTCGCGCTGTTGATCATCGCCTTCTCCGGCTATATGCTTGCGGTCTCAAACCCACCGCAACTCCATACCGAACATCGCATCTGGCTGCTCGGTTGTGGCTTTCTCGCCGGAATCCTGGGCGGAGCGTACGGCATGAACGGGCCTCCGCTGGTCGTCTATGGAACCCTGCGCCGCTGGACGCCGCAATACTTCCGGGCCACGCTACAAGGCTATTTTCTGCCCGCAAGCGTCATCGCAATGGCTGGCTACCGGTTCACCAACCTTTGGACACCCGTTGTTACCCACGACTATCTGATCTGCCTGCCTGCCGCCATTCCCGCCATCTTCCTGGGCAGATGGTTGAACCGCCGCCTGCGGGGAGAATCCTTTTTGAAGTACGTTCACGCAGGGCTTATCTGCACCGGGCTGCTTCTGCTGGTCCAGGCGATCCGCCACGCATGAAACAGGCGGACGCGGCTCCAGGCAAGCAGCATCGGCGAACTGGCGATACTCTCAAACCTCCCAGCCTGGCAGGGGACCGGGCGATGAAAACTTCGACGTATGGGGCACACAAGGCATCATTTCGTACAATAGGAACATCGTGACATTAGACTTTCTAGGCACTTTGCAACGTACCGGGATGTGTGGAGAGCTTCGCGCCGAAAACGCTGGGCAGGATGTCGTTCTCATGGGCTGGGTCAACCGTCGTCGCGACCACGGCGGCCTCATCTTCCTCGATCTACGCGACCGCTCCGGCATCGCCCAGATCGTCGTCGACGAGAAAGTCACAGACGCCCACGCCAAAGCCGACTCCGCCCGCCCGGAATACGTCGTCGCCGTCAAAGGAAAAGTCCGCCGCCGCGCCGAAGGCCTCGAAAATCCCAACATGCCCACCGGCGACATCGAAGTCGTCGCCAGCGAACTCCTTCTGCTCAACGATGCCAAAACTCCGCCCTTCTCCCCCGCCGAAGACGCCATCGCCAACGAAGAGGTCCGCCTGAAGTACCGTTACCTCGATCTGCGCCGCACCGAAATGCAGGCGAACTTCGCCCTGCGCAGCCGCGTTGCCATGGCCATCCGCAACTACCTCGTCGCCGAGGGCTTCCTGGAGATCGAAACCCCCTTCATGACCCGCTCCACCCCCGAGGGCGCGCGCGACTATCTCGTCCCCAGCCGCATCCACACCGGCAGCTTCTATGCGCTTCCCCAGTCGCCGCAGATCTTCAAGCAGATCCTCATGGTCTCCGGCTTCGACCGCTACTTCCAGATCGCGCGCTGCTTCCGCGACGAGGACCTGCGCGCCGACCGCCAGCCCGAGTTCACCCAGATCGACCTCGAGATGTCCTTCCCCCAGATGGACTCGGTCTTCCGCGTCACCGAGGGCTTCCTCACCGCGGGCTTTGCCGCCGGCCGCATCGCGCTGACGACGCCCTTCGTCCGCATGACCTACGACGAGGCCATCCGCAACTACGGCATCGACAAACCGGACATGCGCCTTCCCGCCATGGTCTCGCTCACAGACATCCTCACACCCGAACTGCGCACCGCGCTCAAGATCGAGCAATCGCTTCCCGTCCTCGGCTTCGTCATCCCGGACGTTGGCGAACTAAGCGGCACCGCGCGCAAGTCCCTGCTCAGCGAGGTCCGCGCAGGCTTCGGCGATTGCGGCCTCGACCTACTTGACATCGCCCGCCTGCGTACCAACGAAACCTTCGCCCCGCTGGCGGACGCCATCTCCACCGCGCTTGCCGCCAGCCTCGGCGTCCCCGCGATCAGCCCAGCCGACCTCATCACCGTTGTCACCCCCAAGCTCGGCACACCCGCAAC
>DATKGA010000195.1:0-27908 GCA_035510935.1 Acidobacteriaceae bacterium
GACAGCGGCAACCGCCTGCTCCGTCTTCGGCCTTGCAGCAGTAACCGGATTAGGAATCGTCACCACCGGCGCCGAGTTCGCAGAAAAGATATTGCGGCCGCTGCCGGAGTATTGCAGCGACTCGGTGAGCAGCATGGCGTCCATGTGCAGGGTTGGATCGAGTGCAGACGATGTTTTGCCCATGGGCCTGGCGGCTGTGCCTGAGGGCGGGTTGGCCGCGGGAGCCGAGTTGCTCTGAACTGCCACGGGTGCGGCTGGCGGGGGCGTAGCGGGCGCGCCGGTGTAGAAGTACTCAAAATAAATGAGTGCGGCGGCGATGAGGACAAAGACAGCCACCGCGGCGGACTTCATACGGTCTTCGGAGCCTCTGTTGTTGGCAATCTTCATCGCGCGGGTCCTCCCTGCGCAACGCTTGCCGTGTCGCGCTCTGCGGATGCCTGATCCTGCGCCAGGGTTCCCTGCTCATAGGTCTTCATGCCCACCCTGAGATTGACGGTGCCACTCTGTTGGCCGGTCAGCGTCAGGGTATTGATGACGAAGAAGAGCTTGTCGCGCTCGATGGAGTTGATGAACTGAACGAGGGGGCGGTAGTCGCCGCTGAGAGTGGCGTCGATGCGCACTTCGGTCATCTGATTGGCCGAGTCGACAAGCATTGGCGAATGGGTGTACTGGGCGCGGGTGAGGCGGACGTCCTGCTTCTTGGTCAGCTCGCCAAGCTCGGCCGCCACCTCGGAGTCCGATGCGGGAAGGCGCTGGCGGGAGAAGCGATCCGCCTCCTGGGTGGCACGAGCAAGCTTGGCATCCAGCCCGCGCAGGGGCTGTGCCGCAATCCCGGCGGTCTTCAACTCGATGCGCTGCTGGGCGATTGCGTCGGCGTTGTAGCGACCCGAGGTCTGCCAGAGGAAGCCCATCTGCGCCAGCAGATAGAGATTGACAAGAGCCAGAAGGCCAACTCCTGCCCAGTGCAGATTCAGCGGGCTAAGCAGAGCACGCACACGCACGAATATACCGGCGGCGAAGATTTTTGGCCTCATTGCAGTGGGTGCGCTCATGGGACACCTGCTTTGGCGGACTGCTTATCGGCAGGCACGGATGAGGGTGTAGTTATTGGATGCGAAGAGGCTACATGCTTGGTGGCGGGCTTAGGTTTGGCGGCGACGGGATGATTCACAGCGGGATTTGGATTCGCAAGGGCTTTGGATCCGGAGGGAGTTGCCTGCTTGCGCTGGTCCGTCACTGTTTTCTGAATCAGGTTTTCCTGTTCACGTTCCGTGGACGAAGCGGGCAAAGGGTTATAGCCGCTCATGATCTCGAACTCCACGCCGCCGGGAGCTGCGGTACCGGCGACGGGAGTCAGTCCTCGCTCCTGCGATTGCGCCGTCTCATTGTTAAGGTGCGGAGCGAGAAAGCGCTGACTGCGCTCCAGGTTGCGCACCAGATCGACTGCGAGGTCGCGCTGTCCACTGACGCGAAGGCGGATATTGACGTCGCCCTCGGCGGTGATCGCGGGTTCGATGCTGGTGACCTGAACACCGCCGGGAAGCACGCGCTCGAGGTCCATCATGACCGCCGTCCAACTAAAGCTTTTGCGGGCGAAGAGATCGTTGAGGAACTGGGAGCGTGCGAGGACAGCACGGTTCTGCGGCTCCATCATGCGCGCCTCATTGGTCTGCCGCTCGATCTGCACGGCGAGGGTCTGCGCTTTGAGATCGTCCATCTGCGCCTGGGCGGCGCGCGCGCGTGCGTTGAGCAGGTGCAGGCCGACGCCGAGCGCGATTGCGATGAGCGCAAGAGCGGCCATGGCCAGGCGAAGCCGGGCAAAGAGAGGCCGCAGCTCGACGAAGGGGCGGGTGGCGAGATTGATTGCAATGCGCATCAGTTGGCCAGTGCCCCCCGCACTCCCGCCAGCCAGCCCAACGGAACTCCGCCGGGCGAGCCCACTGAAGATGCTCCGGCACCCAGCATCTGGGAGTGCAGCATTTCGTGCACAGCGAGCGGGCCGACGCGGGCCTCGCCGAGCAGTACGGAGAGTGTCGAAGCGCCCAGTGTGCCGGCTACATGGATTGCCGATGGCGGCGTCTGCAGTGTGTCCTCGAAGTAGGCCGCAGCGACGCTTACCGCCTGGGCGACCTCGCTGGCGGTCTCTGTAAGGCTGCGCTCGACAGCGATCTCCTGAGCGACCTCCTGCAAAATCTCCTGGGCAAGAGCTGTCGCCTCGATTGCGGCAGCAGCGTCGTTCTGCGCGCTGAAGCTGGCGGATTCCTGACGCTGCCACTGTTCGGATTCGGCCGGCGAAGCTTGAAGAGTAGTGGCTGCAATCTGTGCGGCTGCGGCATCGGCACGCAGATCGGCGCCCAGATCGACGGTGCGGTGCAAGAGCAAAACTCCGGCCTTCACGATTGCGGTGGTGACCCCTGAGCGTCCCGCGTTGACGACCAGTGCTGGTGCCTCGGCCTCGGGCAGACCGGCCAGGGCGGCAAGGGTGCTGGGCAGAACAGCACCGGGTTCGAAGCCGGCCTCGCGCACGACGGACTCGTAGTCCGCCAGAAGCTCACGCGGCATGGCGACAGCGAGGACCTGGACGGAGTCCTTCGCAGTGGCCATCACCTGATAGCTTATGGCTGCGTCGTCGGCGTCGAAGGGGAGAAGCTTCTTGAGCCGGAAGCGGACGACGGGCAGCGCCTCGGCGAGCTTGGCGGGAAGCTCGTCGAAGTCCAGCAGAAGAACGCGGACGGCTGCGTCGGGGACGACGAGTGTGACTTCACGCGAGCGCAGAGCCACGGCTTCGAGCGCCTTGCGCACGGCTGCGACAACAGCTGCGCGGCCTGATGCGTCGCCGCCCACGCCCGCTGTCGATGTGGAGTCTTCGTCCCCCAGCAGGTGTGGAACAACGATTTCGTCCCCCAGGGGCACACGCGCGACCGCGCACAGCATGGCGAATGCGTCCTCGGCGCGAGCGGCAACTACGCCTTCGGAGCGCACCTCGCAGGCCAGGCGTGGCCGTGTTCCCAACGTTCTTGGTAAAAAATCCATTCTGATTTAGACTAACCGTTCTTTCGACGCATACCTTATAGCACGGGCTTTCAGCCCTTGGTGGTTTAGTTGGACCGGAACCCTAGGGCTTCGCCCTAGGCTGGTATAGATCGCGCCTTTGGCGCTAATTTGATAGAAAAGTTTTTAGTAGGTTCGATCCTTTCGGCACGGCTGAAGGCGTGCCCTTCCGATTACCTCCCTGCTTCGATGAAGGTGACTTTGTTGATCTCCTTGAGCGTGGTGATGCCGAGGCGGACGCGCTGGATGGCGGAGTCGCGCAGGAAGTTCATGCCTTTCTCGCGGGCCTTCTTACGAATCTCGCTGCCGGGGCGCTTGGCCAGCAGCATCTCTCGAATCTCGTCGTCCAGTTCGAGCAGCTCGTGGATGGCGGAGCGACCGCGAAAGCCGGTGCCCGCGCACTCCATGCAGCCGGGGCCCTCGCGAAATTTGAAGCCGCGCCACTCTTCAGGATCGAGACCGCTGGCCAGCAGTTCCGCGTCGGAGTAGTGCACATCGCGCACGCAGAACTCGCAGACTGTGCGGACGAGGCGCTGGGCGAGGATGCAGTTGAGCGCGGAGACGAAGTTGTACGGCTCGACGCCCATGTTGAGAAAGCGGCCGAGGACGTCGACGACGTTGTTGGCGTGGACGGTGGTGAAGACAAGATGGCCGGTGAGCGCAGAGTTGATGGCGATCTGCGCGGTTTCGGCGTCGCGGATTTCGCCGACGAGGATCTTGTCGGGATCGTGGCGAAGAATACTGCGCAGCCCGCGGGCGAAGGTGAGGCCCTTCTTCTCGTTGACAGGAATCTGTGTGATGCCGCGAATCTGGTACTCGACCGGATCTTCGATGGTGATGATCTTGTCCTCCTCGGACTTGATCTCGTTGAGAGCGGCGTAGAGTGTGGTGGTTTTGCCGGAGCCGGTGGGGCCAGTGACCAGCACCATGCCGTAGGGTTCCTTGATGTAGCGGCGGAAGCGCTCCAAGTCGTCGGCCGCGAAGCCGACCACATCGAGCGAGAGCTTCTTGAACTTCTCCGACATGGACTCCTTGTCGAGCACGCGGAGGACGGCGTTTTCCCCATGCACGGTGGGCATGATAGAGACGCGGAAGTCGATGAGGCGACCCTTGTAGCGCACACGGAAGCGGCCGTCCTGAGGGACGCGGCGCTCTGCGATGTCCAGTTCGGACATGACCTTGATGCGGGAGAGGATGGTCTGATGATGCTCGCGCGCGATGGGCGCCATGGCCTGCTGCAGGACGCCGTCGATGCGGTACTTGACCATGAGGCAGTCGTCGCAGGTCTCGAGGTGGATGTCGGAGGCGCGACGCTCGAGGGCGGTGAAGATGGTGGTATCGACGAGGCGGATGATGGGCGAGATGTCGTCCTCGCTGGTGAGCCGCTCGATGGAGATATTTTCGTCGGAGTTTTCGTCGCCGGAGAGCACGTCGAAGGCGAGGCCCTCGCTGGCTTCGTCGAGCACGCGCTGCGACTGCTCGGTCTTTTTGAGCAGATCGGTGATCTGCGACATGGTGGCGACGCGGGTGACCAGGCGCTGGCCAAGCAGGCCGGAGATCTCGTCGAGCATCATCAGCTTGGATGGATCGCTGACGGCGATGGCGAGGCGTCCCTCGAGCTGCTCCAGCGGGACGAAGTTGTAGCGGAACATCATGTCGACGGGGACGCTCTTGAAGAGATCGTGCGAGATTTTGAAGTTTTTGAGGTCGACGAACTCGGCGTGGTAGCGCATGGCGAGGGCCTGGGCGCGCTCCACCTCGCTCATCCCCATCTCGCTTACACTTAGCGGAACTGCAACCGGAGTAGCCATATATCTGTAAGACTCCCAAGAGGCGAAGTGGTTATAACGAAAGGCGAAAACTTTCGCGGTAAGATTTGTCCGATTCCCGGCGGAGGACCGCTATTTCAGGCGAGCACCAAGCTCGACGTCCTCCAGAAAGCCGGCGAGGACGGGCGCGCCGGCGGGGCCGATGCTGGCGGCGACGACCATCCCCTGCGACTCCAGGCCGCGCATCTTGCGCGGGGCGAGGTTGGCGACGATGACGACTTTGCGGCCGATGAGGGATTCAGGGGTGTAATGCTCGGCGATGCCGGCGAGAATCTGGCGGCGAGGGAAGTTGGGGCCGAGATCGACCTCGAGGCGGAGGAGCTTGTCGGCCTTGGGAATGCGCTCGGCGACGACGATCTGGGCGACGCGCAGATCGACTTTGGCGAAGTCGTCGATGGTAATAGTCGAGGTTCCAGGTTCGAGGTTCGAGGGTTGAGCTTCTGGTGCGGGTGTGGCCGCTGGATGTACAGCGTTAAGGGCCTCGGCGGTGGGAATGGAGGATGCTTCGGCTGCGGGTTCGGGAGCGGGGGTGGTTGGGTTTTCCATGTCGGTCATGATCTGGGCGAGTCCTTTGTCTGCTCGGGGAAAGATGGGGGCGAGGGGGCCGAGTTTTGTGCCGGGTTTGAGGCCGCCCCATTGGAGGTCTTTCAGCTTACCGTCGCGCGCTGCTTGTTCGATGCTTCCCAGGCCTAACTGTTGCCAGACGGAGGCCGTGGCGTAGGGGAGGATGGGGTAGAGGAGGGCGGTGATGATGCGGATGGATTCGGCGGCGGACCACAACGTATTTGCCCGGTGAGTTTGCTGGAAATCGTCGGGTACTCCCGGTCCTTGCTTCCATGGTGCGCTTATTGTGAGGTCGCTATCGACGACAGCGACCATAGTCTGGATGAGTTGCATTGCTTTACCGAAGTCATACTCCGCCAAAGCTCTTGCCACTTGAAATATCCCCGCCACTATCAACTCAGTCACGTTCGCTCTGGTGGCTTGTGTTGGGGCTGGAACAATTCCAGCATCAAAGTATTTCTGGATCATTGACAGCGTACGGCTGACGAGGTTGCCGTAGCCGTTGGCGAGGTCGGCGTTGTAGCGGGTGATGAGGGCGTCGAAGCTGAAGGTGCCGTCCTGGCCGAAGGGAATCTCGCGGAGGAGGAAGTAGCGGAGGACGTCGGCGGCGAATAGGTCTTGCTCGGCTTTGGTCGGCGGGGTAAGGCCCGGGGCTAAAGCCTCTTCACGGGTGGCTGCTGTTTCACCGGGCTGAAGCCCGGTGCTATCCAAAGACGACGGTACGGGTGGGCAGAGTGGGCCGAAGGCGTCGAGGATGGTTTCGGTGCGGACGACGTTGCCGCGCGACTTGGACATCTTGGACTCTTCGAAGAGGAGCCAGCCGTTGGCGACGACGGACTTGGGCAGAGGCAGTCCGGCGGCGAGGAGGAAGGCGGGCCAGTAGACGCAGTGGAAGCGGGTGATCTCCTTGCCGACGAGGTGCAGGTCGGCGGGCCAATATTTTTCGAACATGACTTTATCGGCGGGGTCGTCGGAGCCGTAGCCGATTGCGGTGATGTAGTTGGCCAGGGCATCCAGCCAGACGTAGACGACGTGCTTCGGATTGGTTGGGACGGGGATGCCCCAGTCGAAGGTGGTGCGGGAGATGGAGAGGTCTTTGAGGGCTCCGGGGACGTAAGCATTGCCGGCGGCGGACAGCTTGATTACTCCAGCCTCAACTAGCGGGTTTGAAATGACCTCGTCGGGAGCAACTGGCCTGGTTCTTCCTTCGCTTATGGCTGCGGCCATGGCCTCGGCAACGTTGCCGCGAACGAAGCTGAGTACTTCGTTGCGGACTGTCTCCGGCTGGATGTGAAGTTCGCCGCTCTCGATTAAGTGGATGAGCTTGTCCTGGTACTCGGAGAGTTTGAAAAAGTAGTTCTCCTCGGTGACGGTTTCGGTGATTCGGCCGCAAAGGGGGCAGGGGACGCCCCACCCGCCCTTGACGCCAGGATCGCCTTCGATGGTCTGAGGCGGAGGCCCGCCTACTGGGACATCTACGAAGGCCTCGTCGGAGACGCAGTACTGGCCGGTGTAGGTGGAGAGGTAGATGGCTCCGCGAGCTTCGAGGTCGAGCCAGAGTTTTTGTACGCCGCGTTTGTGGCGGGGGTCGGTGGTGCGGATGAAGTCGTTGTTGGTGATGCCCATGCGCTTCCAGAGGGTGCGGAAGCTGGCGGAGACCTCGTCGGCGAACTGTTGCGGTGGGATGCCTGCGGCGGCAGCGGACCGCTGGACCTTCTGGCCATGCTCGTCGGTGCCGGTGAGAAAGAATGTGGGCTTGAACCCGTCGTCGCCGACTGGCGGACCCAGCAGGCGATGGCGACGCGCGATGACATCGGCGGCGATGGTGGAGTAGGCGTGGCCGATGTGAGGACGGGCGTTGACGTAGTAGATCGGCGTGGTGAGGTAGAACTTTTTTGCGGGTTCTGGCATCGGCTTGAATGGCCAGTTTATCAGGTTAGCTGAGCTGGACGGACGGCTTTGGCACAGCAGGAAGCAACATCTCAAATGAGATGCTGCCATAGCGAGCAAATGCGCTCGCTGGGGACACCGAGATGTTGGATACCCGCGTCAGGCTGCTTGCGGTGCGTTGGGAGTACGCGGTTTGGAGCCGAGTTGAGGCACCAGGAGCTGAAAGATGAGCAGGGCGAAGACGTAGGCGAAGGCAGCCAGGGTAAAGATGAGCAGCGGGTGGAGTGAGAAGTAGTGGCTAACGAGCCAGGTGAAGATTGCCCCTCCGGCCGAGCCGACTGCTCCGCCGATACCGACCACGGTAGAGACTGTGGTGGATGGGAACATGTCGGTGGGCGTGGAGAAGAGGTTGGCGGACCATCCCTGATGGGCGGCGGTGGCCAGGCAGAAGAGGGCGATCGCGGGCCAGGGGTTGGTGGGGAAGAGGTCGTGCATGTGGGGCACGAGGATGAGCGGCAGCACACAGAGCGCACAGACGAGCATGGCGATCTTGCGACCGGCGTTGACGTTGTAGCCGTGTTTCATGAGGAATCCGGAGAGCCAGCCGCCACCAATAGACCCCACGGTGGAGGCGCTGTAGATGATGATGAGCGGGTACTTGGCGTGGTTGAGGTCGAGGCCGTAGTTGTCGTGCAAAAACATGGGGAGATAGAAGAGATAGAACCACCAGATGGGATCGGTGAATCCCTTGGCCAGGGAGAAGGCATAGAACCCCCGGCGGCGAAAGAGCGTGGAGTAGGGAAGAGTGCCACCGCTGGAGGAATGGGCGGCAAGATCGGCGTTGATGTTGGCCTGGGTCTGGGTGGAGCCGCGACGCAACCGGTTATAGGGAAAGATCAGCCAGACGACACACCAGCACAGGCCCATGGAGCCGGTGCATATGAAGGCGGCGTTCCAGCCCCATTTGCCGGTAACGAAGGCGATGAGCAGGGGCGCTATGAAGAAGGAGGCGCTGGAGCCGGAGTTGAAGAGACCGGTGGCGAGGGCGCGCTCTTCGGAGGGGAACCATTCGGTGGTGGCCTTGATGGCGGCGGGGAAGTTGCCGGATTCGCCGAGGCCGAGGAAGACACGGGCGATGCAGAAGCCAATCACACTGCTGACGATGGAGTGGCTAATGGAAGCACAGGCCCAGATCGCGATAGCGCAGGCGTACCCGGTTTTGGTGCCCAGTTTGTCGATGATGCGGCCGGCAAAGAGAAAGCCGAGACCGTAGGCGATCTGGAAGCAGATGATGATGTTGCCGTAGTGCAGGTGATAGGCGGTCTGGAATGCAGGCGCGACCCCGGGAATCCAGCCCATGAAGGGCAGGTGGAGGAGCGGCTCTACCAGCGCGAGGGCCGAGCGGTCCATGTAATTGATGGTGGTGGCGGCAAAGAGCAGGGCGCAGACAAACCAACGGACGTTGTTACTCTGCGGCGCGGAGACGCTCTCCTGGGTCAAGCTGGCGGAATGGGTCGGCATCGGGTAATGGCTCCGGCAGCCGTTGGTGAAGTCAACGCTTAGACCGCCCGTTCGGGAAAGATGGAGAAAACCATAATTGCCAGCTTGCGTACAGTCGCTGGATGAGAGAGGCTGCAAAGCTCGTGGCTCCGGGCAAATAACAGCAGAGCCATGATATTCGTCCTCGGGCAGGATGACAATATCGCCTGGAGATGGCAGCCTTCACTAATTCTGCATAGGAGTTCCGGGAGGCCGCGGAGACGGGATGGCCGAGTGCCTGCCTATTCTGAATTTAGAGGGTCATACGTTCGATGGATCCATCGGACTGTTGTGATGAACGCGTGAAAATTACGCATTAAATAAGAGACTCTTGTGCAGGCTGTTGGGCCTTGGGGGAGAGTTTGCCGCGCAGAGTTGACCCATTTTGGGAATGACTGAGAAAAGACATAATGCAATGTGGCCGCGCAGTGGTCAGAACTATGCATCTATCAAGAGCAGACAGTGATCAATGACACAGTCCGCGGGACCAAACCGCGCGACGGGAAGTTTTCAGCAATGGAGACGAGGCGAGTATGGGGAATCAGGTATTTTTTCTACAAGACAGACTGAGTGCCGCAAAGCCGGTGTTTGGCGACCTGGGTAAGGTGGAAAAAGGCACGTTTCTGCGCGCGACTGGATTGAAGCTGACAAGCGCAGTGGAGAGTGAGTCTGTACCGGAGCGCGACCGGCTTTTGCTGGAACACCTTCCCACAGTGCGCTATCTGGCGCGCCGGATCCATGAGCGGCTACCTCAGCATGTGGAGTTGGACGATCTGGTATCGGCGGGGGTGGTGGGGCTGATCGACGCATTCTCCAAGTTCGACCACAGCAAGCAGGTGCAGTTTAAGAGCTATGCTCAGTTCCGCATCCGGGGTGCGATCCTGGACTCGTTACGCACGCTGGACTGGAGTCCGCGGGAGTTGCGGCGCAAGGGGCGAGCGGTGGAGGAGGCAATCCGCTCGGTCACGCACAAGCTGGGACGCGCGCCGGCAGAGCCGGAGATCGCGCGCGAGATGGAAATTGGTTTGAGCGAGTATCAGCAGTTACTGGGCGAGTTGAAAGGCCTGGAGATCGGCAGCCTGCACATAGAGCGGACCGAGGACTCGGGCGACGAGGAACTGAGCTATATTCCGGGGTCGCCGGAAGATGATCCTCTGTTCCAGTGCCTGCAGGGTGAGATGAAGCAACTGCTGACAGACGCCATCGAGGAGCTGCCGGAGAAGGAGCGGATGGTATTGACGCTCTACTACTACGAAGAGCTGACGATGAAGGAGATAGGATTGACGCTGGGCGTGGTGGAGTCGCGCATCTCGCAAATACACTCGTCGGCGGTGGTGCGCTTGCGGTCTGTGATGGCTGGGCTGCGCACGGACTACAAGGCGGGTACAAAGTGCGCGGCGGCGAAGAAAAAGCAGGCAACGGAAAGCCTGGTTGCGTGAATCCAGTTTTCACTGGGAGAGAATTGGCGAAGATTGGCAGAAACTGCCGGTCTCCGCTATTTTTTCGCGTCGCTGGCGCGGGCAGAGTGGAAGCTGCTGCGCAAGCTACTAGCGCGGAGCAATTTGCGGGGAAGAGTGTTGGAGCGAATGATGAGTTATTGCCGCGGTAATGGGTTGGACTGATTGGAAGCCAGGGGTGAGGCCTGGTTGGCAATCGTGTTGACCTGAGGCGTGTTGGGTCCCAGTCCGAGCTTGATGAGCGCTCGGGAGTCCGGCACGAGCTTGGTCTGCCAGCCGTGGTCTGCCTGAAGCTTCTCCATCGCGACCTGGGTCTGAGTGTCCCAATGGCCGCTGGGCCCACCGGTGAGGTAGCCGGAGCGGATGAGGGCGCTCTGAATCTGCGTGGCGCGCTCATCGTCGATGGTCTTCTGACTCTGTAGCTTGGACTTTGAGCGTTTAGCGATTTTGGGTGAGGTAGGTCCACGGTGCGCGCGCGTCATAGAGAAGGCGGGCGATGAGGAGCAGATAAGGAGAGATGACAAAAGAACCAATTGACCCAAGCGCATGATACGGGTAGACCTCTAGAAGCATTATGAGACAGAAACCTTGCAAAATTTCATCTTACAGGCGCAAGAGTATCCCATAATTCAAGGCTTGGCAACTCGTATAGCGGTTTGAGCATCTTAGGCGTCTGCTTGGTAGATACGGGAGCGGAAGCGCGGACTGGATGGCCTGCGCTTCCGCCTCTTTCAGGATGGGTCAGGGAAGCGTGCCACCAAAGTAGGAGTTTCCGCCGGGTGCATTCTGTCCTTGCAATCGCACTTTGAAGGCCACGTCCTGGCCGGACTTGAGGCCGTTGACGATGGTATTGAAATCGGCCTTGTCTGCGATGGGCTTCTTGTTGATCTCGAGGATGACTGTTCCAGAGGGGATACCGATATCGTCTGCGAAGGAGCCAGGCCGGACGCTGGTGACGATGACTCCGCCATGGATATCGAGCTTGCTGGAGATCTGGGGGGGGACCGCGTCCACCGCGATGCCGAGCTTGCTCTCGCTTGCGTCGGCGCCGGTTGGGGTGGAGTTGTTTTCGCTATTGTTGCCTGCATCGGCAAAGAGCTTGGCGCGATCGGCGATGCCAACGGTGAAGTTCTGTTTGGAGCCGTTGCGCAGGATGCCGAGTTGCACTGTTGATCCCACCTTGCGGGATGAGATGTCGGCCACCAGTTCATCGCCGTCCTTGATTGGTTTGCTGTCTATGGAAACGATGACGTCGTCCGGTTTGACGCCTCCCTTGGCGGCAGGGCCGTCGGGAGTGACGGTAGCTACCAGCACTCCTCCGTTGGCGAAGCCGTATTCGCGGCTGACCGCGGAGGATTGCGCACCCTGGAAGCTGATGCCGATGGATCCTCGAACCACCTTGTGTTCGGGGCTGATGAGCATGTTGTAGACGCTGGCGATGGTGTTGGCGGGCATGGCGAAGCCGACACCCTCTGAGCCGGAGGACTGGGTGTAGATGGCGGTGTTCATGCCGATGACCTCGCCTGCCATATCGACCAGTGGGCCACCAGAGTTGCCTGGGTTGATGGCGGCGTCGGTCTGGATGAAGCGCTGGAACTGGCTGGCGCGGCCGTCGGGGCCGGGATCGTCGATGGAACGGTTCTTGGCGGAGACGATTCCAGCGGAGACGGTCTGGGAGAGACCGAAGGGCTCTCCGATGGCCAGAACCCAGTCGCCTACCTGGGCTCCGTCGGAGTTGCCCAGCTTGACGGTGGGCAGCGGATTGGGCGCGTCGATCTTGATTACCGCTATGTCGGTCTCGGAATCCACGCCTATGACATGGGCGAGACGACCCTTATCAGTGTCTGTGTCCGGGTCGGTGGAGAGCTTTACGTAGATCTTGTCGGCTTTATCGACGACGTGGTTATTGGTGATGATGTAACCGCGCGAGTCGACGATGAAGCCTGTGCCGAGAGCCTCGCGTGTGCCGCCGCCCATGCCGGATCCGTCATCTCCACCCTGGCCTCCCTGACCGCCCTGGCCACCGAAGAAGCGGTTGAAAAAGTCCTGCATGTCCCCCTGGTCGCCCTGATCGCCGTCGTTTGGATTGCTCTGGAGCGGGCCTTGCTGCAGGCCGCGACGGCCAGAGCGTCGGTTGGTGGATTGCTTGGGGAGGGACTCGGTATTGATGTTAACCACCGCCGGGCCAACATCTTTGGCGATCTTGGAGAATGCGTTGGAGAGGTCAACCGGCTTGGGAATGACCAGCGGGCGAGCGTCGGAGGAGTCGACGGCCTGATCCTTGGCACTGACCGAGCGGGTCAGCACGGAGCCGGCGAGGATTCCGGCCGAAAGTACTCCCAGCAGCGCGAAGGTGGTGTTGAGCCGGTGGTGGCGAATGCGTACGAAGAGATTGTTTTTAGCTTGCTTATGGATGTCCATCGGTAGGTCGATCCTCATGAGTTGTGGGCGTTGCCCGATTGCGTTTTATGCGCGGCGGAAGTGCTGGCGTCAAGTATATTCCGTGCGCATTACGCCGCGGTGCTACGCGGCTGCCGCTAGAGCATTAGACGCAACACAAGCAAAATCGTTGCTGTGTGCACTGCTGTTGGCATGCGTACTGAGGAGCGGAAGTCGCGTTGCATGGTCGACACAGTTCCCTGGGCGAAGAGGGGAATCCGGGAGAACCAGGAGCAGGAATCAAGGGGAAGCGGCGGCGCGCGCGTTCTCGATGAAGCGTGCCAAAAGTAAAGGATCCTTGCGACCGGGCGAGGCTTCGACCCCGCTGGAGACATCTACGCCCCATGGCCCGAGCTGGGCGATCGCGAGGGCAACATTCTGCGGGTTGAGGCCTCCGGCGACAATCAGGTGGATGCCGTCCGGAGCTGACGAGAAGGTTGCGCTCGCAGCAGCCCAGTCGAAGACCATACCGGTACCACCCGTGTCCGCGCCTACCTTTGAGTCGATGAGGATGCGGTCTGTGATCCCCAGGCTGGCTATGCGTGCAACTTGCCCGGCAAGCTGAGAGGTGGGGGATTGCGCCGGCTGGTTCGCCTGATCCGGCGCCGGCTGGCCGACCGTCCAGTGCAGAGTCTGGATGATGCGTACGCTGCCCGCGAAGCGATCCTCGAGTTGCCGGGCCAACTGCTCGTCAAATCCGCCGTGAAGCTGAACTGCCGTCAGGTTTGAGGTCCGCGCGATGGCTTCAATTTGTGCGGCATCGCGAGAGTGAAAGACACCAACGCGCTCGACGTGAGGGGAAAGATGGGGCGTGATCAGGGCCACCTGCGATGCAGTCACCTGACGCGGACTGGGCGCAAAGACGAAGCCGACGGCGTCCGCGCCAAGGCGTGCGGCAAGCTGTGCATCTTGGAGGGTTGTATTGCCGCATATCTTTACCCACATGGCATCGGCCTCATCGGTCAGGAACTGGCTCCGGTTCGAGCAGGGCGGAGAGCGCGGTGGCGGGATCGGGCTGGCGCATCAGGGATTCGCCGACGAGGAAGGCGTTGTATCCCGCGCACCGCAACTGAGCGATCTCCGCCGCATTGCGGATGCCGCTCTCGGCGACATGGACGGCGTCGCGGGGAAGCCACTGCGCGAGATCGATCAGGGTCTGCGGCTCGACCTGCATGGTGTGCAGGTTGCGGCTGTTGACGCCGATGACGGTGAAACCCAGAGACACGGCGCGGTCCAGCTCCGCGCGATCGTGCACCTCGCAGAGAACGTCGAGTTTGAAACGGCGTGCCTCGTCGCGCAATGCTTGCAGGGTGGTGTCGCTGAGCGCAGCGGCGATGAGCAGAATGGCGTCAGCCCCGGCGGCGCGCGCTTCGAGAATCTGAAAAGGATCGAGGATGAAGTCCTTGCGCAGGCATGGAATGGAGACGGCAGACGAAGCGAGCGTGAGATTGGCGAGTGAGCCCTGAAAGAATTTTTCGTCGGTGAGCACGGAGAGCGCGGCTGCTCCGGCGGCCTGGAGGGTGCGTGCCAGCGTGGCGGGGTCAAAGTCCGGGCGAATGAGCCCACGCGAGGGCGAGGCCTTCTTCAATTCCGCGATGATGGCTGGGCCGGATGCGGAAGACTTGCGCAGGGCAGCCTCGAATCCGCGTGGGGTGTGGGCGTCAGCGTCGCGCTCCAGAAGCGTGGTATCGGCTACGGCACGCCTTGCCGTTACTTGGTGCAGCGTATGCGCGAGAATCTGCTCAAGCTGGGTGGACATGGGTTGTCGGTGAGAATATTTGGTGCCGAAGGGGGGACTCGAACCCCCACACCCTTGCGAGTACATGGACCTGAACCATGCGCGTCTGCCAATTCCGCCACTTCGGCACGGTCGTACATGTCGCGAACCCTGCGGCCGGACACGGCAGTCGTGAGAGTTCAGTCTTTCAAACGCGGGGCGTGCTGTCAATTATGCAGCGATTCGCATACACTATAACCGCCTTAGACATCTCCAAATTAGCGGGAGGCAACTTCGCCCGATTATGAATGAAAAAATGCAGGTAGCAGCTCATGCTGACACTTCGGAGATTCCAGAAGAATTAGCCCTGGAGATACGCAAACTCGCTCACGATCTGTCCAACGCGCTGGAGATCATCGTGCAGACCAGTTATCTGCTGGGTACGGTGGATATAAAGGAGCCGGGCAGCGAGTGGCTCCGCCTGCTTGAAAACGGCGTGCGCAAGGCACTGGACATCAACCTGGCGCTACGGACGTACATCAAGGCGCACTCGCCGCGCTAGGAGCCTCGGCTATCGCTTAGCGGCTTTTATAACCGGCTTAGTCGCGAGTTTTCGTTTCGTGGTCTTCTCGCTGGATTTCTTAACCGGCGGCTTAACTGGGACGCGCTTGTTGATGGTTTTTTTGACGGATGGCCTGGCATTCCTGGGTGCGGCTGGCTTGGTGAGTTTGCCTGAAGCCTTCGCCGCGGGCGGAGGGACGCTCCAAATTTTAAGCTTTGCCTCGTGAGAGGCCAACAGCTTCTCAATCTGCTGGAGCAGAACCTGGGTATGCATGGGTTTGACCAGCATCTTATCGGCGCCGAGGGCCTGCCAATCTTCGTCTGCGAGGGGGAACGCGGTGAGCAGGGCGATGGCCGGGTGATAGCTGGCCGAGCGAGCGGCGGCGATGACTTCAGCACCGGCGGCATCGCTCTCCATGCGCATGTCGGTGATGACCATGTGGTATTGCTGGGAGCGCATCTTGCTCCTGCCCTCGCGGCCCGAGGCGGCTGTATCCACCTCGAATCCGCTGATTTCGAGCACAGCCTTGAGTGTGAGGAGCACGGCCACTTCATCGTCTACAAGCAAAATCCTGCGCTTCATGGAATCTCCTTATCCACTGGTCTTGCAAACTGGCGCGGTACAGCAAGCAACCCTCATAGTGCCCGACGCAGCAACCGTATGCAAGAGGGAAGAATAAGAGGAGGGGCACGACAGTTTGGCAGCTTACTGTTTTCGCGTATCCCCGATCACATAGCGATCGAGGATACGCGCGCCAGTAATCGCCAGTAATAATGAGTAGGAATTCGGCATCCTTCGACCTCGCTCAGGACAGGCTCTGAAGCGTTGCTCTTCCGGTCGATCTGCTTTCGGCAACTGCGGCCTCCAGCCCTGGGGATGGTGCGTTGGAAGAAACTCCCTGAGTCGGTATCGTCCTCATCTTCCTCTTCGTCGTCCTCGTCTTCCTCCTCTTCGTCCTCGTCATCCTCATCCTCGTTGTCATCGACAACCCTGTGTTCTTCTACGTCCTTATCGTCGTCGAAGTCATCCTCGTCCTCCTCTTCCTGGTCGAGATGGTCTTCGTCTTCCTCTGGATCGTCCTCGTCGTCTTCCTCGTCGATGGGGGCAGAGAGGAAGGCATTGCCAGAGAGGCAGGTGAGCGGTGGGAAGGGGCTGGAATCCAGATTCGGGGCTGGGTAAGGGAGAGGTGCGTGGGAGGGGTCGTTGAGGGTGGGGTTCCGTGGGGTCAGCATGGGACTGTCTCCTAGAGAAACCAATACGATGAGCGGTTGGATGCGGACCGCCTGGATGGCGGTAGCTTAATCGCAGTGTAGAGCATCTTTGAGATTCAGGCGGAGCGGAGGGCGGCTTCGACGCCGGAGTTGACCTCGGCCTGGGCGAACTCTGCGGCGACGCGGATGCCGTTCATGACAGCGCGTTCGTTGGAGGACCCGTGGCCGATGATGCAGACTCCGCGGACGCCGAGCAGCGGTGCGCCGCCGTATTCGGAGTAATCGATGCGCTTCTTGAAGTCGTTGAAGGCGCGGCGGGAGAGGAGCGCTCCGACCTGCGATGTGACGGTGGACTTCAGAGACTCACGCAGCAGGACACTGACCAGGCGGGCGGTGCCCTCGCAGGTCTTGATGGCGACGTTGCCGACAAAACCATCGCAGACGATGACATCGGCATGGCCGTTGAAGAGATCGCGGCCCTCGACGTTGCCGATGAAGTTCATGCCAGATCGGGCCCGGAGCAGTGGGAAGGTGTCGTGGGTGAGCGAGTTGCCCTTGCTGTCTTCCTCGCCGATGGAGAGCAGGCCGACGCGGGGATGGGCGATGTGCAGGACGTTGCGCGCATAGATGTTGCCCATGACGGCGAACTGGACAAGGTTGTCGGGGTCGCAATCGACGTTGGCGCCGACGTCGAGCAGGATGGAGGGAATGCCGAGCGCCGTGGGCAGGATGGTGGAGAGGCCAGGGCGATGGACGCCGGCGAGCATTCCCAGGACCATCTTGGCAGTGGCCATTGCAGCACCGGTGTTGCCTGCGGTGAAGAATCCGGCGGCTGTGCCTTCGCGAACCATGCGCAGACCGACGCGCATGGAGGAGTCGCGCTTGGCGCGGACGGACTGTGCGGCCTTATCTTCCATGCTGATCCACTCGGAAGAGTGGACGATCTCGATCTGCGGGCGCTTACGTCCGTAGTGGCCGGGGAAGCGGTTGCGCAGGGCGTGGTCGAGCGCTGGACGTAGGACCTCCTGCGGGCCGACCAGATGGACGCGCACATCGAGATGGCGAGCGGCAAGGATGGCCCCGCGAATCTCGGACTCGGGGGCTTTGTCGGAACCCATTGCGTCGACAACGATGTTAATCGGCATGTGGAGGGGAGGGTGCTGAGAGCGGGTTTAGCTGGCTTCCTTCACGGCGAGGACTTCGCGGCCCTTGTACTGCCCGCACTTCTGGCAGATGCGGTGTGGCAGCTTGCGCTCGTGGCAGTTGGGACACTCGGAGGTGCTGACCGGAGTGAGGAAGTCGTGGCTGCGGCGTTTGGAGGTGCGTTGTTTGGAGTGGCGGCGTTTCGGATTCGGCATTACAGTTCCCTTTCTAGTGGCCCGTGCCCGCTGCGGTACGAAGTGCGGCGGCGATGGGAGGCCGGTGAGGCTTAGATTCTGTGCTAACCGGGTTTGATCGTGCCGGCCAGTCCCGCAAGCGCATTCCACCCCGAAGGATTCTGTAGCGGTTCGGAGGAGGTGTTGCAGGAGCAGGATGCGAGGTTCAGGTTCTGGCCACAGCGCGGACAAAGTCCCTTGCAATCTTCTTTGCAGAGCGTGCGGGAGGGCAGGGAGAGAAGCACCTGTTCGCGCACGACATCTTCAAGCGATAGACCGCTCTCCTCATAGTAACCGATTTCGGTCTCGTCTGGAGTGATGGAGCGCTCCCCGGGGTCTGCGTCGGCTGCCTGGGGGCGGAAGATGAGGTCGAACTCGCCGGCGAGCGGGCTGGGAACCGGTTCTACACATCGAGCACAGAGGAGTTCGAAGTCGCCATGGTAGGCGGCACGCAGACGGATGTCCGCGACCTGCTCGTGATGGCCGCGGTTCTCGACGATAAGGTCGGCGCGGCCAACCACAGGAAGCGGGCCGGTCTGAGTGACATCGGGAGCGTAGTCGAGCACGCCGGCGGGGATCGATTCGTCGAAGAGAAGAGGCTCGTTTTCGAGTTGAAGGGGAGTTATAAGCACGATGTTAAGCGTAGGGCGATGCGCGGCCGAGGTCAATGGGCGGATTGATGAGGTATCTGTGCGGATTCTGATAAGAAGAGGCGGATGGCGGCGACGCCGGCTGCTCCGGCGGTGAGGGTGGAGGTGGCGTTACTGGGAGTGATGCCTCCGAGGGCGAGAACGGGGATGGGCGCGGCGGCGAGGCATGCGGTGAGGAGTAGATCCAGGCCTGTGCCTGCGGAGATTTTTTTATTGGCGATGGCTTTTTGAGTGGGATGAGATTCGGCGATGACTTTTTCGAAGACGGGGCCGAAGAGGATGTGGGTTGGGCGGTCGTCAGGAGAAGCGGATGCGGCGCGGGTGACCTCGTCGAGGGTGTGACAGGAGAGGCTGACGATTGGTTCAGGCAGACTGGCCGCGGCGTAGAGAGCGCGGACCTGGGCGGGGGTGAGCTGGCCAGGTGCGGAGGTGAGATGGACTCCGTCGGCGCAGGTGGCAAGGGCGACGTCTGCACGAGAGTTGATGAGGAGCCTGGGCGCGGGGTTGTGGGCGCGGAGGGTTGCGAGGAGCTTGCGTGCGAGCGATGCGAGGTCTGCGGCGGGGAGATCGTGCTCGCGGAGTTGGAGGAAGTCGATGCCAGCGGCGGCGAGGCGTTCGGCCTGGGCGAGCAGCGCGGCCTGGCGGGCGGGTTCGTCTCCATTGAAGCGGGTGCGGTCGGTGATGGCGTAGCGGAGCATGGGTTCTAGTGTAGGCATGAAATGGCTTCTCACTTCTGACAATGGGGGCAGAAGTGGGTGCTGCGGCCGGCGAGGGTGATGCGGCGGATGGGGGTTGCGCAGACGAGGCAGGGCTGGCCGGTGCGCCGGTAGACGCGGTGGCGGAGTTGGAAGAAGCCGCGTACGCCGTCGGCATCGACGTAGTCGGAGACGGAAGAGCCGCCGAGGCGGATGGCGTGGCGAAGGACTTTGACCAGCGATGTGCGCAGGAGGGCCAACTCGACGCGGGTGAGGCGAGCGGCCTGGCGAGTGGGACGGATGGACGCGCGGAAGAGCGACTCGTCGGCGTAGATGTTGCCGATGCCATGCAGGAGTGATTGGTTGAGCAGAGCGGCCTTGATGGGCGTGCGGCGGGGGTGGAAGAGAGCGATGAAGTCTGCGAGGGAGATGGTGAGGGGTTCGCGGCCGGGACCGGTATACGAGGTTGGCTTTGGAGGTTGCAGCGATCGGTCCCAGGTCTCAGAATCGAGACCAGGGGCACCCGCAGATTGAGGAGCGTGGAGGGAGATGCGGCCGAAGCGGCGGGGATCGACGAAGCGGATTTCGCGATGGTCTGTTTTCCCCGGCGCACCACTAAGAGTGAAGACAGCGTGGGTGTGGGACGCGAGAGGGATTTCCGGCGCGGAGACGAGCAGGCGACCGGTCATACCGAGGTGGATGAGGAGTTCGGCGGATGTTTTATTGCGCTGCACAGTCATGACGATGGTTTTGCCGACGCGGTGGACGGATTGGATGAGGGCTCCGGTGAGGGCGGCGGCGATCTCGGACTCGGGCGACTTGAAGGTCTGCGGCTTGCCGCTGGTCCAGACACGGGCGATGCGGGCGCCGTGGCCGCGGGCGTGGACGCCTGCGGCGATGGTTTCGACTTCGGGAAGCTCAGGCATAGGGATTAGAGTAATGCGTTACTGCGAAGACGGTGGTGCTGGTTGACATTCTGCGTAGCATGTCTACAATGAAGACATGGCAGATCTCCTTGGAACTTTTGAGCAGGCTGTATTGCTGGCGATCCTTCATTTGGAAACAGAAGCCTATGGGCGCGCGGTCCTGCATCAGGCGCAGGAAATGTTGCGGCGCAATGTGTCGGCGGGGTCCGTGTATACGACGTTGGACCGCCTAGAAGCACGCGGGCTGGTGCGCTCCCGATTGGCAGAGGGTACGCCGGTTCGTGGAGGGAGAGTGCGTCGCTACTACACGGTGGCGGCCAAAGGGATTAGCGCGCTGAGTGATGCTCAAAGCGCATTGACGGCAATATGGGCAGGGGTGCAACTTCCAACCGAGGTGTCGCTATGAGTGCAGGGACACAATCGCCGCCGCGGTGGGCTGAGGCACTACTGGAGCGACTTCTGTCCGCACGCGAACAGGAGACAGTAGTGGGCGACCTGCGAGAGGAGTATGTGGAATCGGTAGTTGTGCAGCGAGGACGGCTGCTCGCGAACCTGTGGTATCTGCGCCAGATTTGCAGCTTTGTGCCGCGGCGTTTATTTCAGAAAAGGATGGAGGGGCAAATACTTCAAGCCACTTCGTTGTTCACATTCGCTTGCGCTTGCTGGTTAGCAACAATGGAGATGTTGCTACGACATCATGGGTATGGGTTGCGCATTGTGATTGCGCTTTGCATCGCGATGATCAGTATGGCCACAATTCTATGCCGGCTTGCACAAATGGAGAAGCGAAACGAAGGATGGCGCTGGGCGGGAGCGCTCCTTTTGATTGCGATCGGTGGGCATGCGTTCTTGCGCAATGTGCGGGCCACTCACTTTGAGGGATTTGCCTTCCTGATCTCACTGGCGCTTGTATTGCAAGGGGTTCTGTTGCTATTCCGACGGGTGCAAAAAGGGGGCACGGAGTATGTTATTTGAGCTGCTGTTCATCGGCTTGTTTCTTGCGTCGTTGATTGCGTTGCTATGCGTCCTGGTGCTGGCTATTCGCGGACTGCGCGGCGCAGCGTTACGCGTATTGAAGCTCCTGGGAGCGGTCTGGGTGGTGTATCTGTTGATCGTTGTGGGAGTGTCCGCAGCGAGTGCTGCGCGACCTCAGCCGATGATTCCGCGTGGTGAGGAAGAGTGTTTCGACGAGATGTGCTTCTCCGTGGTGGACGTTCAGGCAGTTTCGCAATTGGGGCCAACGACTGAACCAGTAAGAGCAGGCGGCAAATTTTATGTTGTTACAGTGCGAGTGCACAGCCGCTCCCGCGGGCGGACGCAACGTGAGGGAGGCTTACGGGCATTGCTGTGGGACGCGGGGAAGTACTATGCGGTTTCGGCTGAAGGACAGCATGCGTGGGCAGAGACGAACAGTGATACAGCGGGACTGACTGCGCAGTTACGGCCAGGCGAGAGCATCGAGAGCGTACAAGTGTTTGACGCGCCCACGGAGTCCTCTACTCCCGGGCTGGTGCTGAGCCATGGGTTTACGCCTGGTTACTTTGTGATTGGGGAGTGCCCACTTTTCCAAAAGCCGACGGTTTTGAGGTTGAGTCTGTAGAACGGGAGTTTTGGAGGGGGTGGGCCCGGGCTGAAGCCCGTTTTTTCGAGGGGATGGTTTCAGGGGCCTGAAGGCCCCTGCTCCCTCCGAGTCGCACTTACGCGCGATACCCACTCATCTCGCAACGAACGCGCGATGAATGGGGCACCAGGCCTTCGCTCCCTCCGGAGAGGCAAGAACAGTCAACGGCGAATTAATTGTGAGAAAGGGATGGGCGGTTCTGGTTGGAGGAAGATCGTCGGGGTCCTTCGACTCGACGCTGCGCGCCTCGCTCAGGATGACAGCAAGGACAAGGAAGGACGAAATCGGGCAATGGCGTTGTTTGCTTGGTCGAGTAAGACGGTCGTGCTGCGCACGATAACCCACCCTGCCGCGATAAACCGCGGCGAGGATGGGGCACCCGGCGGGGAGGGCGGCGGTATAGAATCGGTTATGGGCGTGTGGCGAGGCTGGCCGCGCGGACCCATCCTTCCGGAGCAAATCTTTCGTGAGTCAGGGTAAATCGGCAGTGGTCCTCGGGGCGCAGTGGGGCGATGAGGGCAAGGGCAAGATCGTGGATGTGCTGAGCGAGAGGTTCTCGGTTGTGGCGCGCTATGCGGGCGGACACAACGCGGGGCATACCGTCATCATTGCGGGAAAGAAGTTTGTGCTGCAACTGATTCCGTGCGGCGTGCTGAGGCCGGAGTGCCGGGGAGTGATCGGGAACGGGGTGGTGCTGGACCCGATGGCGTTCCTGAGCGAGGTGAAGAAGCTGCGGGACGCTGGGCTGCCGATCAGGGGTGGGGCGGATGGGCAGCTTTTTGTGTCGAACCGGGCGCAGGTGATCCTGCCATACCACCGGATGATTGAGCTGGCGGCGGAGACGGCGCCGGGACGGACCAAGATCGGGACGACGCGGCGGGGAATCGGGCCGGCGTACGAGGACAAGATCCATCGCAATGGGCTGCGGGTGGTGGACCTAATGAACCAGGCATTGCTGCGGACGCACATCAAGAATGCGTGCGACGAGAAGAACACGATTGCTGCGGCGCTGTTTGGCACGGCACCGCTGGACCCGAAGACGATGTATGAGGAGTATGCGCGGGCGGCGGAGCAGATTGCTCCGTTTGTGACGGACACGGCGGTGCTGCTGAATGATGCGATCCGGAACGGCGAGAAGGTGATGTTCGAGGGGGCGCAGGGCGCGCTGCTGGACATCGACCACGGGACGTATCCGTTTGTGACCAGTTCGAGTTCGACGGCGGGCGGTGCGGTGACGGGGACTGGGGTTGGGCCGACCTCGATTGGCACGGTGATCGCGGTGACCAAGGCGTATGTGACACGAGTGGGCGAGGGACCGTTCCCGACCGAGATAGAAGGTGACTCGGCCACGCTGCTGCGAGCGCGCGGGCAGGAGTACGGCGCGGTGACGGGGAGACCGAGGCGATGCGGATGGCTGGACCTGCCGCTGCTGCGCTACTCCAACATGATCAATGGGACCCAGTGGCTGGTGGTGACCAAGATGGATGTGATGGACGAGTGCGCGGAGATTCCGGTATGCACGGGATACAAGATCGACGGCAAAGCGACGGACACGATACCGGCGGACATGCGCGGATTTGAGGCGATTGAGCCGGTGTATACAAAACTGAAGGGCTGGAACTGCTCGACGGAGGGCATTACGGAGTTTGAGAGGCTGCCCAAGCTGGCGCAGGAGTATCTCAGCTTTATTGAGCGCGAGTCGGGTGCGCGGATCGGGATGATTTCGACCGGACCGGAGCGCGACCAGACGATCACACTCGAGGCGTTTGAAGAAGAGTTGAGGGCGTAGAAAACAGCGGCGCTTCCGTGCGGTGGGCGCGTCGAGGCTAACCAGGAACCGCGGATGGAAAGGACGAGATGATCAGTTTTACGGTACGGATGAAGTTTGCCGAGGCGGACCACGAGGTGGTGGCAGAGATGCTGCGCAAGCTGACCCTGGCGTCGCGGCAGGAGCCGGGATGCGTCAACTACGTTTCGCACTTTCTGGCCGGCGATCCGGGGACGGTGCTGATCTACGAGCAGTACGTGGACGAGGCGGCGCTGGAAGCGCACCAGAATACGGCCCACTTCCGCGAGTACGGGTCGGAGGGCTTCTACCGGCTGATGCGGGCGCAGCAGATCAAATATATGGACGCCATTGTGTGAGAACCACGGCGGGTACGTGGGAAAGCGGGTTTACGCGACTTTATTTTGACTGCAAGGGTTAAACCGGACTAATATCCGTCACGATGGATTAGGGTACAGTTTCTCTATGTCGCGACAGCCCACACAGCCTCGTGTAGTTTGGACCTGCTACGGTTTGGCGGCAGTGGCTGGGATGCTTTTGGTGCTGCCGGTGCAGGCGCAGGGGGTGCATCCCCGGCGGAACGATCAGTACAAACACCAGGTAGAACAGTTGGAACAGGTATGGCGCACCGCCGAGTTGAATGCGGATGCGACAGCCATGGACAAGCTGCTGTCGGACGACTTCGTCGGCATTACCATGACCGGCCAGGTGGTGACCAAGACGCAGCAGTTGGAGCGGCTGCGCAGGCGAACCACGGTGCTGAGCAAGATCGACCTGAAAGTCGAACATGTAAAGCTGATCGGGATGACTGCGATCGTGCAATCGCTGGCCCAGGTTGACGGCAGCAATGAGGGGACGCCGATGCATGGGACATTCCGCTACACCAGGGTGTACTCGCGTCAGCCCTCGGGGGCCTGGCAGATCACGAACTTCGAGGCGACGAGGGTGGGCCCGCCTCCACCGATGCCGGGGAGAGGTCCCGGTGCACCGGCTGAACCGCCTGCGAAGCCGGAGTGAAGCAGCGGGGTTGGGCGAGAACAGGCGAAGGCAACGATCCCACATCTCAGAGGCGAGATGTGGGGCATCCGGCTGAAAAGTCGATATGTTCTTCTTAAAACTGCCCCCAGCGGCTAAAGCCATTTTGAAATAAGGCTGTTAAGGGCACGGCTGAAGCCGTGCCTTTAACAAAACCAGTCAACCGCGGAGATTCCGGCTTTGCCAGAATGACGGACAAAAGCGGGCAAAGGCGGTCGTTTGCTACCGCAAACGATAACCCACCCTGGCCGCGATAAAGCTGCGGCGAGGATGGGGCACCCGGTCCGTGGTAGTCATGGCTGCAAGGCCTGGCGGATGCGTTCCCAGGTGGTATCGAGAGCTTCGGGCAGGACGCGGGTGTCGCCGATGACGGTGATGAAGTTGGTGTCTCCGATCCAGCGTGGCAGCGCATGCATATGGATGTGGGCGGTGATGCCGGCGCCTCCGGCCTCTCCGAGGTTGATGCCAAAGTTAAGGCCGGCGGGGTTATAGACCTGGCGCAGCGCCTGCTCGACGCGCTGAGCGAGGGCGATCATCTCCTTCGCGTCGCCGGGGGGAAGGGCAGCGAGCGAATCCAGATGGCGGTAGGGGACGATGAGGATGTGGCCGGTGGTGTAGGGGTATGCGTTGAGGCAGAGGAAGCAGGAGGCTTGACGGGAGAGGATGTGCGCGGCCTTCTCCGCCTCGTCGACTGGGGTGCCATGGGCGATGGCGTAATCGACGGCGGCGATCATATTGCAGAACACACAGTTGCAGTCCTCGTCGCCGGATTGCGACCAGGCGTCGAGCGCTAGCGGAACGCCGGGGCGGGAGGAAGAGTCTTCGGCGCGGCTGACGTAGTCGTAGCGCCACGGGGTCCAGAGACGATCCATAAGGCGCAGTATACAAGGGGGCGCAGTCTACAGGGGCGGGTGGGGGGATGGGAGTGACCGGCGACACATGCACGAACGAGTGAGATGAGGCGAGATTACATGCGCGTAAATGCATTGACTCCGCGCTGCACGCCCTATATTCTTTAGAAGAGCCGCTGTGTGTGGGATCCAGTGCAGTAGCTCCTCTGCTAGATGTTTCATTTCCTCCCTGCCGAATCTGCTTCGGGGTAACGAGTAGCGCGTCTTTGTCGCAGCGTTATCTGAGAGGTTGAACCTTCCGCGCGGATGGAATGAAACAGTATGAAGTATGGATCCCGGAGCAACTCCTCAATGACTGTTGACGTCCACAATCCTGACCAAACCGAGAGTAAACCCCTGACTACTGAACTGGAAACCCTAGCGCCCGAAGCGACAGCGGAGCAAGCCGAGCTGTCATCTGAACTCACCCTAACCACGCCGGAGCCGGTCGAAGAGGCTGCATCCGAGCTGTCCACTATTTCTGCGTCCCTGGAAGAACCGGCACTGCCGGATGCAACCGCTGACGATTCCTCGGCGTCCGGTGAGCCGGACTACGATGCGGCAGACTTTGCCGCGGCGCTGGCCAACTTCGACCGCGAACAGGCAGCCGAGACGGCAGCCGCACAGAATCTGACCGCGGAAGAGGTTGTGGTCACGGGCACGGTGGTAAAGATCACCGATAAGCATGTGGTGATCGACATTGGATTGAAGTCCGAGGGGCTGATTCCGCTGGAGCAGGTGCTGGACCACGAGGGCAAGCCGAAGTTCGCGGCAGGCGACACGGTGGATGTGGTGGTGGAGCGCGAGGAGCCGGAGGGCGGCTACCTGGTGAGCTACGAGAAGGCCCTGCGGCACAAGATATGGGACAAGCTGGAGAAGGCCGCCAACGACAAGACACCGGTGAAGGGCATGGTGGTGAGCCGGGTGAAGGGCGGACTGACGGTGGACATCGGGATCAAGGCGTTTCTGCCGGGATCGCAGATTGAGGTGCGTCCGGTGCGCAACCTGGATGGGTACATCGGCACAGAGATCGAAGTCCGCGTAATCAAGCTGAACAAGAAGCGCGGGAACGTAGTGATCAGCCGCAAGGAGATCCTGGAAGAGGAGCAGAACGCCAAGAAGTCAGTGACGCTATCCCAACTGGAAGAGGGAAGCGTGCTGACCGGGACGGTGAAGAACCTTACCGACTACGGAGCGTTTGTCGATCTGGGCGGACTGGATGGACTACTGCACATCACCGACATGAGCTGGGGACGGCTGACCCATCCACGGGACCTGGTGAATGTGAGTGACGAGATCCAGGTGAAGGTGCTGAAGTTCGACAAGGAGAAGCAGCGCGTCTCTCTGGGATTCAAGCAATTGACTCCCGACCCATGGCTGGATGCGACGGAGCGATACCCGATTGGGGCGCAGGTGCGCGGACGGGTCCTGTCGGTGACGGACTATGGCGCGTTCGTGGAGCTGGAGCAGGGGATCGAGGGGCTGGTGCATGTCTCCGAGATGACCTGGTCGAAGCGGATGAAGCACCCGTCGAAGATGGTGAAGCCGGGTGACGAGGTGGACACGATCATTCTGAGCGTGAACCCCAATGACCGGCGCATTTCTCTGGGCATGAAGCAACTGCAGGATAATCCGTGGGAGCAGTTGGAGGACAAGTATCCGATTGGGGCGATCATCGAAGGACGGGTACGCAACCTGACTGACTTTGGCGCATTCATCGAGATTGAGGACGGCATCGACGGGCTGGTGCATGTCTCGAACCTGAGCTGGACCAAGCGAATCAAACACCCGTCGGAAGTATTGAAGAAGGGTGAGAAGGTGCGGGCGATTGTGCTGGGCGTTGAGCCGGAAAACCGGCGTCTTTCGCTGGGCGTGAAGCAGTTGCAGCCGGATGTATGGGAGACCTTCTTCGCGCAGCACCGCATCGGCGATGTGATCAAGGGCAAGGTACTACGCACGGCGCAGTTCGGCGCGTTTGTGGAGATTGCCGAGGGAGTGGAAGGATTGTGCCACGTCTCCGAGGCAGTGGACCAGAACAACACGGCGGTGAAACTGGATGTGGACACCGAGCACGAGTTCAAGATTGTGAAGATGAACCAGGAAGAGAAGAAGGTTGGTTTAAGTATTCGCGCGGTTGGCGAAGAGGCAAGCCGTGCCGAGGTGGAGATCTACAAGGAACGTGGCAGCGAGAAGAGCCACAAGGATGCAAAGGACCATAAAGACCACAAGGACCACAAGAGTTCCTCTTCCTCCAGCAGCAGCACCACGCTGGGCGACCTGATCAACTGGAAGCGCTCGGAACGCGAAGGCGAATAACCTCCGGCAATCTGTTTGGAGGAAATACAAACGAGCCGTAAACACGGACCCGATAATATAAGCAGTAATGCAGACAGGCCGCTCCTCAGGGGGCGGCTTGATTGCGTTGTGACTTTCGACGCGAAAGGCATATTGGGTTTGTGATAGGATGCCCCTTCCGCGGAGTGCGGATGGTTGCACGCCGCGAATGCAGCGGGCAGCTTTTGTAACACGCAAGGATGCATCCAGGTCAGAAGCAAAGGGGAGCAGGGAATGAAGAACTATCTCGGGCGGGATGTCCGGAACGTAGCGGTAGTAGGCCATGCGCACAGCGGCAAGACAACCTTGATTGCTGCCCTGCTGCAGGCGGCGAAG
>DATKGA010000196.1:0-22272 GCA_035510935.1 Acidobacteriaceae bacterium
TCGCGAATCGCGTCCGGCGTGAGCTTTCCTTCCGGGCTCGCCGCCACCAACAGTTTCGAACCGTTCGAAAAGAACTCCGGCGCGCCGCACTCGTCCGTCTCGACGTGCGCCTGGTCGGAGCAGATTACGCTGTGATAGGACTGGCAGAGCGATGCCAGCGCCAGCGAGTTGGCCGCGGTGCCGTTGAAAACGAAGTACACCTCGCACTCGGTCTCAAACAAGTTGCGAAATGCGTCGGATGCTTTGGCGGTCCAGGGATCGTCGCCGTATGACGTGACGTGGCCGCGATTGGCGGCCTCCATGGCCATCCACGCTTCGGGACAAATTCCCGCGTAGTTGTCGCTGCCAAACTGCTGCAAGTCGTTGTTTTCGATTTCCGCCATGACACAATTCTCGCTCACTCGGGACGGTGCACGTCCCGGAGACATTTTCAGACTAACGATGGATTCTTTGAGTGGGAACAGGCGGTTGAGGAGTTGGAGGCGCGGGCCGGGATCGAACCGGCGCATAAAGGTTTTGCAGACCTCTCCCTTACCACTTGGGTACCGCGCCCCGCAGGGCCTGCGCTTTAGCGCACACCCGGCTGAATGTAGGAAGAGTGTATCGCAGAAGGGCTGATTTTGGAGCGGGAGACCGGGGTCGAACCGGCGACATCTTCCTTGGCAAGGAAGCACTCTACCACTGAGCTACTCCCGCTCTCACAAGCTGAAGTATATCGGCCCTCGCAACCACGGTCAACGCGCACAGGACGCAAGTTGAATAGAAGAGGGATTCGTGGTCCTCGCAAGCTCGTGGTCAGGATGCAATTGTTACTGGTTCCACCGCAATCGAAAGCTTGGTTAATTCGCTGCCTGCGGCACTAAAACTCGCGGGCCGGCCACCAGATCGGAGCGTCGTCGCACCACATGCGGCGTCACCATAAGCACAAGTTGACTGGTGACCTTCTGTATATCCTGTGTGATCGGCATCTGGAAGCCTGGCAACTCGCTGAGTCCCGGAATCCCTGATATTGCAGCCGTCTCGGTTTTGGTGACATTGCTCACCAGTAATGCGCTCTCTCCCTCGCCCACCGTGATGTCCGATTTAAATGCCCGATTCTCCAGAATGGGGTTGCCGTCGTTTGTGCTTCCTGATAGCGCCTCGATTTTCATGTCCAGAAGCAGTCTGACCCGCCCCGACTTCAGGATTGTCGGGGTCGCATTCAGGGTAATGCCGAGGTCCTCAAAGGTCACCTGGGGAATAGTGGCACTGCTTCCGCCAGCATACTGCGACAGCAGGCTTGCAACGCTAACGCCGTTGATGGTTTTATTACCCAGCGCGGAGGCCGCGGTCGACAAACCTGAACTATAAGTGGATGCGACGATCGGATACCGCGATCCCTCGCGGAAGGTTGCGGTCTGCCGGTCGCCCACCCTGAGCTGCACATCGTCGAGCGCCTTTGTCTCGCTTGAGTTCAAGCCCAGGTTGAACGCAATAGTGCCGGTCTCGGTGATACCGGTCAGAGTGGTGCCACCGCCAACAGCGCCAACCGTGCTGGAGAGCAGGCTGCTCTGCACCAGTCCTGACGCGATGAGTTCGCCGGCGATAGTGAGATTACTGGCCGTCGCGCTCACCAGACCCTGCGCAATCGCCTGTTGCACCAGAGTCTGGTTTGCGTTCACCAGTGCGGTGGCTGCCTGGTCCACGTTGTAGATTCCGGCCGCAGTAGGAATGCTGGCTCCGCCATTTGTGTTGCGCGTGGAGGTCACCTCATACATCTTCACCTCGACCATTACCTCGCCGCTGGCATCGACCAGACCCTCGATGACCAGGTTCATGGCTGGAAGGACGTCTTGCGGAGCGCGCACCACGATACTTCCGGAGCCAGACTGAGCGGTTGCCTGCCTCACCTCGAAGGCGTTGCGCACCACGTTTGCAATGTCGTTGATCTGGTCCTGCGTGGACTCCGGCAGGAAGATGGTCTCTTCCGCCAGACGCTCCGTCAGCAGCCGGACCGAAGGGAGATTACGCGCGACCAGTACGCTTGTCTGATCCAAGGGCACCTCGATGACATTGGCCATATCTTTCAGCACGTTCATGGCCTGCGCGTAGTTCACATTATCCAGGTCGAAATCAAGAACCTTAGGGATGACGGAGTTATCGATTACAGCGCGAATACCATAGGCCAACGCCACATCGCGGAGCACATCCGGGGAGACACCGCGCATATGAAAGCTCTTCATCGCGTCACTGGGCTCGAGGTTGATTGTGCCCGCCAGAGCCGGCACCTGGATGCGCCAAGGCTCATACCCTTCGTTGCCGGAGAGCATCCGGGCCCGATCCGCGAGCGTGTCTGCCGGCGTGGCGAGGGCTTTGTCACCAGGCTGTTCCGTGACCTGATCCGAAGCGATCTGGCCCAATGCTGTGTTCGGCGCTGCGCTGGCGCTGGTCTGCAAAGCCAACCCACTGTGCTCAAGCACAAGGGGATTGCGTGGGTCGATGGCCCGCGCCTGGGCGAACAACCTCTTCGCTTTTTCCTGATTTCCAGCCAGCTTCTCCTTGCCTGCCTGCTGCACCAATTCCATCAACTGATGCTGACGAGCCAGCGCGATGGCCATCGCATAATCCCTGTTCTGTGGATCCATCTGCTGCGCACGCACAAACAGACGTTCGGCGCCGATCAGGTCGTCGCGATCGAGCTTTTTCGCGCCCGCAAGATACGCGTTCTCAGCATCGCGCAGATTGTGTTTGCTGGGCGTAGACTGCGCGGGTTGTGAGCTGGTATCCGTCAGCACATTTTCTACAGCCACTGCATCGTCCGACTGCACAGTAGTCCGTTGGGGTGAGACCACCTGGCTCGGTTCTTCTTGTCCGGTTGGAGTCTGTTGCACAGGTGCCTGCTGTGCCTGATCCTGCACTGCCTGAACCTGCGCAGCGGGAGCCTGCGCCGACGTCTGCATAACGGAAATTGAGATGACGTAGCAGCCAAGCAAGCACACGCCAATCCATTGCGCGCTGTATGTTGCACGAAGATGGTTTGGGAAAGCCATGCACTGCTATCTTAGACGCGCCACGCGGCATTCCGGGGTTGTGAACAGCAGACTTGCACTATAGCCCAGCCGCTACGGCCACCTATAATTCCCTGTTTTCAGCTCAGGCTTACCGCCCGAGCCCTGCAATCTGTAATCTTGGACGCTGGCCCACGATCGACCGCTGACCCAACACCGGCCGCTCGCTCATGACTGGCCGGCGCATTCCTTTGCGGATCTGCGCGGAGTTCATATCTAGTTCCGCGAGAGTACGGCTGAGGGTATTACGATGCATCCCCAGCTCGGTCGCGGCCTTGCACTGGTTGCCCTTGTGGTGCGCAAGCACTTCCAGAATGTATCGCTTTTTGAACTGCCTCATGGCCTCCGCATAGGAGATGCCGGCACTGTGCATCTGTGTGATCAGGGTGTCCAATTCGCGCTTCAAAGGTCTTACCTCGCTTGGTGTCCGCACCGGGATGAACTCCTACTGTAATCCACTCCACGTCAATTGATCCAGTGCGAAGGAATTTTCCGATGCAGGGAAGATGTTTCTGCTCAAAATCCAACTCGCTGTCACAATATCCGTTGTTGAAGATAATCAGGTATCAGGAAGGATACCTCATGCGCAATGGTAAATAAATAGGGTCTTAGCACCGATCGAAAGATGATGGGAGACTGGGGTGCGAAGGACGACATGGCGATCAGCAGAGAAAGTCCGATCAGGCAGCCTCGGGCGAAGCCAAAACCAGCACCGAGGATTCGGTCGAACGTACCCATGCCTATCGTCCGCAGCGAATTGCGCATGAGGCGGCCAAGCACATCAAATAACACCACCACGAATACCACGATCAGCAGGAAGGCGGCCGTTCGTGCCATGGACTGGGACATGATCCATCCCCGCTCCCGGAACCGGTCCGCGAGGTAGAGGTAGGTCCAAGCGGCTACTTCATATCCCACAAGAAATCCGAGCAGACCGGCGATCGCGCGCACCAGCCCGGTGATAAAGGCACGCACTATCGAGATAACCACAATCGAAACCAGTACCCAGTCAAAAACGTTCCAGTCCGACATGTTCATCATCACACCTTAGCGAGGCCTATGGCCCATGCCCGCTCGCCATCCCACCCAGGTGGTCCAGTCCTGTCAGCAGCCGGTAGGCATCCAGGTATTTCTGACTGGTATGAGACACCACATCCTCAGGTAGCGCAGGCGCGGGAGCCTTCTTGTTCCAGCCGATCGATTCAAGATAGTCCCGCACATATTGTTTGTCGAAGCTGGGCTGCGCTCCGCCTGGAGTGTAGCTGGCCGCCGGCCAGTAGCGCGAGGAGTCGGGAGTCAGCACCTCGTCCGCCAGCACCATGCCGAGGCCATCGATCCAGCCGAACTCGAACTTGGTGTCGGCCAGAATCAATCCCTTCGCCGCTGCATACTCGGATGCCTTGGTGTAGATATCGAGGGTTAGGCGGCGCAACTGGGAGGCGGTCTCCTCGCCCACCATCGTTACAACCTCCGCGAAGGAGATGTTCTCGTCGTGCCCGCCGGTGTTGTCCTTGGTCGATGGGGTGAAGATCGGTTCCGGCAGTTGCTGCGACTCGCGGAGGCCGGAAGGCAGCGGAATTCCGCAGACCGCTCCCGTCGCCTGGTAGTCCTTCCATCCCGAGCCAGATAGATAGCCACGCACCACGCACTCCACGGGGAACATCTTCGCGCGGCGCACCACCATGCTGCGACCCTCGATCTGCTGCTGAAAGAGCGGCTGCGAGAGAATTTGTTGAGCAGCGAGACGTTCACCAAAGATCTGTTCGGAAAACGGTTCGAGCAGCGCGGCGATCTGTGGTCCCTGAATGGCCAGAAGATGGTTTGCCACAGTGTCTTTGAGGAACTCGAACCAGAATGCTGAAATTTGGGTCAGAATCCTACCCTTGTCCGGAATGCCCGAACCAAGCACATGGTCGAACGCGGAGATGCGGTCGGTTGCAACAAACAACAGTTGATCGTCTAGGGCGTACAGGTCGCGGACCTTGCCCCGCGCCACCAGGGGAAGGCCACCAAGATTAGTGGTCAGAAGTGCTTTGGTCATATATAAAAAGTACCATTCTCCGAGTGACGGACAAGGGATTCCTACGGGAAGGCTGCATCTTTCTGAAAGTGTGCAGCGAGCGCCTCGGCCAGCGCGGCAACGGTGGGTTCGGCCGCTTCCAGGTGGGGTGGCAGGCCAAGATCGCATAGCGCGCGCGAGGTGACTGGTCCGATGGAGGCGCGCATAACGGAGGCAGGCAGCGTGTGGCCCACGGCTTCGAGCAGGGCGACCAGATTACCGGCTGTGGATGCGCTGGTAAATGTGACGGCGTCGGGCACCTTCTCTGGCCCCGCGAAGAGGTCTGCGACCGCCGCCAGCGAGGTTTGGGGAATGCGGTTGCAATATGCCGCGGCGACGGTGACATGTGCTCCCGCGGCGGTGAGCGCGGAGCGAAGTGTCGCGGGAGCCTGCTCTGCGAGCACCAACAGAATGTTTGCGCCGGGAACTTCGGAGAGCACAGTATGGACGATGGTCTGGGCAAGCGATTCGGCGGTAAATACGGATGGAACCAGATCGGCGTGATGACCGATGGCCTCAACCGCGCGCACTGTCGCAGGCCCGACTACTGCGATACGGCGTGGCGCAGGTGCAATCCCCAGAAGCAGTGCGCGCTGCCGGAAGGCCTCGACTGCGTTGGCGCTGGTGAAGACAACCAGATCGAAGCCGGAGAGTAATGCCAGTGCAGCATCGAGTCCCGTGAACGAGGCTGGCGGTGCGATCTCGATGGTAGGAATGAGAATCGGAGTGGCGCCCAATGCGCCAAGCCGGTCGGCGAGCTGCGAGGCCTGATGCGGTGCGCGGGTAATCAGGATACGTCTGCCACTGAGGCCTCGTCCGAGGCTGACCGTGTCTCGCTGCTGGCTCACGGTTTTGCCGCCTGGCCACGAGCGATCACGCGTTCGTAGTAGGCCTCATAGAGGGGGATGATGCGGGTGGAGCAGAAGCGGTCGCTGGCGGTCTTGCGAGCTGAGGCAGCCATCGCAGCCAGCCGAGCCTCATCGCTTAGCAGTGCAATCGCAGCCGCGGCCATAGCCTCCGTGTCGCCTACCGGAAAGAGCAGACCGTTAACTCCATCGTCGATCAGCTCGGCGACGCCGCCAACGCGCGTGGCAATACTGGGAACTCCGCAGGCCATGGCCTCCAGCGCGGCCAGCCCGAAAGACTCCATCTCCGAGGGCATGATCATCAGGTCGGCAAGCGGAAGCAGCTCGTTTACATTGTCCTGTTTGCCGAGGAAGTGGACACGGTCGGCAACACTGAGGCGCATGGCAAGGTGCTCCGCAGCAGAGCGGTCGGGTCCATCGCCGATCAGCATCAGGCGCGCGGGCAGGGCGGATGCGACCCGGGCGAAGGCCTCGATTACATCCAGAACGCGCTTGACCGGGCGGAAGTTTGAAAGATGGACGAGCAGCTTTTCGGCTGCAATATCTCCGTTTGCCGGTGCGGTGAATCGCGGGCGCATGGCGGCCACCTTTGCCGGGTCGCGGACGTAGACATCGCAGTTGACGAAGTTGCGGATGACCTCGATCTCGCCTTTGATGTTGAATGCTTCGCGGGTGCGGTCGCGCAGGTAGCTGGAGATGGCCGTGACTCCATCTGACTGCTCGATGCCAAACTGGGTGATTGGAAGATACGACCGGTCGAGGCCAACCAGCGTGATGTCCGTACCATGCAGCGTCGTGATGATGGGTAGATAGCGGCGGCGCTCGACCGCCTGCTGCGTCTCCGTCATCTGGCGCGCCAGCAGCGCCGAGATGGAGTGCGGAATGGCGTAGTGGACATGCAACAGGTCGAGCGAATAGAACTCGGCGACCTCGGCCATGCGCGTGGCCAGCGCCAGATCGTAGGGCGGGTGCTCGAAGAGTGGGTATTGGTAGACATCCACCTCATGGAAGTGGATATTGGCCTCGCGACCGCTTAGACGGAAGGGCAACGATGAGGTGATGAAGTGGATCTGGTGACCACGCGCGGCAAGCTCGATGCCAAGCTCCGTTGCAACCACACCCGAGCCGCCATAGGTGGGGTAACAGGTGATGCCGATCTTGCGCCGGGGAGATGGGCCGCTGGGCGTGGTGGTTGCAGGCTTCATGAGGATATTTGTCTCCGGGCCGGGGTGGGGAGGACAAGTCTCCCGCCTCGTGAAATCTTACTCCCGTGCCCCCATACCCCACAGATGAAACCTTAAGCCACTCAAGAGGCACTCCCACCCTGCCCACGACCCGTAACCGAATCCGCACACTCACCAGATGCGTCAGAGACCCGCATCGAACCCGATTTGCATCCTTCCAGCACAGCCCAAATCCAATTCAGATCGTCGCCGGGACCTTGCGCGTGGCTGTTTCAACCGTCACATCCGGCTGCGACGCGAAGGCCATGGTGAGCACCGGGCATGGGGCCTCGGTGATGATGCGGTAAGCAATATGCAAAGGAGCGTGCGAGTCCGCCAGGGACGCCTTGCGCACCCCAAGGACGATCAGCTTCGCCTTCTGCTGTCTTGCGTATTCCACTACCGCGTAGGAGACCTCACTGCCATAGGTGGTGGCACAGATGGGTGTCTCAACGACAACGCCACTTTCGTTGGCAAGCTGCTGTAACGCCTCTGACATGATGTCCGGAACAACCTGGCACTGTGTACAGGCCTCAAGCGTCCTCGGCATCACATGTAGGCAATGCAGCGGCGACGCGGTCAACTGCGAGAAGCATGCCGCAAAGCGGATTGCTTGAATGGTGATGAAATGAAAGTCGGTCGCGAAGATGACCGGCTCCTCCGACTGCAGCGCTCTCTCCGGGTTCATCGCCCTAGGCCCCACGGTCAGCACCGGGCAGGGCGCCTGACGCAGGACCGCCTCGGTCGTTGAATCGAAGACGATACGCTCAAGGCCATGCAGAGCGCTGGTCCCCATTATGGCAAGATTGATCTTCTTTGCTGCGATTGTGTCCAGAATGGTCGAAGTCGTATTACCGTTGCCCAGTATTGCCTCACAGTCCACACCTGCTTGCATGGCCTGCCGGCAGATCGCCTGCAGCGAGCCAAGGCACGCATCGTAGTGGGCCTGCGCCTCCCGCACCCGACCTCCTGCCTCGTGTTCATCCGTATCCGGCGAACTGGACTTTACCGGCTGGAAGACATGCAGAATTACGAGACTAGCCCGAAGCGCGATGCAGGTATCAATGGCCGTGTGGCAGGCCGCCTGCGACGCAGCCGAAAAATCGGTTGCGACCAGCAATCTGTCGAAGGACGGCATTGTATCGGTCGCGGCTATGGGCATCGGAGGCATCTCTTTCGTATGAGCGACGGCGTATCAGGCCGATCACTAGAAACAATGCAGCCTCAAACTACAACGAGTTGTGTCCGGCTTGCACTTGCAAGCACCGGCTGTTCCACTTGCGGAGTGTTGTGTGTATTAAGCACGGCACGGGCCATAAGACGAAGACTGGTATCGCGACGGGGTATATCTGCTTGTCCCTGCATGCCCCGGAGCCTGGGAACGATGTTGCCCCAGGCATTCAGATGTAGTTCAAATCGCGATGCGCACTCGGGGCATAGCCAGAAGAACTCCGCATTCGCGGCCTGCCGTTCCAGAGCGTAAAAGTCACCGCTATTGCGGAGCTTGAGCGATACATGACAGACGGGATTAGCGCAGTTGTTGACCATCACAGCCCCTAGAATCCAAATCTTAGGGGGTCTCAGAGTTGAAAGCTGTGATAGTGGTCACGGGTCTACAAAATCCAAAGTGGAGGCCAGCACAGGAAACGGGTAAGCGAATTCCAGAGCAACCAGGGCGCGGCCCATGGTGCAAGGCAAAAGCAAGCAAACAAAGGATGAGAATCGGTTCCAGGTAGAGTGGGAGAATAAAGATACGGCTGCATTCCGCTGGCAGCGAGGGCTCAAACCGAGATTTGTTCCAGCCTATCCGGGGAGAGAATCACAATGGAGACTCCTTTGATCTGGATCAGCTTCTCACGCTTGAAGCGTCCCAGCATCCGGGTCATTGTCTCGCGTGAGCAGCCCACCAGGTTGGCCAGTTCCTCGTGGGTCAGCGCCATTGTGAAGCGTAACTCAGGCTTGCCGCAGGACTCCGCCCTGCCCCAATCCAGCAGTACTGCGGCCAGCCGGCCGGCCGTGGAGCCGGAGAGCGCCAGCCGCCGCGCGTCGAAGAATGCAGCCTTGTACTCCTCGGAGAGCGCTTTGGCTGCGTGCAGACTTGCCTGCCCATGCTTCTTCAGAAACGAGAGAAACTCCTCCCGCCGAATGCTCTTGATCTCGGTAGGCTGCACCGTCTCGGCCGTCACTTCGTACTTGGACCCGGATATGACCGCACCCAGTCCAAGGATGTCGCCTGGCATCGCGATCTTCAGAATCAGCGTCCGGCCCTCTTTCGAGGTGCAGGACAACTTCACCTGGCCGGTACATACGACAAAGACCGCCTGACTCGGCGCATTTTCCAGAAACAGCGTTGAGCCGCGCTGAAGGGTCGTGCTGGTGCCAATCAGATCGAAGTCCGCGAGAGCTGAATCGTCCAGACTGCAGAACATACGCAACGAACGAAGATCGCAGTTACTACAATGGCGCGCTGGGCGAATTATCTGCGAGAGAGGCATTTGGAGTCTGTCCTCCCCGCCATGACACAGACGGGGGATGCGGCCGCTGCGGTTAGGATACGACTAAGCTTGCGTCCCTCGATCAAATCGCGTGTGAAGGCGAGATAGAACAATCCCTTCACGCGATTTTAGCATACCGTCATCACTGGACAAGTGGCCTCTGCCAACAGGTCGGGCGTCAGTCCATGCTCCACATGGGTGAGCCAGAACGATGCCTTGCGGGCGCCCAGCACAATCAGGTCCGCCCCTACACGTCCGGCCAGTTCCAGAATGGCTTTGCTGGCGTCGCCGTGCTCCACCACGGTCTCCGGAGTACACCACTCGTAGGTGGACTCGGGAATCATCCTCTTCAGGTCGGCCTTGAAGTGAGAATCCATGAACCTCCTCTCCATGGGCCCTGAATCAGCCCCGGCCACATAGCAGAAAAAGAGATGCGCGCCGCTATCCTGAGCAAACGAGAGCGCGAAGGCCGCTGCCTTAATCGCCTTGGGCGAAAAGTCCGTGGCATAGACGATCGTGCGGAAGACCAGGGGCCCTTCTGCCGGTGGCTTTGCGTGCGGCCCCACGGTTAGTACAGGGCATTCTGCCTCGCGAATCAACTGCTCCGCGACCGACCCGAGCACCAACCTCTGCAATCCCGACCTGGAGTGAGTGCCCGCGACGATCAGGTCCGCCTCCTGCTGCCTGGCAACCTTCAGCAAGGCGATATGGGGGTTGTGTTCTTCAGGCAAGCAGCTCCGCGCCTCCAATCCAGCGGCGGAAAAATCCTGCCGCAGACGTTCCACGCCCTCATTACAGCTACGCCACTTGTGCTTGACCGGCAAGCCAAGCACCACCTCCAGGGACGAGATGACGAGGGACGGTTCGAAGACATGCACAATTTCCACCGCGGAGCGGAAGTTCATGGCCAGCGCCTTGGCGTAGCTGGCCGCTTTCTCCGAGACGGGAGAAAAATCCGTTGCCAACAGGATGTTTTTGAGAGAAACCGATACGCGTTGCAGAACCGGCATGGGACACCTCGCTCGCCGAGCACATGGCACACGCTAATTTTGGCTCAAATAGCTGGCCCGATTCTTATTCAACGGCGAGTTCGATGAGCGTGTCCGTGATGTACGTCACCGTGCTTTTCCAGGGTGCGGAGAGCCAGTTGGCCATATGGGCCGATGACCAGCCAATCAATTGAGATGTGAGGGTTTATGAAGTCGATGATGACAGCCCGATAGCTTTACGGAATGGCCATCGCTGCCGAAACGGGTGTAGCGCCTGCCATGGCGCGGATCGACTCCGAGTAGGGTGCGCACAGCACACCGCGCTCGGTGATGATGGCTGTCACATACTTCGCCGGCGTCACATCGAAGGCCGGGTTCTCGATGCCGACGCCATTGGGCGTCATCTGCCTGCCATTGATATGCGTTACCTCGCCAGCTGCGCGCTGCTCGATGGGGATCAGGTCGCCGTTGCTGGTCGCGAGGTCGAGGGTGGACCACGGGGCGGCAACGTAGAACGGAATCCCATGCTCGTGGGCGAGGATCGCGACGCCGTAGGTGCCGATCTTGTTGGCTACATCGCCGTTGGCCGCAATGCGGTCCGAGCCGACGATCACTGCCTGGATTCTTCCCTGCCGCATCAGCGCGGCGGCCATGTTGTCGCAGAGCACGGTGGTGGGGATGTTGTCCTTCATCAGCTCCCACGCGGTCAACCGCGCGCCTTGCAGGAACGGCCGCGTCTCGTCGGCGAAGACACTGATCTTGTGGCCGCGCTCAATGGCCGCGCGAATCACGCCCAGCGCAGTGCCGTATCCGCAGGTGGCCAGCGCGCCGGCGTTGCAGTGGGTCAGTACCGTGCCCTCCATCGGCAGTAGCGCCGCGCCGTACACACCCATCTGCCTGCATGCGGCAATGTCTTCGTCGTACATCTGCCGGGCACGCGCAATGACGGCGGATTTGATGTCGGGGATTGGAGTGTCGGCGGAGGCGAGCGAGTTGTAGAGCGCGCGGATTTCGTCGATGCCCCAGAAGAGATTGACCGCAGTGGGCCGAGTCTCGGCCAGTGTCTTCGCGATGACGGCGACCTCTGTCGTCAGATCGGCGAGGGTGGGTGCTGAGCTGCGAACGATGCCCAGCGCCATTCCCATTGCGGCAGAGACGCCGATGGCCGGCGCGCCGCGCACGATCATATCTCGGATGACGGAGGCGACCTGTTTGTAGTCGGTCGCAAGGACGTAGGTCTCCTGTAGTGGAAGCTTGGTCTGATCGAGGAAATTAACGCCTTCCGGTAGCCATTCTAGGGTAGGAATCATGTTCCTATTAGTTTACTTGGAGTGGAGCGCCAGATGTGCTTTGCGGACGTCGTTGGCAGTGAAGAGACAGAGGAAGGGGATGTCTTCCTCGGACGGCACTTCGGCCAGCGCGCGTTCGATGATGAGTCGACCGCCCTGCTCGCGGTCCACCAGGCAGAGCACACCGGCAACGATCATTCCAGCCTCGCGTGCCGCCTCGATCGCGGTGACCGTAGAGCCGCCGGTAGTGCAAGTATCTTCGACGATGACGACAGAGGCACCGGACTGTAGGAAGCCTTCGATGCGCCGCCCGGTGCCGTGCGTCTTCTCCGCCTTGCGCACCAGGAAGCCGTGGATCAGAGTGGGCACTGGGCCGTGGTCGCGGTGGTCGAGCTCCAGTACGCTGGATAGTGCGAGAGTGTCGTCGTAGCCGGCCAGCGCCCAGGCACTTGCACTGGCGACGTTGGAGACCAGTGGGTCGGCCCCCATGGTGAGGCCGCCCACCGCGACGGCCGAGGGCATGTGCTCGCGGATGAGGTCATACAACACCAGCCCGGCGAGCCGGCCGCCCTCGGCGTGCAGCGTTGTGGTGCGGCAGTCGATGTAGTAATCGGACTTCAGTCCGCTGGCCAGGGTGAAGTCGCCCAGCTTGAACGAGTGCGTGGCAATCAGTTTAAGCAGCGCGCTGCGGGGATTGGTTGGCATGGCTGAGTCATTGTAGCGGAGAACAACGACTGTTCACCTCGCAACTTTATTCTGCAAGATCGCGATTACTGCGTCATGCGCTCCAGATGCCGGTACCCGCCGGTCTGGACCATCACCATGAGAAACACAAATCCGTTGTAGGCCCCATGCACCAGCGCGGATGCAGCCACCGAGCCGGACTTCAGGCGCACCCATGTGAGCAGCAGCGAGATCGTGAAGAGCACCAGCAGCGCGTTCCACAGATGCGCCACCTGCGTTGCGTGCAGCAGCGCGAAGATCAGGCTGGTGAGCAATGAGGAAAAGATCAACGCCGCCGGAGTCAGGGTGGTGGTTGTCTGCCAGCGCGAGCGCGCCTCCTCGGTGCGCGGCAGGCTTAGCCAGTCGTAGGCAATCGCGAAGGCGGGCACCATGAACCCGCGAAAGCAAATCTCTTCAAAGACCGGCGCAAGGATGGTTCCGAAAATAGTGATGAGCCATGCATCCAGCGGCGTCAAAAAGAACTCGTCGATGGGCAGCGTCTTGGGTGGAGTAATAAAGTGGGCAACCACCTGCATCATCATCCCAACCACCAAGCTTAGTGCGAGCAGTTTGGCCGCCTGGCTGCGCGCGGTTGCCCAACGCCACTCGATCCCATCCAAAAATCTGCGCTGCCACAGGTGCGGAAAGACGAACCATGCCGCCAGCAGGGTCGTCAGGTACGTCGTGGCCAGCAAGGCGATCTGCAGCTTGGGACGAAGCAGGGTGGTTACACCCCCATGCACGCTCCCCGACGCTCTCCCTAGCGCTGCACAAATAAGCTCAAGAAGGATCAGCAGTACTCCGGTGAAGCTGATAAACACGAGCGCGTGGCCCAGGTGAGGAATGCGCCGAAGAGGAGCGACGTGATCTTGTCCGGCTGAAGAGTCAATATTTGGCGTGTCGCGGGTGCTCGATGGTTCAGATGGATCGTTTGCAGAGATGAGACTCATGCCGGCTTCTCCCTCTTCAGGTTCGCGTGCTTCCTCTCAGACTTTACCGGTACTTTCTTGGCGGGAAGCGATTTACCGGTTGTCATTTTCTCTGAATTGGCCGGCCGCGCCTCCGGCACGCCGGTCTTCTTCTGCGGAGCAACGAACCTGCTTCGCGCGGTCTTCACCCGGTCGGGCGCGGCTGTAATATCCTGCGGCTGTGGACCTGCATGACTCGCGCCTCCGCTTCCGTTTGACGAGGCTCGATTCGTCCAATTCGACCCTGCTTTGTCTGCTCCATGGTGACGAGACAGGAAGCTGCCGGTATACGATCCAGCGACTGTGGCAATCTGCTCCGGCGTGCCATGCGCGACGATGCGTCCGCCGCGCTCACCGCCTTCCGGCCCCATATCCAGCACATAGTCGGCATTGCGCACGATGTCCAGATTGTGTTCGATGATGATGATGGTGTTACCCAGGTCGGTGAGCCGGTGCAGCACCTCCAACAGTTTGCGCACATCGTCGAAGTGCAGCCCGGTGGTGGGCTCGTCCAGCAGATACAGGGTGCGCCCGGTCTGCCGCTTGGAGAGTTCGCGCGCCAGCTTCATGCGCTGCGCTTCACCGCCGGAGAGCGTGGTGGCGGATTGACCCAAATGGATGTATCCCAACCCCACATCCACCAGCGTCTGCAGCTTTGCCGCGGCGGTTGGAATGTCCTTCAGGACTGGCAGCGCGTCGGAGATCGACAGATCCAGCAAGTCGGCGATGGAGTAGCCGTTGAAGCGTACCGCGAGCGTCTCCTGGTTGTAACGTCGTCCGTTGCATACATCGCAGAGCACATATACGTCTGGCAGGAAGTTCATCTCAATGCGCCGCTGGCCTTCGCCCTGGCAGGCCTCGCATCGTCCGCCGTGGACGTTGAAGCTGAAGCGGCCGGGCTTGTATCCCCGCTCGCGCGACTCCGGAAGCATGGCAAACAAATCGCGGATCGCCGTGAATACTCCGGTATAGGTAGCGGGATTGGAGCGCGGCGTCCGCCCAATGGGCGACTGGTCGATTTCGATCACCTTGTCGATCTGGTCGATGCCGACGACGCGCCCATGCGCTCCCGGCTCCTCGCGCGATCCATAGAGTTCGCGCGCCAGCACGCGGTACAGGATGTCCGTCACCAGCGTCGATTTGCCCGAGCCCGACACGCCTGTCACCGCCGTCATCACACCCAGCGGAAAGTGGACCGTCAACTGCTGCAGGTTGTGCGCGCTTGCATTCTCCACAGTAATCCACTTGCCGGTGAGCGGCCTCGGCTGGGCGCGCGCCACAATTTCGATCTTGCCAGCGAGGTACTGGCCGGTCAGTGACGCGGGATTGTCCATCACCTGTTGCGGCGTTCCCGCGGCGATCAACAGGCCGCCGTTCCTGCCCGCGCCGGGGCCGAGGTCGAGTACATAGTCGGCCTTGCGGATGGTGTCCTCGTCATGCTCGACCACCAGCACCGTGTTGCCCAGATCGCGCAGGTTCTCCAGCGCCTGGATCAGCCGCTGGTTGTCTCGCTGATGCAGCCCAATCGATGGTTCGTCGAGCACATACAACACACCGCGCAGGCGCGAGCCGATCTGCGTTGCCAGACGAATTCGCTGCCCCTCTCCGCCGGAGAGCGTCGCCGCGGAGCGGTCCAGCGATAGATAGCCCAGTCCAACCGCGTTAAGAAACTCCAGTCGCTCGACGATCTCGCGCTGCAAGCGGTCTGCCACGATGCGGTCGCGACCGATAAAATTCATTGCCCGCGCGCCCTCCAGGGCACGCTCCAGCGAGAGCGCGGTGAAATCCGCGATGGACCTGTCCTGGCTGGCGATTAGGATGGTCACCGCCAACGACTCCGGACGCAGCCGTCGGCCCTTGCAACGCGGGCACATCGTGGCCGACATGTACTGCATCATGTACTCGCGGTAGCCCTCCGATTTGGTGTCGTCGAGGTTGGCGCGCAGGTACGAGAAGATTCCATGAAAGCCGGTTCGGCCCAGTTCGTTTTTGGGCGGCCCATACAGCAGCAGGTCCTGTTGCGACTTGGTCAGTTCGGCGAACGGGAGATTCAGGTTGATCTTGTACCGCTCCGCCGCCAGCCTGATCAGACGCAGCAGATACGCCGATCCCGATCCCGGCCCCATCGCTCCATCCAGCAGCGGCTTGGACCAGTCCGTAATCGTCTTTGCGGGATCGAAGTCGTATGTGCTGCCCAGCCCATTGCACTGCTGGCATGCGCCGTAGGCCGAGTTGAACGAGAAGCTGCGCGGCTCCAGCCGGGGCACGTCGATACCGCAGTCCGGGCAGGCCATCGACGAGGAGTATAGCGTCTCGTCCTGTGCGCGATTCGCCCCTTGAATGCCGATCAACACCAGCCCCTTGGCCATCTGCAGCGCCTTCGCCACCGACGTCTCCAGCCGCCGCGTGTCGAACCTGGATTTTTGCGGCGCATCTACCCACGTCTCAGAATCGAGATGTGGGACACCCGAATTTGTGGTGGGTGCTAGCGGCTTCAGGATGATGCGATCGACGACTGCCTCCACCGTATGGTTCTTGCGCTTATCCAATCGCATGCCCTCGGTCAGCTCGGTCATTACACCGTCTATGCGCGCTCGGAATCCCTGTTGGTCCAGCGCCTCCAATTCCTCGCGGAACTCGCCCTTGCGTCCGCGCACCAGCGGCGCGTAGACGGTAATGCGCTCGCCCGATGCTTGAGCGACAATGCGCTCCACGATCTGCTCCGCCGTCTGCCGCGTGATCGGCAGTCCGCACTTAGGGCAGTGCGGCTGGCCCACTGACGCGTATAGAAGACGCAGATAGTCGTATATTTCGGTGATCGTCCCCACGGTCGAGCGCGGACTGCGCGAGGTGGTCTTCTGCTCTATGGAGATGGCCGGCGAGAGCCCATCGATGGCGTCCACGTCCGGTCGTTCCATCTGATCTAAAAATTGTCGCGCATAGGCCGAGAGTGTCTCGACATAGCGTCGCTGCCCTTCGGCGTAGATGGTGTCGAACGCAAGGGATGACTTGCCCGATCCAGAGAGCCCCGTCACCACGGTCAGTGTGTTGCGCGGAATTGAGACCGAAAGGTTGCGCAGGTTGTGCTGCCGCGCGCCACGCACCGTGATGTGAGTCATTCCCATGGGGATCGGTTTTGCCGTGCACCCCCACAGAGCTGCATTGCGGGGAAAGGGCCAAGTCTCTAGGATACGGCATCCCGCCACACCGGGTCTTGCCCGCGCGGGTCGAAGCGCGGGGAGTCAATTTGCAGCTGTGCTGCAGGGGCAAGCTTTTAGCCTCCGGTAGCGTCCATATAGATGGGCAGCGGAGTTTCCCTCAGGAATGCGCTCTCTTGAAATTGAGCGAGTACCGGTTGAAGCCGCGATCGCGCAGCCAGCCCACTCTGCCGGAACGTACCCCAAAGAGCATTAACCAATTCGTAATAGCTGCATTGCAATTGCTTCAATTTTTGTAACAATAAACGCAGGTCGGTCGTGTCTGAGCGCGCTCCGCATCTAATCCTGGTAGCAAACGAAAATAGAGGGATGTTTCTGTGAGCGATTCGGTAACGCTGGTGTGCGCGGTTCTTGCTTCGATGGCCTTTGGCGTTCTGCTGGCATATGTTGTCTGCCAAGCTGTCTTCGCTCTCTTCCGCATGCACGCTCTTCGTTCTCCCGCGCCCCAGCAGGTGCGTGTCACCAGCCGCGCCAGCGTAGTCGAAGGCTAATTGTTCGCCGGATCGGCGATAATCACCTTCGTGACCCAACCAGCCGAATCCGCTCCCAGCAGTCCTACTCCATGCTCGAATCTTCGCCTTACCATGGCCGTCACCGGTGCCAGCGGCTCGATCTTTGCCGCCGAAATGCTGCGTGCCCTGCACGGCGACGCGCGCGTGGCTAAAGTCGACTTCATCCCCAGTGAAGCCGCTCTGCGCGTATTCGCCGAAGAGATGCAAATCAGCGGCCGCAATGGCCTGCTCGACAAACTGCTTGGCGCGTATGGCTCACAGAGCAAGATTGTGCAGCATGCCGAGGCCGACATCGGGGCCAACGTCGCCAGCGGAAGCTGCCCTTCCAATGGAATGATTGTGCTGCCCTGCACCATGGGCACACTGGCCGGCATTGCCAACGGTATGGCCTCGAACCTGATAGAGCGCGCTGCCGATGTCTGCCTCAAGGAGCGCCGACGCCTGATCCTCTGCGTGCGCGAGACACCGTTCAACCGCATTCATCTGCGCAATATGCAGCTCGCCGACGACGCCGGAGCGACCATCTTCCCGGTGATGCCCACCCTCTATAATCTGCCGAGCGATACCACCGAGATGGCGCGCCAGTTCGTCGATCGTGTGCTTGCCCACATCGGCCTTCGCCAGCCCGGCACCTATGAGTGGAAGCCAGATTAGAACGGCTCGCCATTAGGAGCCTCAACCGCGAAGCCGCCACTCCGATTCGCGCGCGATGGAAGCGAGCAACGCCTTTGTCTTGCTGCCGACATTGTCCAACAAAGACGGCGAGCGGAATGCCTTGAGCGCCGCCACACGCGAGGCCGTGAAGTCGCCCTGCTTGCGCAGCAGATAGGCCATCGATTCATAGCGCCTGCCCTTCTCGGCGCGTACCAGTCGATGCCATCGGCCGGGAAGGATGCTCTCAATTTTTTCGTAAAACTCCGCATCCATCCGGCACCAGAACAGTTCTCCTCGGCTTGTCATGGAGCTTCCGGGAGCCAACATATAATCGGCCATCACGCGATCCAGCAAGACCGCATCGCCCTGTAGAGCCGCCAGCACCCAGATCGGCCAGTCCGACAAGGACTCAAGCTCGAAGTACCAGGGAGGCAGGCCGCGCTGAATCCCATTGCGGAAGACCACGGAAGGAGTGGGCAGAAAGTTATGACGAATGACCTCCTCCAGCCCAAAACGGCCGGCAGGCAGAGAGGGATATTTTTCTCGCTTGACCTCTCCTTGCGGTGTGACCCAGCGGACAAAATGGCTGCACACACTGATCGTTGGATCCGCTTCCAGCACCTTAACCTGGTTCGACAGTTTCTCCGGGTCTGTCCAGTAGTCGTCCGAATCCAACCATGCGATGTACTTTCCCCGGCATTCGTTGAGGGTCTCGTACGTGTTGCGCTGAATGCCAAGATTTCTGCTGCGCTCCAGCACTCGGATGAGTTCTGGGTGCCGCTCCCGGTAGCAGTGAGCGATACGCAGAGTCGAATCCTGGGAGCAGTCGTCCGCGATAACAATCTCGATGGGGAAATCGAGTTGTTGCCGAAGAACGCTATCCAGTGCTCTGGCAAGCCACGTTTCTGCGTTGAAGGCCGTAATGGAGACACTAACCAGAGGGATGGGACCGGTCACGGAGTTCGAAGCCTGGATCGACATGGTAGCCCTCTGCACGGAACCTTCGGATGAGTCGGTAAGCTAACGATATACGTAGTACACGTCATAAGGGTTGATGGCGTTGTCGTAGGCGGCAAGCAGATGGACTTTAAGTCCATCTGCCTGCGTCGGCGTGAGTGGGTACCCCATGATAAGAACGGGAGCTCCACTGCCTACGGAGAGCTCATTCAACTCGTCATGGCTTGGAACGTGTTGGTTCAGAAACTCGTCACGGTTGTAAAGAATGAAGGAAGCCTGGCGGTGCTGCTCCAGGTCGTATGCGTCAGGACGTTGAAGATAGGCAAGCACGGAGGAGCTAATGTAGTCCGGCTCAAAGATCATGGGCGCCGAGCCGAGGTTGTGGCTGCGAAGAAACGAGACCACCGCGAGTGAAGGCGAGAACGGATAGCGCAAGCTGACCGCAAGCGCAAACAGGCCGCTGTAGATCTGGCATAGCAGGATCGCCGATAGCATGCCGCGCTGCCAGCGTGGCCGCTCAGTCTCGCACATATTTTGGTCCGCATGCTCCATCAGCAGAGCGAGCACAAGACAGATAAATAACCAGCCCAGATGGCGAATGCCGACGCTGCCGGAGATATTCAGTTGCAGCAAAAGGATCCCGCTACCCAACAGGTAAAAACAGCGTGCGAGCGGTCTCCTGAGGTACACGGCGAACCCGGCCAACAGAGACCATCCCAAACAATCGAAGATGGTGTCAAGACGGTGCGACGGCGGGAAGAAGAGGTTCGAATCCCAGAACTGGTGTGCCAGTACTGGAATTGGCATATATGCGCTGGTAAGAAATTTGCCGCATCTCAGAAGAACTGCTGACGGTCCCGTGGCACGACGCATAACCGAGAGAAAGAGCCCAGTATCCGCGGGAGGGCGGATCAGAAGCACAGAGACCAGGGAGGAGACTGCCACCAGGAAAGTGCCCAGTAACAAGTCCACTCGCAGGAGCAGGCGGGTTGCAGTCTGGCCGTGACTGCGGAGCTGAGCCAACTCGTACCCCAGATAGACAAACAGAACGCCACCCGCAAGGATGAGAGCGGGCAACGACGACAGGGCAGCCAGGGAGAGCAGCATGGGGACGGCCCAGGATTTCGAGCGGACCCTTCCGGTAGCGAGCAGAGTTGCCGCAACCAGCAGAACAACTCCCAACATGTAGTTGCGGGCCAGCACGCCGTATTCAAAAAGGAAGAAATAGGAGAAGGCAATACCTATCCGCGTCGTCAGACTGAGACGCTGGCAGAAGAGCACGAGACCGGCGGCGACGATAGCACAGATAAGATTCGGCAGCTTCATCCAAGCGGGGTTCCAACTGAGCCTGGTGATGGGGTAGAGCAGCAAGTGCCACAGAGGAGGGTGGGGTTCGTAGCGGAGATTGTGGATCAGGGCAGCAAGCGTTGGACTGTCGCGAGCTATAAGCCACGCCTGCGACTCATCCCTCCAAAACGTATGGCGCAGTGTTGCCAGGATCAGAAGAAGCGCATCCAGCAAAACCAGTCCAGAGCAAACCTTGGTCTCCAGGTTGAGACGCAGGGGTCGCCTCATGGACGGGTTGCGCATCTGGTTTGTCTCCTTACACAGCTTTCGGCGGGTGTAAGCCAAGCCGGAGAAGCGGCTTATATGCCGACGCTGCAGTCGGCGTCGGGCAGCTCGTCGCCAGAGTGGGCGTAGAGATCGTAGGGAGTGCGGCGGTTGAACTTGTAACGCTGACGGATCTCGCGGCCCACGATCAGCCCGATCGCCAGCGCACCCAGCGCAGCCGAGATCCAACCTACGGTCTTGAGCAAGTGGGACTCAGCCGCCAGAGCCTGATCGCTGGAGGCGAGTTGCTCATCCTGCGAGCGACTAGCGTCTTTCATCTCTCCAATCGCATCGCAACCGTGGGACGAATGGCGCCGGCAACCGAGTTTCGGTAGGAACCTCATGCCTGCATAATACCGCAAGCAAGGGTTGGGTCGGGAGTGAAAATATTTGCCTGTGTACCGAAGAGGGAACCTGCGCCGGTCCTCTCCTTTATTGGACGTCGACCTGCTGAAAGCCGAGCGAATAGAGTTGCGCTGTCACCAGGTCGTGAGCGTTTTTGCTCGCGGCGTCCAGGATGCCGTCCTTCAGCGCTGTCTGCTGCAGCTGGTCCTGTGCCCTGGAGCGGATGTCGGGCTCCAGAGACTGGTCCGGTGGTGCCAGCGTCCCCGTACTATGCGAGTAGGCCCGCGTGCGCTGGTCGTCCAGCGCAGTCGAGAAGAGTTGCGAGGCTGGCAGCGTGACGTGGATGCCATGTCCGCTGGAGTCGATGCGTACATCCTCCGGCTTGAGCTGCGAAAGATCCATGCCCGCGATGGACTTGCCGTGGACCACCAGCAGACTGGGGTCGCCGCCCGGCGCGTGCGATGCAGCCGGGGAGGGGTTGTTCTCGACCACCGTATCCAGCGAGTAGACGACGGTCTGCAGGCGTCCGAGTCGATGGACACTGTCCACCACGGTGGTCAGCGAGATGTCCATGGCGGACGCGCGCCCGGTAATGATCGTGACGATGCGACCTGCGGTGCCTGTAGTCGAGTGCCGGACGAAGAAGGCGAACGCCGCCGCACCCAGCGCCAGCGCCAGCAGGAAGCTGAAGAACCTGCCGCCATAGGTTGGCCCCGAATAATATTGCGTCGTCATCCCCGCTCCAATTCCCTTCATCATAGCCCGGTTGACCTGTGCCTGGAGTAAAGCACCCAGCCACGATTAGATGGATTGGACAATGGCGGTGAGAAGGGTGAGAAGGACGATTGACAGCCTAAATATCTAGTACCCCCCTCCCCCCCTCCCCCCTGGAAGGGGAACACTTGTAAGGCGATCATTCTATTGCTGTTAGTTTCTAAAATATCTGGAATCAGAGAATTTGATAAGTTATTTGGAATCAGATGGTTACGAAATATGTGCCGGTAGAATGCCAGTAAATGGTTGATTCTGAATAATTTGTGGATAAAAATTTCAAAATCATGGAGTTGCGGGTGAAAAATGCGGGTTTGGCGGGGTGGGAGTGTTCAAGCTTTACACAGATTATGGATAAAATCCCTGTTTGCTATGGGTAATTCGATTGAGAAAGAGCGCGGTCTAGCCGGATGCTTTTGATCCATTAAGTTAATTCTACCAAGCGGGGCATAACTACTATGCCAAGTATTTTGCAGGTGGAAGTGGTTGGTGAGGTTTGGGTTAGGAGGATATTGGGGCGACGAGGGGGTTGACAGGAAAAACAG
>DATKGA010000197.1:0-3688 GCA_035510935.1 Acidobacteriaceae bacterium
TGAGTCATTAATTAGCTAAACTATTTACGATGAGAAGTGTCTAACATGACAGGAGCGCGGTCATGAGACGAGGACGCCGATTGCCGGAGTTGGAACTGAGCGGGGAGCAGCGCAGTAGCTTACAGGGCTGGACGCGGAGAAGGAAGACCGCCCAGGCTTTGTCGATGCGAGCGCGGATCGTATTGCATGCGTCCGAGGGACTGACCGCGACGGCCATCGCCGCAGAGACCCATGCGTGTATTCAGACGGTCAGTAAATGGTGGCGCAGATTTGCTGAGCAGGGGTTGGACGGCCTGCTCGATGAGCCGCGTCCCGGACAGCCCCGCAAACTGAGCGATGCCCAGATCGAAGCCGTGATCGTGCGCACGCTGGAGAGCAAGCCTGCCGCCGCCACCCATTGGTCCACGCGTACGATGGCCCAGGCCACAGGCATCAACCAGACCGCGATCAGCCGCATCTGGCGCGCCTTTTCGCTGGCCCCGCATCGCGCGGAAACGTTTAAACTATCCAAAGACCCGTTGTTTATCGACAAGGTGCGCGACATCGTGGGACTTTATATGAATCCTCCTGAACGCGCGCTGGTCTTATGCGTAGATGAAAAGAGCCAGATCCAAGCGCTTGACCGCACGGCCCCACTGTTGCCCATGGGACCTGGACAGATCGAACGCCGCACCCACGACTACGCCCGGCACGGCACAACCAGCTTGTTTGCGGCACTCGACACCAAGACCGGCAAGATCATCGGCCAGAACCAGCAACGCCATCGCTCCCAGGAGTTCCGCAACTTCCTCGACACCATCGAGAACAACGTGCCCGAAGAACTGGATGTTCACCTCATCCTGGACAACTACGGGACTCACAAGACCAAGTTGATTCAGAACTGGCTGGCCAAACGCCCCCGCTTCCATGTCCACTTCACTCCCACCTCTGCCTCCTGGCTGAACCTGGTGGAACGCTGGTTCGCTCTGCTTACGGAACGACAGCTTCGGCGGGGAGTCCACCGCTCGACCAAAGAACTGAAAGCGGCCATCGACGCCTTCATCGAACACCACAACCGCGACCCAAAACCCTTCATCTGGCATAAAACCGCAGACCAGATCCTCGATTCCGTCGCCAGGTTTTGTAGACGAATTAATGACTCAGAACACTAGAGTATCGCGACAGCTTCGGCAACCGGTGCTCGCGTTTCGTCGCGCCAACTGGACATCTGCGGCTGAGCGGGACCAGCACGATCGATGTGGACGGCGAGGCTGAGCAGATTCCAATGGAGGCGCAACAGACGCCGATTGAAAATCTGCCGTCGGAGGTGTTGAGATTTCTGCTGCCAAGCCGATACTGCGAGGTGGACCGGTTTGTGCCGATCGCGCAGGATCTTTTCGGCTGGATGGCTCCTGGGTGGGAGCGCGCGACGGCGATCCGCGACTGGGTGCATGAGAAGCTGCGGTTCGACTACCAGGCGGCGAGACCGACCAAAACCGCGATGGACGTGTTCAACGAACAGGTTGGCGTGTGCCGTGACTTCCAGCACCTTGCGGTGACGCTGTCACGCTGCCAGAACATTCCGACGCGATACGTGACTGGCAATCTGGGCGACATCCGTTGGCCATACACGGGGATTGGCGACTTCAGCGCCTGGTACGAGGTCTGGCTGGATGGGCGCTGGTGGACGATGGACGCGCGCCACAACGACGCTCGGCCGGGGCGCGTGCTGCTTGCGACTGGGCGGGACGCAGCCGACGTTGCGATTACGACATCGTTCGGAAACGCCAACCTGGTGAGCTTCTACGTGGAGAGCCAAGAGGTGCGCGAGGATGGGACGATCGTTAAGCCGGTCCAACAGGAGTTCAATATGGCCGCGGCTTAGAAGGCGATTCAGGGCTTTGGGAATGGCAGCCATGGAGGTCCCGGATTGTCAGCGGACGCCACGTGCGCGGGGATCTGCTACTTAGCAAACGGACTGAGGAAAAGGAAAATTGGGCGACCCGTCCGTACATGGCGACCTGCGAAAGGGAGGAGCACGCCACCACGTTTCCAGCGAGTTACCCGCGCTATGCGCAAGTTCGACCAACGTGTCTATCACCGCAAGGACAGGGAATACCTCCTTGAAGCGTTGGATGACGTGGGGGGACTGCTCTAACTCATACAATTGCTGGGGAATCTGTCAATGCACGGGGGTCTATGAAGACATCCTGGGTAGTCGTACAACACACGGAGGAATTTGTGGAACTCGAACGCTTCGGGGAGATGCTAGAGGTGGAACGTCCTCAGGATCCGCAGGCGCGCGTCATTTTCACTCAGCTAGGAGTCGGGGATTCGATTGACGAAGGTACGGTCCAGCTGCTGACGGGAAGGAAATAGCCACGAATTGACTGAAACAAGTGAAAACTAGTTCTGGGTGAACCCTGATTTGTCAGATAGCTTTTCAATGTCGATCATTTGATCCTTTGCGGAAGAAATCGAATAGATTACTGATCCGGCCTTGAAGCGATGAGACATTTCTGGTTTGATTTCCGTCTATTTCCCTATGGAGAAGATGGATTCCCGCAGGTTGCCGGAAGCGGCCTTGAACGAACGTCGGCGGCGAGCGGTGAAGCTGCGTTTGGCCGGGGTTTCGATACGTGAGACGGCCAGTCAGTGCGAGCTCTCGACCAACACCGTGATGAGCGCGCAGCGGGGTTATGAACGAGGTGGCTGGGCGGCGGTGAAGATCAAGCGCGGCCATCGACCGAAGGGTTCGGGGCGGCTGCTGTCGCCGCAGGGAGAGCAAGAGATACAGTGGCTGATTCAGGACCGCACCCCCGATCAGTTGAAGATGAATTACGCCCTCTGGACGCGCCAGGCGGTGAGCGAGTTGATTGAAGTGCGCACCGGTGTCCGGCTGCAGGTGCGCACCGTCGGCAAGTACCTCAAGCGTTGGGGATATACGCCGCAGAAGCCCTTGAAGAAGGCCTACGAGCAGTCGCCCGCGGCGGTCGGCAAGTGGCTCCAGGAGACCTATCCGGCCATCGCGAAACGCGCCAAAACAGAGGGCGCGGAGATTCATTGGGGCGACGAGACCGGGCTCCGGTCGGACGACGTGCGCGGTCGCGGCTACGCGCCCAAAGGCCAGACGCCGGTGCTGCGGATCAACGCCAAGCGCGAGGGGTTGAGCGTCATCTCGACGGTCACCAACAAGGGCGAGATGCGCTGGAAGGTCTTCGCCGGAGCGCTCAACGCGAAGATCCTGATCGGCTTTCTCGCACGGCTCATCCGCCAGCGCAAGGACAAGATCTTTCTCATCCTCGACAACCTGAGAGTGCATCACTCGAAGCTCGTCAAGCGGTGGTTGGCCGTCCACTCGGAGAAGATCGAGGTCTTCTATCTGCCCAGTTACTCGCCGGAATTGAACCCGGACGAGTTGCTCAACGCCGACCTCAAGCACAGCGTCACGACCGCAGCACCCGCAAGGACAGCCAAAGCTCTCACCCGAACCGCCGTCGGAAGCCTCCGCAGCATTCAAAAACAACCCAGACGCATCCAAAACTACTTCCAGCATAAAGACGTATGCTATGCCGCGTAACAATCCTTCAGGGCCGCATCAATAGTCACGTCGTGCATCCTCAGGTCAATGTGAACTCTGCGACTAGAACATGCGGTGATTCCCGTCACGAAGCGATAGCACCCGGGCCTTAAGCGGTCTTCCCTTCCC